>CAYQTO010000091.1:0-14603 GCA_964420455.1 uncultured Candidatus Sumerlaeota bacterium | reverse complement strand
GCGGCGGATTCGCCCCAAGCACAAGCCCCGCCGCCAGCAGCAGACCCCCCACCCATCCCAGCATCCCCATCGTCTGGACAAATGGCGACAAACCGTCGAACATCACATAGTGCCACCAGGGAAACGGCCAAACAAAGGCGAGCAGATGGAGGAAGACGGACCCGGGGGCGAGGAGCCCAACCGGGGAGCCATCCACCGGAAGGGGTGACGCGCCCCGTTCGACTGCCGACGCAAGCGTGCGCATCTCCATCACGAACGCGATTCCGGCGACGGTAACGAACCCTGCCATGGTGCCATGGCGTGCGAGGACCCGCCCTGCTTCGCGCTTGTTCACCGCCCAGATGGTCAGCAGCGCGGCCGACGGCGCCGCAACCGCGTCCTCCTTGAAAGCCACTCCCAGCAGCATGGCGACCGCTCCGCCAGCGAGGAGGGCGAGCCTCGGTTCCCGCGAGTCGCGCCACCAGGCCAGCACCCCCAACCCGGCCAGCAGCGCCGCGACCGCACCGTTCAGGCCCGACGCCCACGCCGTCGCCTCCACATGCAGGGGATGCAGTGTATAGACAAGAACCGCGATGCCCGCCGCCCACGGCCTGGCCAGGCACCGTGTCAGGAAATACACCACCGCGCCGCAACCGAGAAGCACCGCCAACGACACCGCCTGCCAGGCTGCCGGTCTCTCGCCGAACGTTGCCGCAAGAAGGGAAAACAGGACTTCCTTGCCCGGCCGCACAAAGCCGAACGCGTCCGGGTCCAGAAGGCGCCATCCGCCCACCAGCCGCATCCGGTCCAGCGTGATGAGGTCGTCCCAGACAAAGTCCCTCGCAAAGGCAGCCAGGTGCACCAGGGTCGCGAGGGCCAGCACGCCCCCAAGGACAAGGCCCTCCCGCCTCGGACCACCGCTGTCAGGTTCCGTCATGGAACCCGCCCCTAGTAGAAGGGATAGGTAATGGGGTCGGGGGGAACGTAGCGTTCCTCGGGCGCGGGGGGGTCCGCCTCCGCTTCGGCCTGGCGCATGGCCTCGAGGCGTTGCTGCTCGGCCACCCGTGCCCGATCTGCCGCCTCCGCTTCCTCCCGAAAGGAAATGTCCCGCGCCTGCAAGTAGGAGAACGCGACAAAGCCGACCCCCATCAGGGCGACGGCGACATAAAGAAGGGAAACGATACGGGCAGTGCGCTGGTGCACGGGGCAGGCTCTCCGGCTAGGAGTTGGCGGGAATCACCGCAAAGACATTTCCTGTCTTCGCGTTTTCGACACTGATCCGTTGGGCCACCTTCTGGGCAATCTCGCGATACAAAGGGCCGAACTCCGTGTCGTCGTTTGCGGCCACCGGCCGGCCCGTATCCATCCCCTCGCGGATCTGCGTGTTCAGCGGTACGCGGCCCAGAAACGGCACCCCGTACTTTCTCGCCGCATTCTCGCCCCCCGCGTTCGAGAAAATCTCGTCCCGATGCCCGCACTTGGGACACAGGTAGTAGGACATGTTTTCAACCAGACCGAGGATCGGAACGTTCACCTTCTGAAACATGCTGATGCCCTTCTTCGCGTCCTGGAGGGCGATGTTCTGTGGCGTCGTGACGATCACCGCGCCGGTTACCGGGACCGTCTGGGAAAGGGAAAGCTGGATATCGCCGGTCCCAGGGGGCAGATCGATCACAAGGTAGTCCTGCTGGCCCCAGTTCACATCCTGCAGCAGTTGCTTCAACACCCCGTGGAGCATCGGACCGCGCCACACAAGCGGCTGGTCGTCGCTCACCATGAAGCCCATCGACATCACCGATACGCCGTTGGCTTCGATCGGGATGATGCGGTTCTCGATCACCTTGGGCCGGCCGGAGGCCCCCAGCATCGACGGTACGTTCGGCCCGTAGATGTCCGCGTCGAGGACCGCCGTCCGCGCCCCAAGCCGCGCCAGTCCCACCGCAAGGTTCACCGCCGTGGTCGACTTTCCCACGCCCCCCTTCCCCGAGCCCACCGCGATAATGTTGCGGATGCCCGCAATCGGCGTCTTCCCCTCGTCCACCTTCCCCGCACCCACCTCCGACGTCATGTGGATCCGCAGGCCCCGCACCCCTTCCACCGCGCGCACCGCTTCCTCGCAATCCGACTTGATCTTTTCCTTCATTGGGCATGCCGGCGTCGTCAGGCATACCGAGAACGCCACGTTCCCGTTCACATCGACCTCGAGGTCGCGGATCATCCTGAGCGACACCAGATCCTGATGCAGATCCGGATCCTCGACCGTCCCCAGCGCTGCCAGCACTTGTTCCTTGAGCTTATCCATGACTTCTCCATTTCGCCGGAGCGGTGTCCAACGCGCCGGATCCCGGATGGGACTTCAGTCGCGTGGGAACGCCACCTCGCGGGCGTTTGTCACGGAAAGATCCAGCATCGGCTTCTCTTCGGTGATCACCGTGACTGTTGCTCCGCGAACAGCGGTCTGTGAGACAAGAAGCAGGCGCCGCGCCGCATTGTCGTCAACGATCACCTCCACGGGGGTGCTGCTTTCCTCCGTGGCGCCGATATAATCCGCACGGAAAAGATACTCACCGCGCCGCAGTTCTGTCATCAGAAACAGCTGGCCCGCCTCCAGCAGGAACTCCCCCTGGGGCACCGGCCGGTCCTTTCCGGCCGTCACATCGTCGTAGCTCAACAGCACCGGCTCGGAAAGCGTGTTGTAAACTTCCATCTCGTTCCATCGGGGCAGAAACCGCGAGTAGTATTGCTCCGCCGCCCCTGTCTCCTCCGGCTTTAACACGTTCCCGCCATCCGTCGTCACCGGGATGAATTGCTCGCTCTTGATGACGACCTGTGCCTTGGCCTCTGCCCGGACGAATCCCAAGTTCACCGGCCCGGGGTTGGGGGCTTCCGGTGCATACGCCAGCACATAGAGGTTTCGCTCCGTTGGCAGCGTCACATTCCGGTAGGACATCGGCACGATCGGCTCGTTGTACTTGAAGACAAACCCTTCATCCGGCCCGACAAAGTTCAGGCTCAGCCGAAACGGTGTGAAGTTGATGAACTGGACAAGCGCCTCCTCCCCCGTGAGGTAGGCGCGGCTTGCCATGAGGCTGTCGGGCAGTTCCGGTGTGCCCCGTTGGAGGAATGGAACAAGCTCGAGTCGAAGTTTTTCCAGCAGTTCCTCGGTTGTAGGCGGCGGAATCGGCGTGGGCGTGGCATTGCGGGCGATTTCCTCCGGATCCGGCGGTGGCTCCGGCACCCATACCGTCCGAAAACCGATATTGTCCAGAAACAGCGACGGAGGCTGGCCAATGCGCGAGGTCACCTTTGTGTCCTCCGGGTCGCTGAAGAAGCTGCCACCGCGCACCACCCGGGTCTCTCCCGCCTCGGGCCCCACAGGATCCCTGGTCCCCATCGTCTCATAATAATCCCGGTCGTACCAGGTCGACGTCCACTCGGCCACGTTGCCACCCATGTGGAACACGCCGTACGGCGACACGTCGCCGGTGTCCTCGCGGGCAAAAACCGGCATGCCGTTGCTGCCCTGGTCGCAGATCAGCACATCGGTCCCCGGAAAGCTGTCCCCGGTCGGGAACAGTCGGCCGTCCTCCCCTCGGGCAGCTTTCTCCCATTGGACTTCCGTGGGCAGCTGCTTGCGCGCCCACGCCGCGTAGCTCTCGGCGGAGGTCCACGGGATGGCAACCACCGGCCGATCGGGGGACTTGATCTCCGGATTGCCGGAGGGGCGCGGCCGTGCGGCGGTTCCAATCTGCTGGAAACGCTCGTACATGCTCTGCGTCACCTCATACTTGTCGATGTAGAAGGACGAGAGGTTCACGGTCCGTTGGGGTGCTTCGTTCGGCCGTCCGCCCTCCTCGCGGTCGAGCCCGATGCGGAACTCGCCAGCGGGCACCAGCACCATCACCGCCCCGTCCCGCTCCCAGATGATCTCCCGGGGAAACATCCCACCATACTCGTTGGGAACCATGTCGGTTCCCTCCACGGGGATGGGCTGGGCGCCGGCCAGCCCCGCCAGGGTCAGCGCCGCGGCACCGGAGAAAAAGAGGCTGCGAAGTCGCATGCGGATTCGGGTCCTTTCCCGATCGGATCGAGGGGGCCCCGCCGAAAGGCCCGGATTCTTCGACTCTTCCAGTCTCCGGACTCCACGGCGGATGGCAATAGTCCCGGCAATCCAAGGTTTCCGATTTCTCGAAGACGATCACCACTGACTCGCCCAAGTCGAGCAACCCTAATCCCACCTCGCCTGTCACCCTTGGGGGGCTTCTCCGGGAACTCTCTTGCACCGATGGCCCGCCCTTCTCCATCATCCTGCCATAGAAGCAACCAGCGAGGAATCCACCCGTGACCGCCCCGTCCCCATCCGCCAACCCGTCCGACCGTGACTATCGTGCGGGGCTCCTGATGTCCATGTTCCTGGCCGCCATGATGACCGACATTTCCAACCCCGAGGAAACGCGCGAAATCGTCCTCATCGCCCTCCAGGAACCGGAATTCGTCGACCAGTCGCCGGATTCCTTCGCCAGCGAACTCCTCTCCGTCGCCTCCGATCTCCGCAAGGACCCCGAAGCCATCCTGGTCGAGCTCAAAGCCCGCCTCGCCCAGCCGTCCCAAAAACGTCGCGCCCTCGAACTCGCCCTTCGCGTCGCCACCTGCGACGGCATTGTCACCAGCGAAAAGGCCAACTTCCTCGATCGCTTCCGCCACGAACTCGATCTGCCTTCCGACATCCTCGAGGAGGCCCTCCGCGAGGCTCAGAAGCGCTTTGTCCGCTTCACCATGCTGTACCTTGTGTACCTCACCGCCACTTCCGACGGGACGGTCGACCCCGCCGAGTTCGAGCGCATGATCCCCTTCGTCCTCGGCTTGCCCGTCTTCTCCGGCGTCTCCACCGACGAGTTCGCCTTCATGTCCCACTCCGTGCGCCGACACCTCGATCTCATGCGGTCCGAAAAAGGCACCGAGTACCTCGCGGGAACGCTCCTCGAGGCCTCCCGCCAGCTCGACGATCCATCCATCCCGCGGCAGGCCCTCCGCCTCGTCGCCCGCGGCATCTTTGCCGACGGCGTCATCGAGGACTCCGAGCGCACCTTCTTCGTTCAACTCGCAAGCAAGCTCAACATCGATGCGGAGACAGGCATTGATGTGATGGAGAAGCAGGCCGCCGAATCCCGCGAGCGCATTGCCAAGCTTGGCGGTGGCACTCCCGCCGCGGACTAGTCCGCCGCCCGCGTCACTTCCCTGGCCACCCGGTCCAGCACCCCATTGATCAGCTTCGACGACTCCTCGTCGCCGTAGTTCTTGGCCAGTTCCACGTACTCGTTGATCGCAACGCGGGGTGGCACGTCCTCGAAATGGACCAGTTCCGTCGCCCCAAGCCGGAGGATCGCCCGGTCTTCGCCCGCCAACCTCCGCAGCGACCACCCCTCGAGCAACCGGTCCAGCAAACCGTCGATGCTCTGCGCGTGCGACTGGTACGTGCGCAGCAGCCGAGCCGTGAACCCCTCCGCGTCGAACAGGTCGTTCGCATCGCGCAGCGCCCGGGCGGCCTCCTGAAGGCTTGCCCTCGCCCCCTGGCGCGCTTCGTCCAGGTAGAGATGTGCGGCCACCGGATTCTCCGTCACCCGTGCGGTCCGCCGCTCCTCTGCCGGCTTTGCCGCCTCCGACAAGGCCGCGAGGCTTTCCTTCAGGGCCCTTTCCACCGCATCCAGCGCCCGGCGCAACTCGCCCACCGATCCGATCGCCTTCGCCAGCGATTCGCCCACCCGCGTGGCCTCCACCGCCGCCGCCGCACGACCGTCGTCCTGGTCCACGAAAGGCAGGCAGAAAAGCGCCTGAACGGCGGCCTCCCGGCTCCGGCTGCGCTGGGCGTTACGCGACTTGCTCACGGCGGATCTTCGACTCCTCGGAGGACATGGAACGACAGAGCCGCGCAAGGTCGCCACTCCCTCCCCGCTCCGCAACAGGGAAGAACACCATCCCTCACTTCACACCGATGCCCTCTGTCCCCGCCAAACCCGGCAGCAGCACCCGCGTCCCCCCGGCAATCAGCTCCACCGCCAACGCCGCCAGCAAAAGCCCCATGATCCGCGTTCCAACGTTGATCTCCGTCTTCCCGAGGCGATCTCCCAGCCGGATCCCCAGCCTCAACGCCGTCCAGCATATCCCCGCCAACAATCCCACCAACACACACAACACCGCGAGGTGCGCAGGGCCCGACTCGCGCGCGGCAATCACGATCGTCAGGGCGATCGATCCCGGGCCGGACATCAGCGGAATCCCGATCGGCACCACGCCCACCGCATCGCGGTCCTCCGCTTCGCTCGCCTCGTCCGGGCCGTGCTTCACCAGCCCCACACGCCCCTGCAACATTGAAATTGCCATCAGCAGGATCAGGATCCCGCCCCCCACCTGGAACGACGCGGTCGAGATGCCGAACAACCGCAGGATGTGACTTCCCAACAACGCCGCAATCGCTAGCGTCACAAACACCGTCGTGCTCGCGATACGTGCGGTCCGGATGCGCTCGCGGCGCGTCTGCCCATCCGTCGCGCTCAGGAAGATCGGCACCGCCCCGAGCGGATTCACGATCGCCACCAGCGAGATAAGGTCAAACAGGTAGGCCGTCATGGGGATGAAGCGACGCTTTACTCCCCCCTCAGCCCGGCGTGCAGCGCCGCGTCCGAAGGCGTCAGGAACTCCACCTCGAGGTCATAGTTGAACGTATCGTAATACAGGTTTCGGCCGTTCGCCTCCAGTTCCCCCCGCTGGAAGTCCACCGTGTCCGACCGAAAGTCCTCCTTCGGCGGATAATGCGGGTATCCGTGCTCCCGGTTGATCGTCAGTCGGTAGGCGTCCAGGCCGCCGAAGAAGGCCTCGTGCCACGCCTCCTTCTCTTCCGCCGTCAGGCCGAACCCCAGATTCGCCCCGTCCATCGCGTAGTTCGCGTCCACCGGCACCCACCCGTAGGGCGCCAGCCAAACCTCCGCCCAGTCGTGGAGATTCGCCCACTGGGGGTAAATGACCCAGCCCGACTGCCACCGGGCGGGCACGTCCACCGCCCGACAAAGGGTGATATACAGCAGGGCCAGCTGGCCGCAGTCCCCGTATCCATTATCGAGCACGTACATGGGGATGTTGCGGAGGGTGGAGTACTCGCGGGCGAAGCTGTAGTCCAGGTTCTCCGCCATCCAGTCGTAGATCAGCCGTGCCCTGCGGGCGGGATTCGCCTCGTCGCCCACAATCTCCCCGGCAAGGGCGCGGATCTCCGGCGTATAGACAACGTGGGGTGGCGCCTCCCGGGTGAAATAGTCGAAATCCGGATTGGCGCGCTGGTCCGCCGCGGCCACGCGCTCCTCGTCGATTTCCACCACCCTCGGATGAACGGAAACCGTGTAGACGGCACGGAACTCTGTCGGCCCGTCGCCGGCCGAGGGCTGCTCGAAGTAGATCGACCGCATCGGATACCCGGGTGCATTGATATACACGGGCTCCGGGCTCGCCTCCAGCAGCTCCACCCCGGACTGCGATGCGAATTGTTGGGGGTACGGCATCCAGCATCGGATCACCTCGCCTTCGGCGACCGCTCCCGGCTCCACGGTGATCGTCATGGTAAGGCGAAAATGATGGGGGTCGGCAGTGACCGTCGCCTCGCGTGCGGCCTCCTCGCGCGCCTCCGCCAGGTGCCGAAGGAGAAAGCGCTCCCATTCGTAGGACGGGGGCGTTCGCCGACGCGGGTACAACTCCGCCGCGTGGCGAAAGAGCAGGTTCCGCGCACTCGGGTTCACGAACCGTTCCTCGCCGTTGACCATCAACCGGTCGAAGCGCCCCTCGTCGATCCACCGCTCGAACTCCTCGCGGGTTAGATCCACGAGCCGGCGGTCGAGGCTCACAAAGAGATCCTCGCGGGTGACGCGGTAGTCCCGCTGGATGCGGCGGCTTCGCTCGCGCTCGAACTCGAGGAGGCGGCGCTGTGCCACCGTCGGGCCTTGTCCGAGGAAGGCTTCCACGAGCGCATCCGCCTCGCGGAACTCCCCGGAATCCTGACTTTCACCAATCTGGGCCATCCCTGCCCGGAAATCCGCTTCGGGGATTTCCGCAGGAAGTTCGCCAGCGGCTATCGCCACCAGGAGGACTGAGATCGCGCTGCGCATGGGAACCACCTCCAAACCGATGACGGTTCGATCACCGGCGCGAACGGATCAAGCTAAAGCCTAAATTCAATGGGCGAAGCGGCTCAGGAGCCGCCCGGGATCCCCTTGCTCGATGTGCGCATACGCATCGTGCGTGTGGATGCTCTCGTAGTTCGTGCTCGAGACATAGAACCAGCGGATCGAGCCCTCCTCGAGCATCGCCCGCAGGTGCAGGCTCACGTCCCGCACAATGTCTTCCACGAACTTCGGATGGTCGTAGGCATGCTCGGTGACATACTTCTCGTCGGGTCGTTTGAGGATGGGGTACATCTGGCAACTGGCGTTGCGCTCGGCAACCTCCACCAGGTCCTCGTACCAGATGACCCGGCCCGCCTCCCGGATGCGCAGGTTGATCCGCGACCGCTGGTTGTGGGCTCCGTATGCACTGATGTTCTTGCTGCATGGACAAAGGCTCGCGGCCACGACCTCCACCCCGGTCTGCACCTCGTACTCGCCCCCGCGGGTCAGGACCCCCTTGAACGCGCAATCATAGTCGATCAGGCCGGGAATGCCCGTTACCGGTGCGTGGCGCTGGAGGAAGATCGGGAACGCCATGTCCAGATAGGCGGTGTCCGCGTCGAGGTAGTCGAGCAAGTGCTCCAGAACCTCGTGGACGTTGCCCGGCCGCAGGCTCGCCTCCTTTTCATGAAGGGCGATCAGGAACCGCGACATGTGGGTGCCCTTCTCCGTATGCGGCAGGTTCACCCGCATGGAGATGCGCGCTACCGTGTGGTAGTTTCCCCCCTCGCGCCGGGGAAAGCTGATCGGGAATCGGATGTTCGAGACACCAACCTCGTCGATGTCGATCCCGCGGTCGTCCTGCGATTTTTGTACGTCCGGAAGGGTTTGGGACATGGCACTCCTCGCTTCAATGGGGCCGGGAAATGTCGTTAACCCCCGCACGAGCGTGTTCCGGGCCCGGCCCAACGATGGCTTTTCCTGCGCCGTGTTCAAGCACAATAGGGCTTGCCAAGCTCCCCCCGCCGTGCACATGAGATGTCTTCAGCGCCGAGAGGTTCCGCGCGGCCGCCCCCCGGGGCGGCCGCTTTCCGTTTCTCCCGGGTCTCCACATCAACGATCCCAAGGATCCCCCCAACGCACCATGGCGAAGAAAAAGCACCTCATCGAGCCGGTTAGCGTCAAAGCCCTCGTCCGACAGCTTTCCAAGGAGAAGGACCTCGAGCCCGAGGTCGTGAAGCATGCCGTCGAGGCCGCCATTCTTTCCGCCGCCCAGCGCCGCGCCAAGGCCTTCAACGAGGCCCGCCCCGAGCTCAATATCGACACCGGCGAGATGAAGATCTTCGTCCGCAAGAAAGTCGTCATCAATGTCGACGATGAAAAGCACGAGATCGACATCATCTCCGCCAAGAAGCAGAACCCCAACCACATGCTCGGGCAGGAGGTGGAGGTCGAGATCGACCCGGAGGAATTCGGCCGCATCGCCGCCCAGTCGGTCCGCCAGGGCATCCTCCAGCGGCTCCGCGATGCCGAGCGCGACCGCATCTATGAGGATTACAAGGACAAGGTCGGGAGCGTCGTCACCGGCGTGGTCCAGCGCTACGACCGGCGCGACGCCATCGTCTCCATCGGACGCATCGAGGCCCTCCTCCCCGCCAGCGAAATTCCCATGGGCATCCGTTATCGCGCCAACGACCGCATCCGGTGCCTGATCGTCGAGGTGCGCCGCCCTCCCAAGGGGGCGCAGGTCATCCTTTCCCGTACCCGCGTCGACCTGGTGAAGCAGCTCTTTGCCACGGAAGTGCCGGAGATCAGCGACGGCACCGTGCGCATCGTCGAAATCGCCCGCGAGCCCGGCGTCCGCACCAAGATCGCCGTCCAGTCCCTCGACTCCAACGTCGATCCCGTCGGGGCCTGCGTCGGCATGAAGGGCTCCCGCGTGCAGATGATCGTCCGCGAACTCGACAACGAGAAAATCGACATCGTCCCCTACTCCCCGATCCCCGAGAACTTCATCACCTCGGCCCTCAACCCCGCCCAGATCATCCAGATCCGCCTCCACCAGGTTGAGAAGCGCGCCGAGGTCATCGTCGAGCGCGAGTCCCTCAGCAAGGCCATCGGCAAGCGCGGCCAGAACGCCAAGCTCGCCGCCAAGCTCACCGGCTGGAAGATCGACATCAGCGAGCAGGAGGAAGCGGAAACCCTCGAGCGCCTCCGCCAGATCAACATCCAGTACCTCGAGGACTTCCTGTCCCAGCTCGACAACCTCCCCGAGTTTATCCGCGCCGCCATCGCGAAATCCAGCGAGTTCAACTCGGTCGAAAAGATCGCCGAGAGCGCCCCGAAGGATCTCCTCGTCTTCACCAGCGACAGTCTCGAGCTCGCCGAGGAAGTCGTTGCCGGCGCCCAGGAATACCTCGAAGGGCTCCGCGAAATGACCTCCAGCGACGACGCCCCCATCGAACTGTCCGAGGAAGACCGCAACCTCCTGCTCAAGGCCGAAGACTTGGCCAACAGGCTAGCCGGTCGCACCGTCTCCGTCGCACCGGACGACCCGGGCGGCGGCACCCTCACCGCCGAGATGGCCTCCCCCCCACCCGTCGACGTCCCCACCGAGACCGACGACCAGCCGCCCGCCCCCGAGGCCGAAACCGTCGACCTCCCCGCTCCCAACGCCGTGGAAGAACCGGCCGGGGAGGAGCACCACGCCCCCGAAACCACCGAGGAATCCGAGAAACCCACCGACGCCTGATCCCCACCCCTTCAGGGAAACGCCCGTGCTCCTCGTCATCGACAACTACGACTCCTTCACCTACAACCTCGTCCAGTATCTGGGCGAGTTGGGGGCGGAACCGGTCGTCCTGCGCAACGACGAGGCCACGCCCGAGCGCGTCCGCGACCTCGCCCCCGGGCGCATCGTCATCAGCCCGGGCCCCTGCACCCCCACGGAGGCCGGCCAGTCCTGCGCCGTCATCGAGGCCTTCCACCGCCACATCCCAATCCTTGGCGTCTGCCTCGGCCACCAGTGCATCGGCCAGGTTTTCCGGGCCGCCGTCGTCCGCGCCCCCCGACTCATGCACGGCAAGACCTCGTCCATCACCCACGATGGATCCGGCGTCTTCCGCGGGCTCCCGGATCCCTTCACGGCCACCCGCTACCACTCGCTGATCGTCGACGAAAAGTCGATCCCCGAGGAGTTGCGGGTTACCGCCCGGAGCGACGACGGGCTCGTCATGGGACTGGAGCACCGCGAGGCTCCCCTCCACGGCGTCCAGTTTCACCCCGAATCCATCCTCACCGGCGAGGGCAAGAAACTCCTCGCGAACTTCCTGGCCATCCCCGTCCCATGACCGATCGGCGGTCAGCGCGGACGACGCTGTACGTCCTTCCCGCGACCGCCTCGCCGCAGGTCCTCGTGATTCGCCGCGGCCCCTCAAAATGGTGGCATTTCCTCCTGTGGGACCGCGACACCGGCCTGGTCACGCCCGGCTCCTGGTTCCACGGACTCGTCTATCCCGGTCGCTGCGACCTTGCCCCCAAGGGCGACTGGATGGTGCTGCTGGCCTATCGCGGCACCCGCCCCCCCTACGCCTGGACCGCCTTGTGCCAACCCCCCAACGTCCAGGCACTCGTCTTCTGGCCCCAGGAAACCGTCGCCCTCGGTGGCGGATTCTTTGATGCCCGCTCCCCCATCCTCTGGCTGAACCATGTCATCGCCGAGGAGCCCGAGGTCCGCGAACCGCACCCATGGGAGTTCGGCCACCTGGAAGACCCCGGTGACCTCCATGGCACTGTGGCCGAGCGCCTCGAGCGCGACGGGTGGAAGGCTGCCCGCGCTGCCGACGACGGCCACGCCTGGCACAGAATCCATCGCCGCACCCGCGCCCGCATCGACCTCCATCTCGATCCCGGGGCCGCCGCCGACGCCACCACCTTCCTCGCTGGCGAAGGCGTCCGCTACAGCTTCACACCGCCTGGAGCCACCAGCCCCCTCCCCCTCGAGGGCGTCATCTGGGCCGGATGGAACGCCGCCGGGGAACTTTGTCTCGTCTCCGGAGGCCGCCTCCTCTGCGCGCCCACCACCCAACCCCAGTCCCCCCGGGTCATCCTTGACCTTAATGGCCTCACCCCCCGTCCTCTTTCCTCACCCCCCCGGTCGGAAGGCCCTCCCCGATGAACCTCCGGAGCCTCGGCCTGGCCCTGCTGCTCCCCGTCGTGCTGCTCCTCTCCGCCTGCCTGCGGCGGGGCGACCTTCCCATGACCTACTACTACGGCGAACCGTGGACCGAGGCGTCGGTCAACGGGCGCAAGGGCCTCTACCTCATCGATACCGGCGCCTCCGTCAGCATCATCGACTCCGCCACGGCGGACCAACTGTATATACGCCGCGAGGGCCTCAAGGAAGTCGCCGCCACCACCGGCATGGTGACACTCGAACGCGGATGGGTGGAAACCATGCGCCTTGGCGCCGTCCGCCACGACGACCGGCTGGTGTCTATCCAGGACCTGCGCGCCTTCCGCGCCCCCGGTGGCCGCAAGCATGCCGGCCTCATCGGCTCCGACTTCCTCCTCCCCTACACCGTCGCCTTCGACATGGAGGAGGCCCGCATCGACCTCTCCCGCCAGCCCGGCCCCCTCGCCCCCGGGCTCCGCTCCGAACCCATGCACCTCCTCGGCGGTATCCCCGCGGTCGAGATCGCCTTCCCCAATCACGGTTTCTCCCGATGGGGCAAGATCGACACCGGCAGCGGCTATGCCGACGAGCGCCGCGTCTACCTCGAGATGGCCGAACCCCTCGCCCGGCGCCTCCTCGGGCCCCGCCTCCAAACGCCCCCCGCGGAAACCGCCACCGTCATCAGCCTCGCCGGCTCCCGCACCCTCGACATCTACGACTACGGCCCCGTCCTCCTTCTCGGTATCGAGTTCCCCAGCGTCCGCATCGTCGTCCACGAGCACGGCCAGGGCATCTTCTCCACCGATCGCACCGTCCTCATCTCCGGCAGCATCCTCAACCAGTTCCGACGATTCGAAATCGACTACCCCCGCCGCCTCGTCTGGCTCCGCGATTGGTGATCCTTCCGCCAATCCCTTGACCTCACCGGCCCCGACTGCCCCCTATCCACTCCCCCCACCAACCAACGGCATTCCACAGGGGCAGCCGCCATGACCACCAATCCCTCCATCATCCTTCGCGTCGGCATCTTCTTCACCCTCGCCCTCGTGCTCGCCATCGGTCTCAGCCTCCAGACCGTGACCAACACCTTCTTCAGCGACAGCTACGACCTCGTTGCCAACTTCCGCCAGGGCACCGGCGTCGAGCCCGGCACCCGCGTCACCCTCCGCGGCGTCCCCATCGGCACCGTCAAGAGCATGGACTGGGACGCCAACCGCTACCGCGTCCGCGTCATCCTCGAGATCGACGAACGCTACCAGGTCCCCACCAACTCCGTCGCGAAGATCCAAATCAGCAGCCTCCTCGGCGGCAGCATCGTCAATATCACCATGGACGAAGGCCCCGGCGACCTCCGGTTCCTCAGCATGGGAGACGAAATCGAAACCGCCGAGACCCCCAGCATCGACGAGGTCCTCACCACCATCAGCGACCTCAGCACCGAAACCGAGGACCTCATCACCAACCTCAATGCCAACCAGCAGCAGACCCTCGCCCGCATCAACGAGGTCATCGAGGAAAACCGTCAAGACCTCCGCGAGACCTCCCGCGCCTTCGCCCAGGCCGGCCCCAAGCTCGATCAACTCGCCGAGCGCCTCAACGAAGTCACCGCCTCCATGGCCTCCGGAGAGGGGACCATCGGCGCCCTGTACAAGGACCAGACCCTCTACAACGACCTGCGCGAGGTCGCGGACACCGCCCGCGAGATCACCGACCAGGTCCGCTCCGGCGAAGGCACCCTCGGCGCCCTCATCTACGGCGACGAGGTCGTCAACGACATCCAGACCGTCTTCGAGGACCTGCGCCGCGCCGCCCAGGAAGTCGAGGCCGCCATCGGCGAAAACCGCGAGGGATTCCGCGGCCTGGTCGCCTCCCTCTCCGACGCCGGACCCCGCATCGAGGAAGCCATCAACAACTTCAACGAGGTCTCCACCAAGATCAACGCAGGCGACGGCACCCTCGGCCGCCTCGTCAACGACCCAACCCTCTACGAGGACGCCCAACGTGCCGTAAACCAGGTCGGCGAAAGCTTCGAAAGCGCCGAGGAACAAGGGGTTTTCCGGAGTTTCCTCGGCCTCGTGTTCGGCGCCCTCATCTAGTCGACCCCCCATCCGGGCGACTCCGCAAACCGACAAACAATCTCTTGCTTTCATCGGCCCGTGGCGTGAGCATCCCACGAAACCAAGCGATAGAGGATTGCGAGGCCCCGGTTCCTGCCCCTCGAACGGGCTCCAAGGTACCGATCGGCATAACGCCAGCACGCCGAGCGCGCCCTCCCGCCCGCCCCCCCCCATGCCCGACGCCGC
>CAYQTO010000090.1:0-14788 GCA_964420455.1 uncultured Candidatus Sumerlaeota bacterium | reverse complement strand
GCGAGGTGCTCGACTTCCCGAGCCTGGAACAGCACGAGGGGAAGCCGGAGATGGGGCCGCTCACGGGGCGGGTGTCGTTTCGCGACGTGTGGTTCAGCTATCCGGGGAGCGAAAAACCGGTGCTGAAGTCGCTCAACCTCACCGTCGAGCCGTGCCAGACGATCGCCCTCGTGGGCGCGAGTGGCGCCGGCAAGACAACCTTCGTGAAGCTCCTCCTCGGCTTCTACGACCCGATCCAGGGAGATATCTTCATAGACGGCACGCCGATGCGTGACTTCGACCTGCGAAGTTTTCGACGGCAGGTTGGGATCGTCACCCAGGAGACTTTCCTCTTCAATGGGACGATCTTCCAGAACATCGCCCACGGGCTGGAGGGCGTGTCGATGGAGGATGTGGTGGTGGCGGCGCGGCAGGCCAACGCGCTCGAGTTCATCGAGGCGCAACCGGCGGGCTTCGAGACGGAGATCGGCGACCGGGGGGTGCGGCTCTCCGGCGGCCAGAAGCAACGGCTCGCCATCGCCCGCGCACTCCTCCGCAAGCCCCGCATCCTCATCCTCGACGAGGCCACGAGCAGCCTCGACAGCCAGAGCGAGCGCCTCGTCCAGGAGGCCCTGGAGGTCCTCATGAAAGACCGCACCACGTTCGTCATCGCCCACCGGCTGAGCACGGTCCGCAATGCCGACCGCATCCTCGTGTTCGACGACGGACGCATCGTCGAGGAAGGCCGGCACGAGTTGTTGCTGAGCCAGGGCGGCGTGTATTCGCGACTCGTGGAACTCCAGGCCGTCGGCTAGTTCCAAGGGGCAACAATGAGAGAAGGAAACCGATGAGGAAGACCCTGCGGGAGATCGCAGGGTCTGGCCGATGGCGTGCATCCTCCGTGCCTCCGTGGCGCAAATATTCCCTGCGGGCGAAGTGCCCCTTTGACCCCCGCGGCGGGATGTGGCTGTTTGGTGACAATCTGGGCCAGACAAGGATGCGCTGATGCTCGAGACGGTGGACCCTCGCACCAAGGTCGACAAGGCCTCGTATCGCCAGTGGTTTCCCCGCTTGGAGAATGACCTGCGGGAGCTCCAGCAAACGATCCGGGAGGCGCGGCTGCCGGTCCTGATCCTCCTGGAGGGGGCATTCCTCTCGGGCCGGGTGGACGCCATCCGCAAGCTCAGCGAGGCGATGGACCCCCGCGGCTTCAAGGTCCACAGCACCAAGTACCACTCGGCCGAGGAGGAACTGCGGCATTGGATGTGGCGCTACTGGATCCGTCTGCCGGAACGGGGGACGGTCGGCCTGTTCGAGCGGTCCTGGTACGGCCGCGTTCTCGACGATCGCGTCTTTCGCCCCGGCGGCGTTGACGACTTTTCCTCCGCCTACCAGGAGATCAACCAGACCGAGGAGATGCTGGCGAATGACGGGGCGGTGATCCTCAAGTTCTTCCTGCACATCGACCGCAAGATCCAGCACAAGCGGCTGAAGGATGGGGAGGACGACCCGTACTGGCGCTACCTCATCGGCAAGGAGCAGTGGGCCGAACACGAGTTGTTGGACGTCTATACGCAGACGGCGGAGGAGATGCTCGAGCGGACGTCCACGCACCAGGCGCCCTGGAACGTCGTCGAGGCGGGAGACAAACGCTATCGGCGGATGAAAATCTTCCAGACGATCATCGAGTCGGTGGTCGGGGCGTTGAACTCCCGCCGCGAACCGCGCCGTGCCGTTGGGGGGAACGGTTCCGCGCCCGAGCCCCTCACGGTCCCGGTGCTCGAGGAAATGCCCACGGTCCTCGACAAGGTCGATTTCCCGGAGCCGATGAGCGAGGATGATTATGACGAGAGGAAGAAGGACCTGCAGGAAAAGCTGCGGGCGGCGCAGTTCGAGGCGATCGAGCGCCGCATCGCGCAGGTGATCGTGTTCGAAGGGTGGGATGCAGCCGGCAAGGGCGGAACGATCCGGCGTCTCACCGCCTACCTGGATCCTCACTACTACGACGTGATTCCGGTCTCGAAGCCAACACAGGAGGAGCTGGCGCACCATTACCTGTGGCGGTTCTGGCGCTGGATTCCGCGCAAGGGGCACACGACGATTTTCGACCGTTCGTGGTACGGCCGGGTGCTGGTGGAGCGGGTGGAGAAGCTCGCGCCGGAGGCCGACTGGCGCCGAGCCTACCAGGAAATCAACGAGTTCGAGACGATGCTCTATCGCGGCCACGCGACCATCGTCAAGTTCTGGCTCCACATCACCCCGGAGGAGCAGCTCCGCCGCTTTCGGGCGCGGGAGGCGGACCCCCACAAGCAGTGGAAGCTGACCGAGGAGGACTGGCGGAATCGCGAGAAGTGGGACGTATATCGCGAGGCGATCGACGAGATGATTCAGCGCACGTCGACGACCTACGCGCCCTGGCACGTGGTGCCGTCAAACTGCAAGCGGTGCGCCCGTGTCCGTTGCATGGAAATCGTTCTGGAATCGATGAAGGAGGCCTTCGAGCGGCAGGATGCCGCGGCGAAGGAAAACAGGAAGGGCCGCAGGAAGTAGCGTTCAGGGGGACTTTCGGAGTTCCGCCCGGGCGCTCGGAACGAGGCGTATATACTCATCGAGCGGCTCGCCTTCGGGCCGCGCGGTCATCATCTTGTAGATGCGGCCGACGGGATAATAGTCGAGCTCGGGCCAGCGGAGGGCGATGCGGTCCGGCCGCGGGTGCTCGTTCCAGGCCCATTCCCCTCCGAAAAGGCCCCGCGCTACTTCACCCACCAGGCACCCTGCGTTGAACAGAAACGACTCGGGCAGCAGCGAGATGAAGTAGTGGCTGCGGAGGAAGCCATCCAGTTCCCGGACGCCGGTGAGGGAAAGCGGGAGGGTGACGCGGAAGCGCTGGTTCCAGAAGGCGCGAAGTTGCTCCGATGCGTCCCTCGCGACGGCGGCCGGTGGGCCCCCGGTGGCAGACGATGCCGGCGTGGGCTGGGGCTTCGTCGCTTCCGCCTCCAGGCGGCGGGGGAGCGTTGCGTGAAACCCGGCGAGGGAGAACCGGGACCGGTCGGCGGCCTTCTTTTCTGCCAGGGCGAGGGGGTGGTAGACGGCCTGGGGGATGTCGCCAAGCCCCTGAACGACGGGGCCATGGAGGGGCGCGTCCCTCCAGTCGCCGCCGTGCTCCTCGCGGACGGCCTCGCCGAGGAAGGCGGCAAGGTCCGCAAGGAGTGACTCGTGGAAGGCCGCACGATCGAACGCGTCGAGCGCCGCATCCGCCCGTGTATAGACATTGTCATTGGAGGAAGGCATCCAGTCGCGAAAGCGGCGGGCGGCCGCGGCGTAGGGGTCTTCCGGCCCCGCCCCGCTTCTTGTCCGGAACCATGGAAGCATGGGGCTAGACCGACAGCTCGACGAAGACGTCGTCGCCCTCGACACGCACCTTGTGGCAGGAGATTCGTCCCGGGTGGGTGGGCGAGAGGCCGGTGGTAATGTCGAACCGCCAGCCATGCCAGGGACAGGCGATGATGCGACCGTCCTCGAGGTCGGCCTCGTCGAGGGGCCCGCCACGATGGGGGCAAACGGCGTCGATGGCGTGGAGGACGCCATCGATTCGATAAAGGGCGATTTCGCGTCCGTGGACTTCACGTCGGATGGAGCCCCCCTCGGGGATCTCGGAGAGCCGTGCCGTGGGCTCACTCATGTTGTTCCTCCTTTCGCTGCCACGGGTTGGGAAGCCTCGGGAGCTCGAAGGGCCGCTCCTGACGGCCGACGAGCAAGGTCCGGCCGCGAAACTGGCCTTGGCGCCATGCGCGCCGGGCCCGGTTCCACCATCCCCCCGTGCGCGCGCCATTGTCGCCCGGCAACACCGCCTCCATCTCGAGCCCGCCCTCGTGGAGGATGCCCCCAAGGTCGCCGAGGGTCAGCCTATGGCCATGGAACCCATGGGCATCCGTGTGGGCAGGGAGGTCCTGGCGGACGGGTTCGCCGAGGCTGAGGAAGACGCCCTCGGGCTTGAGGACGCGGCCCACTTCCTTGAGCAGGCGTTCCGGACGCCGAAGGCGGTGAATCAGGTCGCAGGCAAAGACCACGTCGAAGGTCCCGGGCACGAAGGGGAGCCTGCAAACATCCGCGCGAAAGCAGTCGACGGGGAGTTCCTCTCGCTGGGCGACGTCGAGGGCGGTGGCGAGGCCGCCCTCGCCGGAGACGATGTCGGCGGCAGCGACGATGGCGCCGCGGCGGGCAAACTCGGCGGCGGCCCAGCCGCGCCCGCATCCAACATCGAGGACGTGCAGATCCTGCCAGGACTCGGGCCAGGCGAGGGCCCGGTCCCACAGGGGTGGGGGTTCGGGGGCGGGGGATTCTTTGGCGGCCTGCTCGAGCAAGGCCCGGGCGTTCTCGGACACCTGGTAGGGGTCACCGGCCGGGAGCAGGTCGAGCCAGCCGCCCTGATCTGTATAGACACGACTACAGGAGGGGCAGGTCAGGTCGTCCCTTTGTTCGTTGTACTCGAGGGGGGCGTCGTCGTCGGGGCAGGCGAGGAAAGGGCGGAACCGTTCCGAGAGGGTCCGGCGGCGATGGCCGGCGAGCTGCTGCCAGTAGGCCGCGCCGAGGGGCTTTTTCTCCGGTCTCGCCACTCAGTCGTCCTGATTGTCCTTCCACTCCTCGAGCCAGGCCATCTGGATGGCCTCGAGCTTGGCCTCGTTGGATTCATCGCGGGTCCCAATGAATCCGTCGATCTCGAGGACCCAGTCGAGGAGGTCGGTGAAGCGAACCTCGAGGGGATTTTGCTCCGGGTGCTTTTCGTAGAGGGCGATGGCAATGTCGTCGAGGTCGTTCCAGCGAAGTTCCATGATCAGAGCTCCCGTGGTGGCCAATTGAAGATCTGCACCTTCACGTCGCCGATGACCTTGGCCTGGCAGCCGAGGCGGCTGTGGAGAGTTTGCTCGGGGCAAAGCTTGTCGAGGGTGTCGATCTCGTCGTCCTCCTGTTCCTCGAGTCCGTCGTCGGTGCCGTCGAGGATGATGCAGTGGCAGGTGGAGCAGGCGCACACGCCGCCGCAGGCGTGCTCCATGCCGATGTCGTGCTCCTCGGCGATTTCCAGGAGGTTCTGGCCCTCCTCGGCCTCGACCGTTTTGTTTATCGGCATGAAGGTGACTTTAGGCATCGGCGGTTGGTCCTTTGGCTTGATAATCGTGTGAGATCCTGAACCACGAAATGACTGACGGTGGCAAGGGAGCAAAGTGTTTACCAAACCGGCTGAGATCGCCTTGACCCTCGGGAATCCTTGGACCGTGAATCCCGGGTCAATTTACCCGTGTCCGAATTTCCTGTGATCTACGTCGCCACCGCCGCCATCCTCCTGATCTTCGCGCTCGGCACGGGCGCCATGATCACCCGCAAGTTGCCAGCGCTTCTCACGCTGCCGATCATGGCCCTCGCCATGGTCCTCTCCACGATGATCTTCACCGGCATCAACCTCGAGGAGGGCGTGGGCTTCGACTTCCAGATCACGCCGATGGATCTCTTCAACGGGGTGATTAAGGAGGGCGCCGGGTTGCTCGCCAATGCGATGGTGGCGGCCTTCTTTGGCGGCATCCTCAGCTTCATCCTCCAGAAATCCGGCGTGGCGGAAAGCATGGTGAAGAACGGGGCCGAGCTCATCGGCGACAACCCGTTTGCCGTCGCGTTGTTCTCCCTTGGCCTTGTGGCGTTGCTCTTCACGACCATCGGCGGCCTTGGCGCGATCATTATGGTGAGCCTCGTTCTCCTCCCCTTGATGGCGACGGTGGGCATCCCGCCTCTCGCCGCCGCGGGCGTCATGCTGTTCGGCATCAGCCTGGGCGGTGTGCTGAATGCCACGAACTGGGCGCTCTATCGCGATGCGCTTCAGGTGCCGATTCCCGTCATCCAGAACGCCGCGCTGACGGTGTTCTTTCTGCTCGCGCTGTCGGGAATCTTCTTCGTCACGATCGAGATGTACCGCAACGGGGCGATTCGTTCGCTTCGGCGTGTGGCATCGATCCTTGGCGGGGCGTCGGCGGTGGTGGCGATCATCGTTACGATCATCGTCAGCCTCCAACGGTCGGTCACCGGCGACGTAGCGGCGGACGGGACCACGGAAACGAGCGCCGCGTTCTTTGTCGTTCAGGTCCTGGTGGGACTTGTGCTGCTCGCGATCGTGGGAATCGCCTTCAACGACATCCTCAGGAAGGTGCCCCGCTGGCGTCATCAGGCGATCGAGATCAAGTGGTACGCCTATCTGATCCCCATCGTGCCGTTGGTGCTGATCATCGTGTACGGGCTGGATCCGCTCGCGGCATTCCTGCTTGGGGTGATCTACGCGGTGATTGTAACGGCGCGGCCCGGTTCCGTAAGCCTCACGGTGCAGGCGATGATCCAGGGCGGGGCGTCGGTGATGCCGGCGATCATGCTGTTCATTGGGATCGGGATCCTGCTGAAGGCGATCATGGGTCCCAGTGGCTGGTCCGATGCGAACGACGGGGCGCTCTGGCCAGTGATCGCCGCGATCCAGCCGCTGTTTCAGCTCATCCCGAACCAGGACTTTTTCTACGTCGCGATCTTTACCATTTGCGGGCCGCTGGCGCTCTATCGCGGGCCGCTGAACACATGGGGCCTTGGATTCGGCATCGCCACGATCCTGAGTTCGCCCGCGGTGGGCTTCTCGCCCGAGGCGATCATGGCCATGCTGATGGTGGTCGGACAGATCCAGGGGGTTTGCGATCCGACCAACACCCACAACGTGTGGCTTGCCAACGAACTGCGCGTCGACGTTCAGCAGGTGATGTACCGCACCCTTCCTTATGTCTGGGGCATGGTCGTCTTTGGGCTGTTGGTGGCGACGATGACCTTCCCGATCCAGCTCGAGGATTCGCGCATTGCCCCGCGGCAGGACGTGGAGGCGGCCCGGCAACAGGCGCCAGAGGCGGCCCCTATCGAGGCGCCCGCCCCGCCCTATGCCGGGACGGAGCCCGCCGATGAGTGACGAGCGCCGCGGCAGCATCAAGATCGGCATCGATGTCGGGGGGACGTTTACCCACGCGGTGGCAGTGAACCTCGAGACCATGGACCTGGTGGGGAAGGCTGTCGTGCCGACGACGCACTCGGCGGAGGAGGGCGTTGCCGCCGGAGTCGTCCAGTCGATGCAGAAGCTGATCTCCGAGGCGGGACTCCAGTCCGACGATGTCATCCTGATCGCCCATTCCACGACCCAGGCGACCAACGCGCTGATCGAGGGCGACGTGGCGAAGGTCGGCATTATCGGCATGGCCACCGGCGCGGCGGCGATTCGCGCCCGCCAGGAGGCCAACATCGGCAACATCGGTTTGTCCGAGGGCAAGTATGTCTATACGGCCTTCCGTTTCCTCGACACGTCCAAGGACTACCGGGTCGACCGCATCCGCGAACTGATCCGTCAATTGATCGACGAGGGATGCGAGGCCTTCGTTGCTTCCGAGAGCTTCGGGGTGGACGACCCGACCCGCGAGGAGCACGTCGCCTCGATCACCCTCGAGATGGGATACCCGGCGTCCGCCAGTAGCGCCCTTTCGCAGCTCTACGGCTTGCGGGTCCGGACACGCACGGCGGTCATCAACGCGTCGATGCTGCCCAAGATGCTCGAGACGGCGAACATGACCGAGAAGGCCGTCCGCCAGAGCGGCATCACCGCCCCGTTGATGGTGATGCGGTCCGACGGCGGGATCATGGACATCGAGGCGATGCGCAAGCGGCCAATCCTGACGATGCTGTCGGGCCCCGCCGCCGGCGTGGCGGCGGCCCTCATGTACGAGCGCATTTCCGACGGTTCCATGATCGAGGTGGGGGGGACGACGTCGGACATCTGCGTGATCAAGAACGGGCGGCCGATCGTGACCCATGGCGAGGTCGGCGGGCACCGGTTATATATACGCACACTGGACGTGAGGACGGTGGGCATCGCCGGCGGATCGGTGCCGCGGCTGCGCAACGGCAAGCTGGTCGACGTCGGCCCCCGCAGCGCCCACATCGCCGGGCTTGGGTACGAGGCGTTCACGCCCGGCATCGAATCGGTGGAGGTGCGCAACGTCCAGCCGCGGCCCGGCGACCCGGAGGACTACCTGGCACTCGCCATCAACGGCGCCGACGAACCGACGATCACCCTCACACCGACGGGCGCGGCCAACCTGCTGGGTCTCGTTGAGGGATACGCCAAGGGCGACGACGCCAGCGTCGACGCGTGCTTCAGCGCGGTGGCAAAGACCTGCCGCATGAACGCGGAGCAGCTCGCGGAGCGGCTTCTCGAGGTCGCCTGCAAGCGCGTCATCACCATCGTCAAGCGGATGCTGACGGAGCACAAGCTGGCGCAGAAGAAGATCACGCTCGTGGGCGGCGGCGGCGGGGCGGAGGCGATTGTGCCGTTCACCGCGAAGTCGATGCGCATGGAGCACCGCATCGCACGGAACAACGAGGTCATCTCGGCCATCGGCGTGGCGCTGGGGATCATCCAGGACACGGTCGAAAAGACGATCATGAACCCGACGGAGTCGGACCTGGTGCAGGCGCGGCGGGAGGCCTTCGAGTCGGTCCAGCGCATGGGGGCGGACGCGGACACGATCGAGGTCGTCGTGGAGGTCGACCGGCAGACCAAGCGGGTGAGCGCAACGGCCCGGGGCACACCGGAATTGCGCACACGGACGCTCGGTGGTGACCTGCCCTCCGACGCGGAACTGCTCGAGAAGGCCGCGGACGTCCTTGGCGCCAAGGTCGACAGCATCCAGCGCCTGACGGACAAGGGGTGGATGGCCGTCTTCCAGGCGGAGATCGAGAAGCGGATCCTCCTCGGGCTCCTTCCGAGCATCCGCACACCGGTCGCCGTCATTGATCGGGAGGGGATTGTGCGACTCCAGGTCGAGGACGCGTTGGTGGATGTGACCACCGCCGGGGAAGCCGAGACGGTCCTTTCGCAGCGGGTCGAACAGCTGACCACCTACGGCGACGCCGGGATGGTGATGCCCGACGTCTTCCTGGTGAAGCCCGGCCAGATCACCGACCTGACCGGGCTGGTGGAGGAAAACCAGCTGCTTGGTGTCGCCCGTGTCGAAATGCAGTCGCTCGCACACGCCGAGCAGGTTGCGGTGATCTGCTACCGCAAGACGTGACGCCTAGACGGCGCCTCGCTGCCGTTCCGCGATGTCATGCACCTTCTGCAGGAACTGGCCACGGGTCCGGTCGACGTAATGGTTCGCGAGCGCGGCCATTTCCGCCTCGGTCGCGCCGATCCTTGTGAGGTTGTCGCCAAAGCACTTTTCGGCGAACTCGGCCGTCATCGGTGCGTCTAGGTTGAGGTGCATCGGCGTGGTGTCGGCAAGGAGGCGCCTGGCGGCCAGTGTTTGGACGACCTCGAAGTAGGGGCTGGTGGGCAACAGGTCGCGTGTGGGGAGAAGGGCCATCTTCTCGCGCGTGACGAGGTACTCGAGCAGTTCGCCCACGGGGAGGTCGCGCGGCTGGCAGTTATGGCGGACACAGAGGGCGGCGGCGGCACCGGCGGACTGGCCAAGTTGAACGGCCACCGGCTGGAGCCGGCTGCATCCGTTTGCGATGTGGGTCACCGAGATGGACTTTTCGGCCACAAGCAGGCCGTCGTGCTCTGCGGGCACCAGCGCGAGATAGGGAATCTGGAACGGCGCGTTGGAGGGGTAGTTTTCCTCGAGCCGTTCTCCCGGCGGGAGGTGGGCCTTGCTGTGGTGGTGGTCGAGGAAATAGTCGCCAATGGCCACGGGTGAGTCCACGAGGGGGGCACGCTCGCATCCCTCCGGCGGCAGGACGTTGGCCTCGCTCACGGTGGTCACGCCCACCACTCGGCGGCTTTCGCGTATATACGGCCTGTGCGCGAGTCCGTCCGGGGTGCCGAACTCGTCGGGGGCGAGGCCCCACTCGGGATGACCGAGGTCCGTCTGCATATGATGAACGAAACAGAGGGTGCGGTGGCGGGCACGTTCGAGGGCGGTGCGCCGTTCCTCGTCGGTCCCGAACACGCCAAGGCTGTCGGGGCTGTCGTTGGCGTGTTGGGGCCAGTTCAGCAGGTACTTGTCGTTCGGCAGGGCGGCGTAGGTGATGAAGCTCTCCCACGAGTGAAGGTGGTGATTGAGGAGGCCCGGGTCGGGCGTGGAGCAGCGGACATCGGTCGCGCAGTCGAACCAGTCCGGGTTGTACCCTTCCGGGCGGGGGACCCTGGGGGCGTCGCCGTCGAACTTCTTGAGGATGGCGCAATAGGTGAGGTCCTGGACCTCGAGGTCGGGGGTTTCCGGAGCGTGGGCCTCGCCGGTCATTTCGCGGCTCTCCCGCCCAAGGCGGTGGGGGATGCCCGCCTTGTGGAGGACGTCGCCGTACTCGGTGGCCTCGATGGTGATGGCGGCGCGGACGCGGACCGGCTCGCCATTGCGCAGGATCGTCGCGCCGACGACGCGATTGCCCTCGAGATGAACGGCCTCGACCCGTGAGTGGTGCCAGACCTCGGCGTCGGTGGCGGCAAGGAACTCGCGAAAGATGCGGGCTCCCACGCGCGGCTCAAAGCAGGTCTTGCTGATCCATCCGGTGGCGGTGCCCTCGGGCCCGCCGTAGTAGCCGTGGATCGTGTCCCGAAGGAGGCGAAAGAAGCCGGTGCCCATGGCGCCGTGGTTGCCGTCGAAGGCGCTGACTCCCGCGGCGGTGATCATTCCACCAAGCCAGGGGGACTCCTCCACAAGGAGGACGCGGACGTCCATGTGGGCGGCCTGCCAGGCCGCGGCGGCCCCGCTACAGCCGCCTCCGATGATCAGTACGTCGACGGTGTGGTCGTGTGGGGTCACGAATCGTCTCCGCTCAGGGTGGGGATCATGTTGCGTTCAACCGGTCCGACGTCGTTGAGTGCCCGAACCACGCTCCAGGAAGCAAGCCTCCTTGCCATCCGAGACAACATCGGGGCCAACGCGCCCGCGGGCCCTCGGCCTCGATGCCCTCCGCGGGCTGGCAATCCTTGCCATGTGCCTTTCCGGCGTCGTGCCATGGACCGGGCTGCCCGACTGGATGTATCATGCCCAATTCCCCCGGCCGGAGGCGCGCTTCAATCCGGACTGGCCCGGATATACGTGGGTCGACCTGGTCTTTCCCGCCTTCCTGTTTGCGATGGGGGCGGCGTTTCCCTTCGCCCTTTCCGGCCGGCTTGCCAGGGGCGACGCCGTCTGGCGGATCCTTCTCGGCATCGGCCAGCGCGGGCTTCTCCTCCTTTTCTTCGCCATCTACGCCCAGCACATCACCCCGTATCAAATCGCCAACCCACCCACGACGGCGACCTGGTGGCTGGGCCTGCTCGGCTTTGCGCTCCTGTTTCCTGTGTATACGCGGTTGCCGCGGGACTGGCCGGCGCGGCTGCAATTGGGGATCCGGATCGGTGGCTGGGTGGCGGCCGGCGGCCTGCTCCTGTATCTGAATTGGCCGCGGTTCGTCGAGGCGTCCGCGGAGTCCTTCAGCCTGTGGCGGTGCTTCGAACTGGTCGTCGGCCGGAGCGACATCATCCTCCTCGTGCTGACCAACATGGCGGTGGTCGGGTCGGTGATCTGGCTTGTCTCGCGCGGGTCCTGGTGGATCCAGGTGCCGGCATTGGCCATTGGCCTGATGGGCCATCTCTCGCGGTATCTGGACCTCTTTCCCTGGATCGACGCGATCGATGGGTCGGTTGCGCCTTGGGCGTATCGCTTCGCCTTTCTCAAGTATCTGCTGATCGTGATCCCCGGGATGATGGTTGGGGACGCGATGTTGCGGTGGATGAAGGGCCCGGGCGGTGCCCCGGGAGAAACGGAGCGGTCGGCGCTGGCGGCACTGGCGTTCGGGGCGTTTGCGCTCCTCGTTCTCGTTCATGCGGGGCTCCAGGCGCGTGTTCCCGCGGTCGTGTTCTTCACCGTGGCGGCCTGCGCGGTGATCGCGTGGCCTCTGCTGGGGCTACTGGAGTCGGGCGCGGGGCGGCTCGTCCATACGCTCGCCACGTGGGGGACCGGCTGGCTGCTTCTCGGCGTGCTGCTGGACACCGGCTGGCTCGATAGCCTGGCTCCCGTGACCGGGTTCGCCCTGTCCGAGGGGGGGATCAAGAAGGACAGCTCCACCCTGAGCTACTACTTCGTGTCCACGGGACTCTCGATGTACCTGCTGCTGTCGCTGACGGTGGCGATCGATGTGGCCGGATGGCGTCGATGGTTCGGCCTGCTGATTGCCAACGGCCAGAACCCGATGATCGCCTATGTGGGCATCCGCAACCTGCTGGCGCCGGCGGTGAACCTCACCGGGCTCGACGCCTACTTCTTCAACCAGGTGTTCTCATCCGGTTGGGGGCGGTTTGTGTGGAGCCTCGCCAAGACGGGGCTTTTGGGCGTCGCGGTGGCCGGCCTCACGCGGCTCCGGGTCGTCTGGCGTTCGTAAGTGCCCACTCGAATTTGGGCTAGCGTTCCCGGTGGCCTCCTGCGCAGCCTCGCCCGCTCGCGTCCGGAAGGAAGGAGACCCGTTCGGTGAGCTCGCCCACACCGCTCAAGTTTCATCGCAAGATACGCATCGACCGCATCGGTTCGGTGACGACACCCGCCCGCGTTGGCCAAATCGCCGAGGTCTCCGAGGACATCGTTGCGGAGGAGGGCGCGGTCGTCGTCGTTCGCGCCCGCGGCGACCGCAAGGTTTACGGTGAGTTGGAACTCCCCACCGGACGCCTTGCCAAGGTTGTCTCCGGCAACATCCTCGTCGGTGTGCTTGGCGCGCGGCTCGCCCTTCACGGCTACATGGGCGAGGTGCCCGATGCCCTTGCCGTCGGCGACATGATCTCGCTCCTCAACGTGGGAGGCGTGATGGGTACCTATGTCTCGGCGAGCAAGGCGATGGGCCCTCCGATTCCCCTCGAGGTTCTGGGCCAGGTGATCCGCAACGGCAAGCTGCTCAACATCCGCGATTTTGGGCTGCCGCCCTGCAGGGAAATCCCCTCGACGGGAGCACCGATTCTTCTCGTCATGGGAACCTGCATGAACAGCGGGAAGACGTATGCAGCGGCGGAGACGATCCGCCTGCTGAGCCACAACGGCGTGCGCATCGCCGCGGGCAAGCTGAGCGGTGTGGCGGCTCTCCGGGACACGCTGGCGATGGGCGACAACGGTGCGGTGGCCACGGCGTCGTTCCTTAACTGCGGCCTGCCGAGCACCGTCCACGCGGAGGATCTGGCGGCGGTAGCGCGTTCGGTGATCGCTGAACTCGAGCGCAGCGCCCCACAGCTCATCGTCCTCGAGCTCGGCGATGGCGTCATCGGCGGCTATCACGTTGACAGTATCCTGCGCGACGACTCGATCCGGGCCCGCACCCGGGCGCGCATCCTTTGCGCCAACGATCTTGTCGGTGCCTGGGGCGGCATCCACTTTCTTACGGACCTCGGCCATCGCCCCCAGGTCGTCAGCGGTCCGGTCACCGACAACGACGTGGGAACGTCGTATATACAGAGGCACATGGAGGTCCCCTGCGCAAACGCCCGCAACGAGCCGGTCCGCCTCGCCCAGCAACTTGCCGACGAGGCGGGTCTCGGCGTGGAGGTGAAGGAATGAGCCCCAAACGCGTGGCGGTCCTGGGAGCGACCGGGTACGGCGGAGGCGAATTGCTCCGCCTGCTCCTGCGCGATCCGTCCTTTGAGGTTTCCTTCGCCACGAGCCGTAGCCAGAGCGGCCCGGTCCAGCGCGTGCACCCGAATCTCGCTGCCCTTGGAGACCTCGAGTTTGCCAACCCCTCCTTCGACGAGATCGCCGCCCACTCGGACGTCGTGATGGGGGCGCTGCCCCATGGCGCCTCGGCGGATACCCTCGCCCCCTTCGTCGATGCCGGAGTCCCAGTGATCGACCTCAGCGGCGACTTCCGCCTGCGAGACCCCGACGTGTATCGCCAATGGTATGGGCGAGAGCACCCGCGGCCGGACCTGCTCGCTCGCGCCGTCTATGGGGCCCCGGAGCTCAACGCCGACGCGCTCCGGACGGCGGCCCTCATCGCCTCGCCGGGATGCTTTGCCACCGCGATCAACCTGGCTCTCCTTCCCGCCGCCCGCGAGCGCTTGATCGCCGGGACCCCGGTCGTCGTCGCCATGACCGGGTCGTCGGGCTCCGGCGCGGAGCCCAAGGCGGGCACCCACCACCCCACCCGCGCCCAGACGCTCCGTCCCTACAAGGTCCTCCGGCACCAGCACACGCCGGAGATCCTCCAGTTCTGGGCCGATGCGGGCAGTCGCCTCGATGCCCTTTCCTTCATTCCCGTCTCGGCCCCGATCGTCCGCGGCATCCTTGCCTGCGTGTCGTGCGACCTTTCCCGGGAACTGACCGCCGACGAGGTCGAGGACCTGTTCCGATCTGTCTATACAGGCGACGGTTTCGTCCGCGTGCTCACGGACCGCGAGCCCGAGTGCGCCGCCGTGGCCGGGACCAACGTTGTCGAGGTGCGCCCACGCCTTGGCGACGACGGCCGTCTCCATGTCACTACCTCCCTCGACAACCTCGTGAAGGGGGGCGCGGGTCAGGGCTTCGAGTCGCTTTGCCTTCGCACCGGCCGCGACGTCTGGTCTCCCGACTGTCCCCTTTCCGCACCGGGACTCTGGCCATGAATCGCGACCTTCGCCATTTCCTTCATCCAGCCGATCTCTCGGCGGAGGAAACCCGTGCGCTGCTCGACACGGCGGCGGATCTCAAGCGGTCGCCCATCAGGGACGACCTGCGTGACAAGATCCTCGGCATGATCTTCTTCAACCCGTCATTGCGCACCCGGGTGAGTTTCGAGGTGGCAATGC
>CAYQTO010000089.1:0-14789 GCA_964420455.1 uncultured Candidatus Sumerlaeota bacterium | reverse complement strand
AGGTCTTGAGGGCGGTGTCGGCGAGGCCCTTGCGGGCGCCGTGGGTCGAGATGAAGTACTCGAGCACCGTCAGCCCCTCGCGGAAGTTGGAGAGGATGGGGGATTCGATGATCTCGCCGATGGAGCCGGTGAGCTTCTTGGTGGGGCGCTGCATGAGGCCGCGCATGCCCGCCAGCTGGCGGATCTGGTCGCGGTTGCCGCGGGCGCCGGAGAACTGCATGATATACACGGGGTTGAAGCCGCGCTGGTCCTTCTGGAGCGTGGCCATCAGCTCCTGGGTCACGTCGTCGGTGGCCTGGGTCCAGGCGTTGATCACGTTCTGGTAGCGTTCCTCATCGGTGAGGTTGCCGGTGGCGAAGTCGCGGTTGATCTGCTCGAGGCGCTTGCGGCCCCGATTCAGGATCTCCCCCTTCGACTCGGGAATGATCATGTCCTTGATGCAGATGGAGATGCCGCCGGCCTTGGCGTGGTAGAAGCCGAGGTTCTTGATGTCATCGAGGACCTTGGCGGTGATGTGGTTGCCGCACGCCTCGTGGACGATGGAGACCACCGCGCCGAGGTTCTTCTTGGTCATGACCTCGTTGGCGAGGTCGATGTAGTCGACGCGGTCCTTGGGGAGGATGTTGGCAAACATGAGCCGGCCGACGCTGGTGTAGACAAAGCGGGTTTGTCCGCTGTTGCGGTAGTTGCGCAGGCGGACGAGGATCTCTGCATGGAGGTCCAGGGTGAGGTGCTGATAGGCGGTGATGGCCTCTTCGGGGCTTGCGTAGACGCCCTTGCGGCCGAGGAGCCGGTACTGGCGGTCGAATTCCTCGGGCCCGAACTCGTCGCGTTTTTCCTGAAGCTGGGGGCGGTTCAGTTCGACGATGCCGCCGTCGGGGCCGCGCCTCACCTCGAGGTACTGCCCCTTCACGTCGTGGTGCTTCAGCTTGGTCAGGTAGAAGCAGCCGAGGATAATGTCCTGGGACGGGGTGGCGATGGGACGGCCATGGGCAGGCGAGAGGATGTTGTTCTCGGCGAGCATGAGCATGCGCGCCTCGAGCCGCGCCTCGATGCTGAGGGGCACGTGGACGGCCATCTGGTCACCGTCGAAGTCCGCATTGAAGGCCGAGCAGGAGAGGGGATGGAGGCGGATCGCCTTGCCTTCCACGAGACGGGGGAGGAACGCCTGGATGCCGAGCCGGTGGAGGGTGGGCGCACGGTTGAGCATCACCGGGTGGTCGCGGATGATGTCCTCGAGGATGTCGTAGACGACCGGTTCCTCGCGTTCGATCATCTTCTTGGCGGACTTGATGGTGGAGCAGTGGCCGCGGCGCTCGAGTTCGCGGATGATGAAAGGATCGAAGAGCTCGAGGGCCATCTTCTTGGGGAGGCCGCATTCGTTGAATCCGAGCTCGGGGCCGACGACAATGACCGAGCGGCCGGAATAGTCGACGCGCTTTCCGAGGAGGTTCTGGCGGAAGCGGCCTTGCTTGCCCTTGAGCATGTCCGAGAGGGACTTGAGGGGCCGGTTGTTGTGGCCCTTGGTGGGGCGGCTGCGGCGGGAATTGTCGAAGAGCGCATCGACGGATTCCTGGAGCATACGCTTTTCGTTGCGGAGGATGACCTCCGGGGCGCGGAGCTCGATGAGGCGCTTGAGGCGGTTGTTGCGGTTGATGACGCGGCGGTAGAGGTCGTTGAGGTCGGAGGTGGCAAAGCGGCCGCCGTCGAGATGGACAAGGGGGCGGAGGTCCGGCGGGATTACCGGCAGCACGTCGACCACCATGTCCTCGGGCTTGTTGGGGGATCCGCGGAAGGCCTCCACGACCTTGAGGCGCTTGATGATCTTGTTGCGCTTTTGCGCCGAGGTGGTGCGGCGCATTTCGTCCTGAAGATGGTCCGCGAGGTCCTCCACGTCGATCTGCTTGAGCAGTTCGAAGACGGCCTCGGCGCCGATCATCACCTTTACCTTGTCGCCGTGTTCCTGGCGGTACTTGCGGGCGACGTCCTCGGGGATGACCTCCTTGGGCTGGAGGCCGGTCTCCGGGTCCGCCTCGACGATGATGTACTCCTGGAAGTAGATCACCTTTCCGAGGTCGCGAACGCTGACGTCGAGCAGGTTGCTGATCTTCGACGAAGTGCCCTTGTAGAACCAGATATGGCAGACGGGGGCGGCGAGCTTGATATAGCCCATGCGGACGCGGCGGACCTTGGACTCGGTGACCTCGACGCCGCAGCGGTCGCAGATGATGCCCTTGTACTTGATGCGCTTGTACTTTCCGCAGGAGCACTCCCAGTCCTTGATGGGGCCGAAGATGCGCTCGCAGAAGAGGCCGTCCTTCTCGGGCTTGAAGGTGCGGTAGTTGATGGTTTCCGGCTTCTTGACTTCGCCAAAGGCGAGGTCGTCGTCCATCTCGCTTTCGAGGCCGGTGCGCATGAAGCCGAAGCGGTCGCCCTGGCGTCGGCGGCGGCACCAATCGAGGATCTGGTTGCCGCTGGCGATGGAGATCCGGGCCACGGCATTGAGGTTGTTGAGGTCCACCTCGTCCATGGCGCCTTCCATGCCGACCTGGATGGTGCGGTACTGGCCGTTGAGTTCGCCCTCGAGCGTCTCGGTGTTGCCGTTTTCAGTCATCATCCGTAGCGTTCCCTCGCGTGGGGAGAGTGGGTGGTGGTGGGTGGCGTCGCCGGAGGGGGCATTCCGGGCGCGGGTCCGGGGCCGGGGCTTCGGGCCGCGGTCAGGTCTCGTCGTCCTGGTCGTCGTCCGTCAGGGCGGAGGCGCTGCGGGAGGGCTCGTCGCCGAGGCCCCCGAAGTCGTCGTCGTCGTCGAGGAAGGAGTCGTCTTCCACGACGCCCTCGATTGCCGTAAAGACGTCGTCCTCCTCCGTGGTGTCGTCCTCGATCAGCAGCTCGAGGTTCAGACAGAGGCCCTGGAGTTCCTTCACGAGCACGTTGAAGGACTCGGGAATTCCCGGCGCGAGGGAGTTCTGTCCCTTGACGATGGACTCGTAGATCTTGGTGCGGCCGTTCACGTCGTCGGACTTGACGGTGAGGAGTTCCTGGAGGGTGTAGGCGGCGCCGTAGGCCTCGAGGGCCCAGACTTCCATCTCGCCGAAGCGCTGGCCGCCGAACTGGGCCTTTCCGCCGAGGGGCTGCTGGGTGACGAGCGAATAGGGGCCGATGGAGCGCGCGTGCATCTTGTCGTCGACCAGGTGGGCGAGCTTGAGCATGTAGATCATGCCGACGGTGACCTTGCGGTCGAAGCGCTCGCCGGTGATGCCGTCGTACAGGATCGCCTGGCCGTCGTCGGGGAGGTTCGCCTTGCGGAGGAGTTCCCAGATTTCCCCCTCCTTGGCACCGTCGAAGACCGGTGTGGCGAGCTTGAACCCGTCGCGACGCCTTGAGACGTATTCGCGGAGTTCCGGCTCGCTCATTTTCTTGACGGCTTCGCGCTGTTGCCAGAAGAGGCCGAGTTCGCCGATCTGGTTCACCTCCTCGCCCGGGGTGAAGATGTCCTCGAGGGCATTGCGGGCGGCCGCGGGCCCCTCGCGATCGAGGATGCGGGCAACCGTACGCCCAAGCTCGTGGGCGGCCCAGCCCAGGTGGGTCTCCAGGATCTGGCCGACGTTCATGCGGGAGGGCACGCCGAGGGGGTTCAGGACGATGTCGACGGGGGTGCCGTCGTCGAGGAAGGGCATGTCCTCGATGGGGAGAATCTTGGCGACGACGCCCTTGTTGCCGTGGCGGCCGGCCATCTTGTCGCCCACGCTGATCTTCCGCTTGGAGGCGACGTAGACCTTGACGAGCTTGATGACGCCGGGGGGCAGCTCGTCGCCGGTCTTGATGCGGTCGATGGTGTTCTTGGCGCGGTCCTCGATTTCCTGTTCGCGGCCGCGGACCTCCTGGTAGAGTTCCTTGATTTCCTGGCCGACCTTGCCGTCGACAGGGAGCATGCCGGTGGTGAGGGAGTGGCGGACGTAGCTGATGGCCTCGGGCTTGACCTTGTCGCCGGGCTTCATTTCGACGCGGCCGGTCTCGAAGTTGACGATCTCGCGGTCGAGGTGGTCGAGGATGCGGGAGAGGCGCTCGTCGAACTGGGCCCAGAGGTCGTCGCGCTCCTGCTGACGGCGGATGTCCGCCTCGCTGATGCGCTGCTTGTCCTCGCGGTCGGTCTTCTGGCCGCGCTCCTTGCGCGAGAAGGTCTTGATGTCGATGACGATGCCGCCGGCGCCGGGGGGCACCTTGAGCGACGCGTCGCGGACATCGCCGGCCTTCTCGCCGAAGATCGCCCGAAGGAGCTTCTCCTCGGAGGACAGCTCGGTCTCGCCCTTGGGGGTGACCTTGCCCACGAGGATGTCGTTGGGCTTCACCTCGGCGCCGATGAACACGCAGCCGTTCTCGTCGAGCTTGCTGAGGGCCTCCTCGGACACGTTGGGGATGTCGCGGGTGATCTCCTCCTTGCCGAGCTTGGTGTCGCGGGCGTCGATCTCGAACTCCTCGATGTGGATCGAGGTATAGACGTCGTCACGGACGAGTCGCTCGGAGAGGAGGATGGCGTCCTCGAAGTTGTGGCCGCCGGCACACATGAAGGCGCAGAGGACGTTGCGGCCGAGGGCGAGTTCGCCCATTTCCGTGGCGGGCCCGTCGGCGAGCGGCTGGCCCTCCTCCACCCGGTCGCCCTCGCGGACGATGGGCTTCTGGTTCATGCAGGTGTTTTGGTTCGACCGCTTGTACTTGTAGAGGTCATAGCGGTCCAGCTCGCCCTTGTCGGTGCGGACAACGATTTCATTGGAGGTGACCGTTTCGGCGATGCCGGGGCGACGGGCGACGGAGCAGACGCCGGAATCGCTGGCGACCTTCTCCTCGACCCCGGTGCCGACGAGGGGCGAGGCGGTGAACAGGAGGGGCACCGCCTGGCGCTGCATGTTGGATCCCATGAGGGCGCGGTTGGCGTCGTCGTGCTCGAGGAAGGGGATCAGCGAGGCGGAGACGGAGACGAGCTGCTTGGGGGAGATGTCCATATACTGGACGCGATCGGGGGCCACGCGGGGGAAGTCGCCCCGGTCGCGACAGAGCACCGTTGGGAGCCGGAACTGGTTCTTTTCGCTGAGGGGCGCGTTGGCCTGGGCGATGGTGAACTCGTCCTCGATGTCTGCCGTCAGGTAGTCGACGTCCCTGTTGTGGACAGTCCCCTTGGCGACCTTGCGGTAGGGGGTTTCGATGAAGCCGAAGGGGTTGATGCGGGCATAGGTGCAGAGCGAGCTGATGAGGCCGATGTTGGGGCCTTCCGGCGTTTCAATGGGGCAGATGCGGCCATAGTGGGTGTGGTGGACGTCGCGGACCTCGAAGCCGGCGCGGTCGCGGGAGAGGCCGCCAGGCCCAAGGGCCGAAAGCCGCCGCTTGTGGGTCAACTCGGCCAGGGGGTTCGTCTGGTCCATGAACTGGCTGAGCTGGGAGCGGCCGAAGAAGTCGCGCACCGCGGTCATCAGCGGCTTGGCGTTGATGAGGTTCTGCGGCAGCATGTTCTCAAGATCGACGATCTGCATGCGCTCGCGGGCGGTCTTCTCAATCTCCGCAAGGCCGATGCGAATCTGGTTCTGGAGCAGTTCCCCGACGCAACGGACGCGGCGGTTGCCGAGGTGGTCGATGTCGTCCACGTCCACCTCCTCCGCCGCGAGCTTCGTCAGGTGCTTCATGACGTGGATGACGTCCTCGATGGTGAGGAGCCGGTTGGCGAGGTCGCCGGTGCCGGTCCCCACATTGTAGAAGCGCTTGTTGATCTTGTAGCGGCCGACGGCGCCGAGGTCGTAACGCTTGTCGTTGAAGAACATTTCCTCCACGAGGCGCTTGCCGGCGATGACGCTGACGGGATTGCCGGGGCGCATCTTGCGGAAGAACTCGATCACCGCGTCCTCGTGGGTGCGGATCTTGTCCTTGTTGAGGGTGTTCAGGATGGGGCCCGGTGCCTCGGGATTGGCGAGGAGGACCACGTCGATGGACTTGATCCGGGAGCGGGCGGCGCGGCGCAGGAGGCTGGTCGTGACCGTTTCCCACGCCTCGGCGAGGATCTCACCCGTGTCGGTGTCAATGATGTCCGCGGCGAGGATGCGCCCGATGATGTGCTCGTAGCCGCGGGCGACGGTGAGGTGGGCCTTCTCGATGCCGGCCTTGCGGAGTTCTTCCGTGGCCTTCTTGGTGACCTTTGCCCCGGCCTCGACGATCTTCTTTCCCTTGTCGTCGCGGATGGTCTCGATGAACTCCGCCCCGAGGAACTCCTCAAGGTTGGAGATGGCGGTGGCGCCGGCTTCGAAGTTGTCGAGCTTGAGCGTCTCCACATCGAAGAATTCACGCGCCATCTGGGCGTCATCGTTGTAGTTGAAGCAGCGCAGGAAGGTGGTCGCGGGGATCTTGCGCTTGCGGTCGATCATCACGTACATGACGCCGTAAATATCGATTTCGAATTCGACCCAGGCGCCGCGGTAAGGGATGATCCTGGCGGAGTAGGTAAACTTGCCGTTGGGGTGGGTGCTGCGGGAGAAGGAGACGCCGGGGGAGCGGTGGAGCTGGGAGACGATGACCCGCTCGGCCCCGTTGATGATGAAGGTGCCCTGGGAAGTCATCAGGGGGACTTCCCCCATGTAGACTTCCTGCTGCTTGATGTCGCGAATTTCGGTCTGGCCCGTGTCCTCGTTGGTTTCCCGCACGATGAGCTGGAGCTTGAGTTTGAGCGGCGCCTGGTAGGTCATGCCCCGGTCGATGGACTCCTTGACGGAGTACTTGGGGGTGCCGAAGGAGTATTCGATGAATTCGAGGGAGGAGGGGTCGCCCGGGGGATAGATGGGGAAAACGGAGCGGAAGACCTCGTGGAGGCCCTTGTCCTCGCGGCTGTCCGGCTGGACGTCGAACTGGAGGAATTCGGCGTAGCTTTGCTTCTGGGTTTCCAGGAGATAGGGCATCTCCATGGTTTCCGGAATTCGTGCAAACGAGATGCGTCCCGCGGTGGGCGTATTCGCCATCGAGGCAGACTCCTAAAGGTCGGGGGTTAGCAAAGACGACGCCGCCATCCCGCAGGGGATGGCAGCGGCCGCGCTCCCGGGATGGGGGAGGGGGGAAACAGTGAAGCGAAATCGAGTGTTTTCAATTCGTGGAGGCTGTTCCGGTTCAACGGCGCGGCCTTCTGGGCGTCAAGGCACCTAGCATACAAGCCAGAGAACGAGGAGGGTGCGATAAGCTCCCCCCGACCTGTCAAGCAGGATTGACGCCGGGAAGACAGGAAACCGCCGGGGGGAGGAACACCCCCCCGGCGGAAGGTTGGAAGTACGGGCAGGCGGCTCAGGTCAGTTCGACGACAGCGCCGGCACCCTCGAGTTGCTTCTTGACCTTCTCCGCCTCTTCCTTGGGGACGTCCTTGACGACTTCCTTGGGGAGGCTTTCGACGAGGTCCTTGGCTTCCTTGAGGCCCAGGGAGGTGATGGCGCGGACCTCCTTGATGACCTTGATCTTCTCGGCTCCGGAGTCCTTGAGGACGACGGTGAACTCGGTCTTTTCCTCGACCGGGGCGGCCTCGGCGGCGGCGCCGCCACCACCGGCCACGGCAACCGCGGCCGGGGCGGCCGAGACGCCAAAGCGCTCCTCCGCCTCCTTGACCAGGTCCACCAGTTCCATCACCTTCATTTCCCCGATCGCGTCGAGGATCTCTTCCTTCGTGAGAGCCATGGGGGTATCTCCTTCGATGGCGTTGTTGAGTTGCTTGCGGGCCCGCGGGGGGTCCCGGGTGTCGGGGAGTTGGCGGTTTCCAAGGGGGCGCGGGCCTAGGCGGCCTCGCCCGCTTCTTCCTTCTTACGCCGCAGCGCGTCCAACAGGTAAACAGGCTTGCCGGCGATCGCGTTGAGGGCGAAGGCGGTCTTTTGGACCGGTGACAGGAAGCTGCCGAGGAGGCGCTGGAGCAGGATCTCCCGCGGGGGGATCGTCGCCAGGGTTTCGACTCCCGAGGGGTCGAGCACCTGACCGTCGAAGTAGCCCCCCTTCACCTCGATCTTCTCCTCGTGGGCCTTGACGAAGTCGGCAACGAGCTTGGCGGGGGTGACCGGATCCTCGAGCCCGATGACGACCATGGTTTCCTTCTTCAGCATCTGGTCGAATGGTTCGGGATCGACGTTGGTCTGCCGGAGGGCATGCTTGAACAGGGTGTTCTTCATGACCTTGATGGCGACCTTTTGCTCGCGCGCTTTCGCACGCAGTTCGGTCGCCTGGCCGTAGGTCAGCCCCTTGTTACGCAGCAGCAGGAAGCCCTGACCGCTTTCCAGGAGGCCCACCATGTGGGCGACGGCGGCCTCCTTTGGGGCACGGCCGCGGCGCTTGCGGGGTTCACGTCCGAGTTTGGCCATTCTTGCGGTTCCTCCTTTCCAAACGACGATCGCCCGGGCGAATGACGTGTGCCCGGGCGATCCAAGGGGGGGGGCGTGGGTCCCGCCGGGGGCGGGGGCCGACCCTTCCGATTGGAGGACGCTCCGGGCCTCGGCGGGAGGGGGGGAACCCCTTACGGCGCGCGTCGCGCCTCCCGCTGTCTCTGGCCCCGGTCGGTCTCGTTTTTTTGCGGCCTTGCGGCCTTGCCCGCCCCCAGGGGCGGGAAACTTGGGTGGCCCGGGCGCACGGAGGTGCCCGGGCTGGTTACCTTACAGTGCCTCGACCTCGGCGGTGTCGAGCCGGATGCCCGGACTCATGGTGCTGGACAGGACGACCGAGCGCATGTAGCGCCCCTTGGCGGCGGAGGGCTTGGCGCGGACGAGCGCCTCGAGGAGGGTCCGCACATTGTCGCGGATCTGGCCCTCGTCGAAGGCGAGCTTGCCAACGTTGAGGTGAATGATGCCGAAACGGTCGAGCTTGTACTCGATGCGGCCCGCCTTCATTTCCTGAATCGCGTCGGCGAGGTTCATGGTGACGGTGCCGGCCTTGGGGTTGGGCATCATGTTGCGGGGCCCCAGGATCTTGCCGAGCTTGCCGACGACGCGCATCATGTCGGGCGTGGCGATGGCCTTGTCGAAGTCCAGAAAGCCGCCCTGGATCTTCTCGGCAAGGTCGTCGGCCCCGACCACGTCGGCTCCCGCCTGCTCGGCTTCCTTGGCCTTGTCGCCCTTGGCAAAGACGGCGACGCGGATGGTCTTGCCGGTGCCATGGGGAAGGGCGACGGTGCCGCGGACCTGTTGGTTGGCGGCGCGGGGGTCAACCCCGAGTCGGATGTCGAGGTTCACCGACTCGTTGAATTTGGCGAAGGTGACCTGCTTGAGCAGGCCAACGGCCTCGTCAATGCCATAGCGCTTGGTCTTGTCGACGAGGGCTGCTTTTTCGCGGTACTTCTTGCCGTGCTTGGGCATGTGGATGACTCCGGTGGTTCAAGCGGCCGGGCTCGCTGGCCCGGCCTCCCACAAAATGTGTCGGCCGCGGGAGGAGAAGGAACCGGCCGACGGTGTTCCCGTCAATCGCTGACTTCGATTCCCATGCTGCGGGCGGTGCCGGCAATCATGCTGACGGCGGTCTCGAGGCTGCCGGCGTTAAGATCCTTCATCTTCATTGTGGCGATTTCCTCGAGCTGGGCGCGGGTCACCTTGCCGACCTTGTCCTTGTTGGGGACGCCGGAGCCCTTCTTGAGGCCGGCAGCCTTGATGAGGAGCACCGGGGCGGGGGGTGTCTTGAGCTCGAAGGTGAACGAGCGGTCCGAGAAGACCGTGATGACAGCCGGGACGATGAGGCCCTGGAGTTCGGGCTTGTTGGTCCGGGCGTTGAACTGCTTGCAGAAGTCCATGATGTTGAGGCCGTGCTGGCCCAGGGCGGGGCCGACCGGCGGGGCGGGGTTGGCGCCTCCGGCAGGACACTGCAGCTTGATCGATCCGACGACTTTCTTGGCCATCTTCTGACTCCCGTGAAACGCGGCGTGGCGCGCACACCGCTCCCTCTTTGTTTTTTTCGCGGGCCGAGGTTAGCTCGCTTTTTCCACTTCCAGAACGGCAAGATCCACCGGGGTGGACCGGCCAAAGATCGACACCATCACCTTGAGGCGGGCGCGATCAAAATCGATGTCTTCCACCGTGCCAACAAAGTTCGCGAAGGGACCCTCGATGACCTTCACCTGGTCGCCCTTGCGGAACTTGATTTCGGGCTTGGGCTTCTCCTGCTTGTCTTCCATGACGCCGAGGACGTTGTTGACTTCTTCCTCGGAGATCGGCGTGGGCTTGTCGTCGGCGCCGACGAACATGGAGACGCCGTTGATCTCGCGGATCATCTTGAACAGCTCCTCGTCCTCCTCCATGCGGATGAAGACGTAGCCGGGCATGAAGTTCTTGGAGGATTCCTTGCGCTTGCCGTCCTTGATCTCGACGATGCGCTCCTCGGGGATGATGATCTCGCCGACCTTGGCGCGCAGGCCCTCCACGGAGGCGCGGTGCTCGATGTCGCGTTTGACGCGCTTCTCGAAGCTCGAGTGCGTGTAGATGGCATACCAGTTCAAGTCGGTGGCCTCCCTCACGCGTTGAATCCGAAAATCAGGCCCATAAGGCGGGTCAGGCCCAGGTCCCAGAGGCCGATCGCGGAGGAGATGAGAAGGGTGGTGATGAGGACCACAATGGTGTAGGTCTTCGTCTCCTCCTGGGTGGGCCAGACGACCTTGCTCAACTCTGTTCTTACTTCGCCCATGAAGATATTCAGGCGGGCGAAGAACCCCGGTTTTTCAGCCATGTCTCTCACTTTCGACGCCGTCGCGGACAGTGGCAGGGGCAGAGGGACTCGAACCCCCAACCTGCGGTTTTGGAGACCGCTGCTCTACCAATTGAGCTATACCCCTGCGGGGCCGCGGCAGGCGACAGTTCGCCGTCCCGGGAACGCGAATACCCGAAGGCCGGAAAGCAAGGCCAACGGCCCCGCCCTTGGCAAGGGATATTTCGGCCGGTGGTGGAGGGGGGTTTCTTTTCCCGGAGGGAGCGCAGCGCCCGGGCGGATTCGATGACCGCCAGGGCCGCCTCGGCGCCCTTGTTGCCCATCTTGGCTCCGGCGCGGTGGAGCGCCTGCTCGAGGGTGTGGGGGGTCAGCACGCCAAAGCCCACGGGGACCCCGTACTGGAGCGAGAGGCTGCCGATGCCCTTCACCACCTCGGCGGCGATGTGATCGTTGTGGGGGGTTTCGCCCTTCATGACGCAGCCGAGGGCGATGACGCCGTCGATGCCGCCCCGTTCGAGGACGCCGCGGACCAGGAGGGGAATCTCGAAGGCTCCGGGGGCCCAGACCAGGAGCTGGTCGTCCTCGCGGCCGCCATGGCGGACGATGGCGTCGAGGGCGCCGGCGAGGAGTTGCTCGGTGACGAGGGCGTTGTAGCGGCTGACGACGAGGGCGAGGCGGAGGCCCGCGGCATCGAGAGGGGCGGAGATGGTGGGGATGCTTGGGACGGCCATGGGGGGCTCCGGTCGGGGGCGATGGGAGGGGCCAAGGGAGGGCAGCGGGGCTGGGCGCGCAACGGCAAAGGATTCAGGGGTGCGGAGAGGCGATGGCGGCAGCGCCGCGGGCGAGGGACTCGAGGTCAATCCCGTAATGGGCCTGGTTGACCTCCTGGACGAGGGCCAGGAGGTCCGGCGGAAAGGCGTCGTCACCATGGAAGGCACCAACGAGGGCGCCGGTGATGGAGCCGTAGCAGTCGATGTCCATGAAGGTGGGGTATTGGGGGTGGGTGTCGGTGATGTTGACGGCGAGGAGGAGGGCGCGGAGTCCGTCGCCGTCGCAGCGGAGGAGGGCGGCGAGGGCGATGCAGAGGGAGCGGTAGGGGTCGAAGGGGTGGGAGGAGGAGAAGCGGGCGGAGAGCCAGGAGGCGAGGGTCTGGTCGTCGCAGGTTAGGGCATCGAGGTCGCGGAGGAAGGCGGGGAGGCGGTGGGCGACGTAGGGGCCTTCGAACATGTTGCCGAGGGACATGGGATTGATGGCGAGGGCGGTGTCGAGGGCCTCGCGGGGGGAGGCGCCGACGGCGGCGAGGGCGAGGAGGGCGGCGAAGAAGCCGTTTACTTCGGCGGCGTAGCCGATCTCGTGGTAGCCGAGGCGAAAGGCGCCGGAGTAGGCGGCGTGGGGGGCTCCGGGCCGAAGGAGCCCGTAGGTGGGGAAGCTGATGAGGCCGAGGAGGACAGGAAAGGAGAGTCCGAAAGAGCGGCGATGGAGTTCCTCCGGAGAGAGGTGGGGGTATTCTGGGTCGCCGATGCCGAGGAATCCGCGGGCGCAGGGGACGAGGGGGGCCCACTGCTGGCGTGTTTCGGTGGGGAAGTCGGGGAAATGGGCGTGGGGATGGGCGTGGATGTGGAGGACGCGCTGGGCGTACTCGACGGGGGTTGGTGGGCGGCGGTTTTCGAGGGTCTGGCGGAGGAAGACCGCGTGATAGCGGACGTCGTCGGTGCCGGCGGCGCGGGGCGGGGGAGACCCCCAGGCGTGGTGCGGGCCGGTGGATTCGGGGGCTCCGTGGAGGGCGGAAATCCAGGGGGCGCCGCCGAGGGTGTGGGCGAGGGTAACTGGTTGAAATTCAAAGGGTGATCCGAGGGTATCGCCGAGGGCGGAGCCGAGGACGGCGCCGCGCCAGCGGTTTTCCAGATGGGGAGAAGTCATGAGGTTTTCCTGTTGGAGGGCGGCGGAGAAAGGTCTCGACACGCGGGGAAAGGTGTTATTGTTACCATCACGCGGTTGATTTGAACCGCTCAACCACGCCACCGCAATCCCGAACGAAGGATTTCCCATGCCCGCCGGAATCCCCACGGAAATGCAGGCCCAGACCAGCGGAAAGCCCCTCGATTGCCATCTGTCCGTGCCCGCAGAGGGAATCCTGAGGGTGACGGCCTTCCCGCCCGGGGGCTTGGTGGATTACCCGTCTTATGGCGTGGAAGGGGCGCGGGAGGGACTTCCGGTAAGGGATTCGGAGCGTCGCCACGAGGCAAGGACGGGGGGGTATCGGGCGTTCTGGGAGGGGGATGCGGGGCGGCTGGTGGTGGAGGGGCCGGGCGGGCGAACGGTGATCCGGAGCGCAACCCCGGGGTTGGTGGGCACGGAAGAGGGGGCGGCGTTCCTGAAGGCGATGGCGCCGGGTGAGCGGGTCTACGGTCTCGGGGAACGGGGCGAGGTGCTCGACCGGGCGCGCCGCCGCCACCGGTTCTGGAACATGGACGATCATCATCACCACCCCGAACAGGATTTCTACTGCCAGGTGCCCTTCTCGCTCCATTTCGACGGGGCGGGGTGGTTCGGGGTGTTCCTCGATAATCCGGGGCTTTGCGAATACGACCTTGGGGTGACGGACCACGACACGGCGCGGTTCCTCGCGAGCCAGGGGAACCTGGATCTGTATTTCTTCCTGGCGGAGACGCCGCGGGAGATCCTGCGCCTGTACACGGATCTGACGGGAAGGATCGTGCGGCCGCCCCTGTGGGCGATCGGGTACCACCAGTGCCGGTGGACCTATCAGCCCGATGCGATGGTGCGGGACATCGCGCGGCGGTTTCGTGACCGCCATTTCCCCTGCGATGTGATCTTTCTGGACTTCGAGTACATGCGCGAGGGGCACGTGTTCGAGTGGGACCCGGTGAAGTTTCCCGACGGGGCAGGGCTGGTAAGGGAACTGAACGAGCAAGGGTTCCACGTGGTGGCGAGCCTGAACCCGGCGGTGGCACGGGACGAGGCGTTCCCCGTGTGGCAGGAGTTCAACGAGAAGGGATGGTTCCTGGCGCGGGAGGACGAGGAGCCGTGGGTGGGGCACCTTTGGGCCGGGGCGTCCAACTGGCCGGACTTCACGCGAACGGACGTCCGGGAGGCCTGGGGAAGGCACATCGCGGAGTCGATCTTCGACAGGGGCGTGGAGGGGCTGTGGAACGACATGAACGAGCCGGCGGTGTTCTACCCGAAGAGTTATCCGGCCGGGTACACGAGCGGGGACGGAGAGGGCCTCGAGCTGTGGGACCGTATAGACACACGGACCTTGCCGGAGGACCTGGTGCACGAGGACGAGGGTTTCCGGCGGGCGCACGGGGCGTTGCACAATGTGTACGGGGCGACGTTTGCGCGGGCGAGCGCGGAGGCGTTTGACGCACACCGGCCGGACAGGCGGCCGTTCGTGCTGTCGCGGTCCGGCTGGGCGGGCGTGCAGCGTCACGCGGCGGTGTGGACGGGGGACAACTTCTCGAACTGGTCGCAGCTCGAGTTCGACATCCAGCTGAACCTGAGCATGGGGCTGGCGGGGATTCCCTTCGTTGGGTGCGACATTGGTGGGTTTGGCGGCGACGGGAACGCGGAGTTGTTCATGCGGTGGATCGAGTGGGGGGTGTTCCAGCCGTATTGCCGGGTGCACTCGCGGGAGAAGACGCACCGCCAGGAGCCGTGGTCCTTTGGCGAGGAGGCGGAGGCGGTGGCGCGGCGGATGGTGGAGACGCGGATGCGGCTGCTGCCTTATCTGTACACGCTGTTCGTGGAGGCGGCGGAGACGGGAGCGCCGGTGAACCGGCCGCTGTTCTTCGAGTATCCGGAGGACCGGACGACGCACGCGCTGGGGGACGAGTTTCTGCTGGGGCGCGACGTGCTGGTGGCACCGGTGCTCCAGCCCGGGCGCGATCGGCGGCTTGTGTACCTCCCCGGAGGGTCCTGGGTTCATCTGTTCACCGGCGACGTCTATACAGGTGGCAAGGACGGGTGGCACGTGGTGATGGCCCCGCCGGGGAGCCCGCCGGTGTTTGTGCGCGCGGGTGGCATTGTGCCGTCGGTCGCGGTGGCGGAATTCACGGATGGAGTCGACTGGAGGGAAG
>CAYQTO010000088.1:0-14835 GCA_964420455.1 uncultured Candidatus Sumerlaeota bacterium | reverse complement strand
GCGCACGTCGTTCTCCTCCAGCCGCGCGAGGCTCCGATAGATCGGGTCCTCCTCCGTCGCCTCGACGTTGAAGGCCAGCACCCGGAGTTCCCGCGACCCGTCCGCCAACACCACCGTATCGCGCACCAGCTTGTCGAACGTGGGCGTCTTGAACGGATACAGCCCGAGCACCGAACCGAGAAGCAGCCCCAACAGGAACCCGAGCGTCGTTGCGTGAAAGCGATCAAGGCAGAATTTCAGCAGGTTTGACAGTGCCACGATGCCAACCGCCACCCCGAGCCCCACCGGCAGGGCGATCTCGACTGCCTTGGCGACGAAGAGCGACACGTCCCGCGCAGACAACGCATCCTTGATGTCGCTGATGCCGCCGATGATCGGGAGGTACAACCCCAGGACCAGGAGCATGTAGCTGCCGGAGACGCCCGGGAGGATCATGGTGGCGCTGCCCACGACGCCCCCCAGGAAGAAGAAGAGAAAGTTGGTGTCGATGGTTCCGGGCCGCAGGGCGAAGGCAATCACCGCCATGACGGCGATGCCGGCGGCGGCAGCGGCGGCGCTCGTCGGCCTCAGGGGCTGGAGCTCCCTCCAAAGGGCCGGTGCCCCCCCCAGAGTCATCCCAATGAACAACCCGAGCATCGCCGGCAGCCGGGTTTCCATCAGCCCCTGGATGAGAGAGGAAAACAGGAGAATCGTGAGGGCCGCTCCGCCGAAAAGGATGCCCAAGACGACGAGAGGCCGCAGGCGGATGCGCAGCCGGCTGATCTCCGCCACCGAACCGATGAAATCATCGTACAGCCCGAGGGCGAGGACCATCGTCCCCCCCGAAACGCCCGGAACAAGGTTTGCCAGCCCCATGAAAAGGGAGGTCAGGGAAAGGCGAACGAAGGGAATCGGAGACTTTTTCTCCATCCTAAGGGTAAACTCCGGTTGGGTCGGGGTGGGATCGGAATTAATCGTTTCGCGCTTCAGGCGTGCTGCTGCCTAGGAGCGGCCCCATGGGCGGTCAATTGAAAGTCCCGCGTGAAGAGTGATGCAGGAAGAAACACCACCACAAGCTCGAGCGGCCGCCGGCAACGGATTCCGGCTCGAATCCGTGGCCGAATGGCCATGGGAGTACCGCGAGTTCGTCCGCCTTTTCAACGAGGCGGACTACTTTGAGGCCCACGAGGTTCTGGAGGACTTGTGGAGCATCGAGGTCGAGCCGCTCCGCACCTACTACAAGGGGCTGATCCAGATGGCCGTGGCCATCTGCCATTGGGAACGGGGAAACCCCTCCGGCGCGCGCAAGCTCTATCGGTCCGCCCAAGCTTATCTCGCCCCTTACCCCGACACCTACGAAGGCCTCCCCCTCGGCAAACTTCGCCACAGTTTCGACGGGTTGTTTGCCCCGCTGGTGGTGGCCATGGCGGACGACGCCCCGGCTCCCTGTCTCCAACGCACCCATCTACCGGTCCTGGAGCTGCCCCGTGAACCCGTCGCTGCTCTCTGAGGCCCTCATCCCGCCTCCCGCTGCCTGGGTCTTCTCGCAGCGGGAAATTGACCTCGCTCACGAACTGGCCGCCCTCGGCATCGAGTGGCGCCCCGCCCCCGGCATGTTCCTCTATGACGACAAGGAACGCTTTACAGAGGTGTCTCCCATCCAGCCGCATATCTATGTTCTGCTGGACTACGAGCGATTCGTCCACGCCTGCGGCGGGCTCGACCATCTCCTTCACGAGTGGACCTGGTTGCCCACCTGGCAGGAGGGGCGGCGCTGGCTCAAGCACGTGGCCCATCGCACCGATGCCGAGGTGCTGGACCGCATTCGCGAGCGCGTCGTGGACTTCGGCCTGCCGGACCGCGAGGCCCTTTACGAGTTGATGGTCGCGGAAATGCGCACGCGGCGCTCCGAACGCCCTCCCGCTTAAGGCTCCCTCACGGCCTCGTCCTTCCCCGCCAGCAGGATGTCCACCGCCACGAGGATTTCGTCGGGCCCCACCTCCGTTGCAACCATCACCGGGTCGGCTTGTCCCGGCATCGTCACGGTGATCGTGATCGGCCCCGGTGACAGGGGCGCCAGCTGGAAGAACCCGAGGGGACCGGTCCTCGTCGCCAAGCGGGGCACCGGGCCTTCGGTCCGCACCACGGCGCCCTGCACGGGCTCATTGCCAAAAGTCACCAGCCCCCCGAGGGTCTCGCGCCGGGCATCACGCAGAACGAGGGTTTCCGGGTCTCCCGCCGACAGATCCTCAGGCCGGAACACCGGACTGGAGGCCGACAATCGGTCCGCATCCTCGGGCACCCGCACGCGGTAGAGCCGACCAGTTTCCAGTTCGGGAAGCACGATGCCCCCATCGCGGCCCGACCGGTCCCGGCGAATCAGCTCGAGGTGACCCGGCGCCTCGTCGCTGAGGGTATAGACCTCGACGACACGGCCGGCGACGGTGTTGCCGAGGGCGTCGACAATGACAAAGCTGGGCGGGCTGGGCGGCGGCGGGGTGGAGTCCGGCTCGGGGGGGGGATCGGGAGTTACCAGTTCGCGGGCCAGGCCCGACTCCTCCACGTCGATGATGGCGGTGCCTTGTAGGAAGGCAGCAAGGCGGTCGCGGTGGAGGGGCGCATCGGGGAGCCGCACGCCCTCGGCGCGGCGTGCGGCCAGAATGCCCGGCAACCGCCGCAGGTAGGCCAGCCGCTCCTCCGGCGACATTTGCGCGGGATCCGAGGGAAACAATCGATAGAGGGCAAAAAGCCGGGCGCTGGAGGGCCGCTTTGTATAGACACTCGATTCCTCCGTCCAGTCCTCCGTGGCGAGGGATACCGGGGGGGGCTCGAGGTCGAGGGGGCCCGGCACCTCCAGCACCGCGAGACCATTGGCGTCCGTCCTGATCGCGTCCTGCGCCCCACCGGGAGCCCTGATTTGGAACGGAATGCCCTCCAGTGGGTCGCCCACGAGATTCGCCGCGCTGATGGTGATGGTCACCGTCGGCGAGGTGGTGCCGTCAGCGCCGGACGCGGACGACCAGAGCGCAACGCAAAGCAAAATGAAAACGAGCCGCGTCATCTGAATCCCATTCGTCCCCGGACCACTCGCCCCCATGCACGGTCCGGCGTCAAGTCGAGCGCTTCGAACCATCCACACCCCTGCAAATAGGTCCGTGGGCATGCGGGTTTCCTTGACAACGGATCGGCTACTCACACCTGCTCATCGGGCTCTTCGCTCCTGTGGCACGTTTTGGGCATCACTGACAGCGTATGCAACCGGTTCGCGTGGTTTTACGGGCGCGAACGCGCAAAGTCGTCACAGGAAGGGCCGTGGCGCAGCGCAGGAAGCGACTCAAGGACCATCACCCGGATGAACACCCCCAGACCCAAACCGCTCTCGCGCTTCCATTGGAGATCCCTGCGCGATGTAGCCCGTTCCTACCTCGGCGTGTTTTGGAAAGTCCTCGTCGGCATCGTCGGCGGACTTGTCGTGTTGTTCGGCATCGTCATGCTGCCAACGCCGGTTCCCGGCTGGCTGATCATTCTTTTCGGACTCGCCATTCTTTCCACGGAATTCCCCTGGGTCCAGAAGCACATGGTGGCGCTGCGCGAATGGATGGTGCGGCGCTTCGGTTGGGGACGGAAAAAGGACGACACAAAGTTGCTCGAAGGACCGTCGGCGACCTCGCCGGAACCGGCTCCCTCCAAGCCCGCCGGCCGCCCCGCACGCCCACGCCAGCCTCGCCGGCTCCCCTCGTCCCGCCCCATCAAGAAGGCTTTCGGCGAGGCGTAGGACAACCGCCTCAACAACCCTGTTTTGTCGCATGCTTATCTCCCCGCGAGACCCGATTTGGGCTTGCGGGGAGAACTGTCTTTACCAACACAAATCATCACGATGGAAAACAAGGGCCCAAAGAAAGAAAAGGGGCGCAGGCCCCTGATCGGAGAGCCGGCCGAATCCGCCCGCAAAGTTCCCGAGGGCTTCGGCGAATCGCTCAAGCGCATGTGGTCCCAGCGCGCCCATTTCACCCGACTGACCGCCGAGCACGAATGGCTTGCGCGATGGGTCGGCAAGTGGCGCCTCCACGCGGACTACGATTTCGCGGGATACGGCCCGACCTTCCAAACCTCCGGCCGGGCCCGCGCATGCCTCATTAACGATGGGCGCATGCTCCGCCTCGATACCCGCGCCCGGGTCTTTGGCCGCCCCTTTCGCATGACCTTCCTCACGGGCTACGACACCGTCGCGTCCGCCTTCCAGACCACCGCCTACATGAGCACGAACAATGGCTTCGTCGTGCTCGAGGGCTCCTACGACGACACCACGGAAACCCTGCGGGAATTCGGCGAGATTTCCAACGCCATGTTCCGCAAGCGCCACGACATCGCCTTCCATCGCCGCCTCACGGAAACCGGCGCCGAGGTGAAGGCCTTCCTCCCCGATCTCGAAGGGAAGTTTTTCGAGTACTTCCACTGTGAAATGGAGCGACTGAAGTGAGACATCCCCGCAATGGCGCCTTCACCTTGATCGAGCTGCTCATCGTGGTGGCCATCATCGCCATCCTCGCCGCGATCGCGGCACCGAACTTCCTCGAGGCCCAGACCCGCGCCAAAGTCAGCCGCGCCTACAGCGACCTGCGCACCCTCATCACAGCGCTCGAATCCTATCATGTCGACAACAATGCCTATCCAACCGCCACCGGTGTCTTCACCAGACTCTCGACCCCCATCGCCTACGTGACTTCCACCTACTCCCGGGACCCCTTTGGCACGGCACAGGTCGTTCCCCCCCTGCCGCCGGATGTCTATGGATATACAAACCTGGGCGAGGCCCGCTGGGGATCGGATCTCCCTCTCCTCGTTCCGCCCTCCTCCGTGCTGCCGATCCTGAACCTCCGCTGGCTGGCGACGTGCCGTGGGCCGGACCGCGAGCTGGAAATCGTCGAGCCCGGCACCCTTACAGTCACCCCGCCGCGACTTTCCTTCTTCTTCAACGGCTTGCTGACCGGCGATTCGATCTACGATCCGACCAACGGCACCGTCAGTGATGGCGACATTGTCGCGTGCCAGCGGGGCATCCTCACCGCACCGATCTAGACACTCAACCGCTGTTGCGCAGCGCCTCCGGCAAGTCCTCCGCGATGCCCGTCTCCGGCTCGATCGCGACGGCGTTGCTGCCGACCTGGAGGACGACCCGCTCGCCAAGGAGCAGCGCCCCGCGTTGCCCGGGCCATTCCTCCAGCAGTTGGAAATACGCGGGCGACAGGTACCGGACGGTGAAGTCGGGCTCGGGCCGGGTGGCCACGGCGTTTTGTTCGACCCACGGCTCGGAGGGACCCGCCTGGCGGAACTCGCGCCCCTGCCGCACGGCCACGTTCATGGTCCCGTCCACCGCGAACTTGCTCCGGCCAAAGGTTGCCTGGCGCCGCGCCACCGTGTCGGCTTTCATCGCATTGATCGATTGTGCGGCATAGTTGGCCAACGGGCCGGTGGTGGCGGTGGCGGCCTCCGGCTGGGCCATTGCCTCGTTGCGCCGCCGGGCGATCATTCCCTCGACGCGCCCGGCGTGTTCGCGCAACGCGCCGACTCGATCCGTAATGACGACACTCGGCATCCCCGCGTCGCCAAAGGCGATCGTGTATTCCTCGTCCGGCGCGGCCAGGAAACTCGTATAGGGCGTGATGATGCCGAACTCGAGCCCGAGCAGGCGGACCTCCTCCGTGAGTTCCTCCGTCTCACCATTTCGGCGGATCTCCTCGAGAAGGAAAGCGACCTTGCGTTGGGCCCACAGCGCCCGGATGGGGAGCGTCCCATCGCCCGTCTCTGCGGGAAGTTCCGCCTCCGCCTGCAGCTCGATCTTCTTGCCGCCCCGATGGCCCCGCACGCGGATCTGCGCGGCCCCCGATCCCGTATAGACACCGGTGACCAGCGTGTCGCGGCCCGCATAAAGGTCCGGCAGGCGGACGGGGAAGCGTTCCTCCGTTTCCACGCCGGCAATTTCCAGCTGGATGTCCGTCATGACCGGTGTCGAGAGCGACTCGAAGAGCCCGGCGATGACCAGCTCGAGGTCGAGTTCCGGGCTGATATACGTGGCGAATCCGCCGGTGGCGCGGGCGATATCGTCGAGGAGGGCCGTATTGACGTCGCTCCCGAAGCCGAGGGGAAAGACGCGCGCGGGGGAGTCCTCCACAATTGGTAGAATCTGGACGCGGTCCGTCAGGCCGATGGTGGGGAGTCCGTCCGTGAGGAACAGGATATAGACAGGGCGCTCGCCCAAGGCGTCGTTGGCGAGTTCCGTGGCGGCGGAGAGAGCCGCGGCGATCGCGGTGCCCCCCCGGGCCCGGCGGCGCTCCAGCCAGGCCCCCGCCCCGCGGATCCCCTCGTCGTCGGCGGGTGTCAGGTCGTTGCGGTAAACCTCGACCGTCGAAGCGAACCCCACAAGCCCGAACCGGTCCTCCGGATTCAGCGCCGACAGGCACTGGCGAAACGCCGACGCTGCCTTGTCCAGCTTGCCCGGGTCCGACATCGATCCCGACGTGTCGATGACGAAAATCACGTCCTTCGGAAGGACCTCCGCGTCCTGATCAAGGGCTGGGGGCGTCAACGTCAGGAGGAAGTGTCCCCGCTCCGCACCGGGATGGCGATGTGCCGCCAGGTGCACGGCGGGCCCCTCCTCCGCCGGGACGAAGAGGAGCAGAAACGGCGCGGCCGCGTCCGCCACCGCCGCAATGAACGCAGCCTTCCGGCCCTCCTCCCCTCTCTCGACCTCGATGTCATGGGTGGGGGAAAGAACCGGCCCGAGGCGGGCATCGAGCCGGATCGTCCCCTTAATTGTGGACGTGATGCCGGCGATGGAGCCCGAGTGGCCAGGGGGCTGGAATTCGTAGGCGCGGTAGGACCCCTGGCTTGGCACCGCCTGTCTATAGAGATAGACAAGTTCGACGTTGCCATTCGCGGGAACGGGATAGACGCGGGCACGGATGGTCCGGGCGTCGAGGTACTCCAGCAATGCTGGGTCGCGCAGGCGGCGGACGATGGCCTGATAGATGCGCCGGGCCTCGCCGGCCTCGAGCGGCACGGCCTCGAGGGTCTCGCCGTTGGCGGTCATCCGGAACTCGCCCAGCGCGGCATCCGCGGGGAGGGGAACGAGGAACTCGGCCTCGAGGTCGCGCCCGGTGCTGTTGCGCCAGGTCTGGCGCACCGTCGTCTCGGCCGACCGGTCCTCAATGACGACCTCGACGGACTGGTCCACGAGCCGGACCGCGGGGAGCGGTTCGCCCCCCGGGCCGATCACCACCACCGCCCTCGCGGACCCGTGCAAAGTGCCAAGCAGGACGGCGATCAGGACGAGAAGACGCGGCATGGCGGGAATCCCCCGGCGCGGACTTGGGTGATGGGACAAAGGCGCCTGCGCCCATGTTCCGGCCCTATCGGAAACGAACCCTCACCACGAGGATTCGTTTGGTGCCGGAATCCACAAAGTGCGTGGCGGACCTCCGCACCCCAGGAATCCACAGGAGTTCCCCCCCACGGTACAGCCCGAGGACAACGGGCCGGAGGCCCGCCGGGATGCCCGCCTCCTGGAGCGCCCTCGTCGCCGATTTCGTTCCGCCGCCGGAGAGCGCCAGCGGGTCGTCTCCGCCGACGGGGCGAAGCACCAGCGGCTGCTCCTCCGCAGGGAACGCCGCGCATGTTGCCGGGTCCAGTTCCTCGCCCGCGAGGGTGTCCGTTTCCTCGGTAAGGACCTCGTGGGTGCCGACGCGGCGAATCCCGGGCGCAATCTCGTTTAACTCGTCGCCCCCGGCCACGAGTACGCGGAACGCCCCGAGGACCGGAGCCGCCGATTCCGTATAGACGGCCGACCGCCCCAGCAGCACATGGCGATCGCCAAGAAAGAGATGCACGCGGGGACGGAGCGCAAAGTGCGCCTCGTCTCCGGCGACCTCGCGAAGTCGGGCAAGGAGACGCGTGTGCTGGTCGCGGTTGGGCGCGAGGGGCACCGTGTCGGCTTCGCCGGTGGAGGCGGCAAAGTCGCGCAGCGCGTGGTGGAGAATGGCCCCGTGGGCTGCGTGCGGGGTGTCTTCGCGGAGGGTCCGGGTGCAAAGCAGGAGGGCGCCCGGGCCCGCGGCGAGGACCGCCCGATCGTGCCAGGGGCGCGCGAGGGCAAGATGGTCCTTCCACCATTCACCTGTATAGACGGCGGAGCGCGCAATCGCTTCGGCGGTGATTCCCGCAAGCCCGAGGGCGGGAAGGACCCGGTGGCGCACGGCGTTGCGTGTATACACCGGATCGTCGTTGGTGGGGTCCTCGCGCCATTCAAGTCCCCTCGAATGGAGCTCGCGGCGGATGTCCCCGCGCCCCATGGGGAGAAGCGGGCGATACAGCAGGAGCCCGTTCGCGAGGGGCTCGTGGGACCGCATGGAGGAAAGCCCGGCGGGGCCGGCGCCTCGGGCGGCGGCAAGGAGGAAGGTCTCCGCGAGGTCGTCGCGGTGATGGCCGAGGGCGATGGTGGGGGCGGCGGCCTCGCGGGCCATGGCAAAAAGGGCTTCCAGCCGGCCGCGGCGGAGTTCGCCCTCGTCCCGGGCCTCCACGCTCCCAAGGCGCCGCTGGTGAAAAGGCACCCCGAGTCGCCCCGCCAGTTCCTCCACAAACGCCGCCTCCTCATCCGACGCCCTTCCGCGGGTGCCGTGGTTCACATGCCCAACGGCGACCGAGCCGGGAAAGCGCTCCGCCAGCACGTGCAGCAGCCAGACCGAGTCGGCTCCGCCGGACACGGCGGCCAGGATGGGAAGCGGAGGATCAGGCACGGCGCGGTTTTCCATGGCTCCCTCCGTCGGAGTCCGCTTGTCCCGGCGGAAATCTACCCTTGGCATTCGACCTCAAATGCCGTTTGTGCGACGGCACGCCTCCGAAATCACCCGGAATCTTTGCCAGGACCCCCACGACCCCCATGGCCAACGACCTCCAGACGCCCGAACGCATCCCCACCCGAGAGGAGGATTTCTCCGACTGGTACATCCAGTGTGTACGCCAAGCGCACCTTGCGGATTACGCCCCCGTCCGCGGGTGCATGGTCATCAAGCCCTACGGCTTCGGGCTTTGGGAAAACATGCGCGACGCGCTCGACCGGCGGATCAAGGAAACCGGCCACGAGAATGCCTGCTTCCCGCTCCTCGTCCCGGAAAGCCTCCTCCTCAAGGAGGCGGAACACGTGGAGGGGTTTGCGCCGGAATGCGCCTGGGTCACCCACGGCGGCGGGAGCGAGCTCGAGGAGCGCCTCGCCATCCGGCCCACCAGCGAGGCGATCATCTGTTCCATCTACGCCAACTGGGTGAAGAGCTATCGCGACCTCCCGATCCTCATCAACCAGTGGGCAAACGTCATGCGCTGGGAGAAGCGCACCCGCCTGTTCCTCCGCACGAGCGAGTTCTTTTGGCAGGAGGGTCACACCGTCCATCGCACCGCGGACGAGGCGATGGAGGAGACCATGAAGATGCTCGAGGTGTATCGTGAGTTTCTCGAGACCGAACTGGCGATTCCCGCGATCGACGGCGAGAAGTCCGACTCGGAGAAGTTCGCCGGTGCCGAGCGCACCTTCACCGTGGAGGCCATGATGCAGGACGGCCTCGCCCTCCAGGCCGGCACCTCCCACTTCCTCGGCCAGCACTTCGCCAAGGGCTTCGGCATCAAGTTCCTCGACGAGGACAACACGGAAAAGTACGCGTGGCAGACAAGCTGGGGCGTGTCGACTCGCCTCGTTGGCGGCGTGGTGATGACCCACGGCGACGACAACGGCCTTCGCCTGCCGCCCCGCGTGGCCCCCGTTCAGGTCGTCATCGTTCCCATCTACAAGGCCGGCATGGAAGGGGTGCTGAACGAGAAGGTCGCCCAGATCGCCGCCGATCTTCGCCGCAACGGCATCCGTGTGAAGGAGGACCTCCGCGAGAAGGAGCGCCCCGGCTTCAAGTACACCGAGTGGGAGCTCAAGGGCGTCCCGCTGCGAATGGAGATTGGCCCGAAGGATCTCGAAAAGGGCAGCGTCTGCCTCGTCCGGCGCGACAACCGCGAGAAAGCCTTCGTCCCCGAGGACCAGGCGGTCGACCGTTGCCGCGCCCTGCTCGACGTCATCCAGATGAACCTCCTCGCGATGGCCCGCAGCTTCCGCGACCAGCGCACCTTCCGCCCGAAGGACTTCGACGAGTTCCGCGAGCTGATCGAGAACCGCTCCGGGTTCCTCGACTGTGGCTGGGACGGGACCGACGAAACCGAGGCCGCCATCAAGGCCGAGACCAAGGCGACGATCCGATGCATCCCCCTGAGGGGCGGCAAGGCCTCCGTCGGCGATGTCGACGTCTATACGGGCAAGCCGGCCGTCTGCCGTGCGATCTTCGCGCGGGCCTACTGAACCCATGTCGCGCCGCCTGCCCCTCCACCCCTGGCATGTCTCCTACGATGCCGCCTTCACCACGGTGAACGGGATCGAGATCCCCCTCCGTTATGGATCGGCCGACGCGGAAACAGCGGCCATCCGCCACGCCGCCGCCCTCGCCGACCGTACCGTCGAGGCCCGCTACCGCGTCGAAGCAGACAATTCCGAGGCCTTTCTCAACGAGCTCCTCACCATCAATGTCCCGGAAATCGAGCCCGGCGAATCCCGCCTCGCCTTCCTTTGCAACGAACGGGGTGGCATTGCCGACATGTTGCTGGTCACCCGGGCGGACCACGCCTTCTTCCTCCTCGGCTCCGCCGAGTCCCACGACTCCACCCTCGCCATCCTCGAGCACCACGCGGACTCCCGCCCCGAGCACAACGCCCAGGTAACCGACGAGACCGAGACCAAGGCCCAGGCGGTGATCCTCGGCCCGGAAAGCCGCCGCGTCCTCAACCTCGTGGTCCTTGGCGGGACTGTCGACATCGAGCGCGGCACCTATCAACGCATCACCATCGGCGCCTCGCCCACCATGCTCATCCGACCCGAGACGGAACTCGTTGAGACCTACGTGCTGATCGCCGGCACGACCACCTTTCACGACCTGTGGGAGAAGCTCGTGGACGCGGTAACCCGGGTGGAGGGCTCCGTCGTTGGGTACGAGGCGCTCGAGCGGGTCCGCATCGAGTACGGGTTTCCGCGGGTGGGCGCCGAACTCACCGGGGCCGCGACCCCCTTCGAAATCGGCCAGCAGCTTCGCGTCGACCTCGCCAAGCGCCGCTTCCTCGGCAAGCGCGCCCTCGCCCATTCCACCACCAGCGAGTTCAGCCGCACCATGGTCTGCCTTCGTATAGACGGGGAGGGCGTCGTCCCCGTCAACGCGGAGGTCAGCTACGAGCGGATTCCCATCGGCCACATCACCAGCGCCTGCATGTTGTCCTCCGCGAACGGCCAGGTGGCCATCGGCTTCGTCAATTCGATGAAGGCCATCCCCGGCACCCACGTCGGCATTGCGAGTGCCGGTGGTTACTGGAGCGGCGAGATCGTCCGTCCCATGTTCCGCTGACCGGCGTTAGGTGATGGAAGCCGCGAGGGCCGAGAGCGCATCCCATCCGAGCAGCATGAAGGCCGCCGCCAGCGCCACGAAGACCAGTGCGCCAACCACGTTGCAAATCCATCCCACAACGTAGCTACGACGGCCGTTCTGCGTTGCTGCCAACGCGAAGGCCACAACCGCCAGGGCGGGAAATGTGTTTGTGAGCGGGAGAAAGGGAACCGGCACCGCCAGCAGCGCCGCGCCAACGGTCATGCCCCGGCCACAGGACCGGCGGAAAGCCTCCGTCGATGGCGACCCATGTTGTGCCAGGTGCCACCGTCCGCGCCGGGCGAGAACCACGATTCCGCGTCGCAGCAGGCGGAGAAAAACCGGCGGGACCGGCACGCCCAGGTACCGCGCGGGAATCGGAAAGTCCTCCCGCCCCGTTGCCACCCGCCAGCCGAGATAGACCGTCAGGGCACTGGCCGGCATGGCGATCGGGCCAAGACTCATGGGGCTGACGAAGGGGAGGGCGACCAGCATCGCGGCGAGGGGCGTGCTCCCCGGGCCGAGCGCCTCGACGAGGTCCGCAAGGGTCACGCGTCGGACGGCGGGTCGCTGTCGCGCGAGGGCCAGCACCGGACGCAGGCGACCCATCAAGGACAGGGAATCGGCAGTGGCGGCGGCCCCGTTGCTCATGGCGCCAAAGGTGGGCAGGAAAGGTGCCGCGACTTTCTGACAAATCCTTCAGGGAGCCGCAGGCTCGTCCAGCGTCCGCAGGATCACCGGTCCCATCGCGCCCCGGAACGCCCCCAGGTTCGACTCCGAGCTGCCCACCATGGTCCTCCCCGGATACACGTTCACGCGCCGAAAGTTCTCCATGTCCAGCACCTGAACGGTGGCGCCGTTGACGCGGATTTCCGCCACGTCGTCCTCGAGCACGAGACCCAGCCGGCTCCAGGCATCCGGCATGACCACCGGGGCGAAGCACTGGATGCTGAGGAAGCGGAAGTCCTCGTCGCGAATCCAGAAGCGCGGCTTCTGCTCGTCGATCGATCCGAACAGGACCAGCCCACGCGAAAGGACCACCATTGGGTTCCGGTCGGCGCCGGGGCGTATATACGCATCGATCGCCATGTCGTTCCCAAGGCCCCTGATCGCGTCCGCGTTGAAGAGCAGCCGGTCGTCCTTGCCATCGAGGTGGGCGGCGTGTCGTCCGTCCGGCCCCGGGGCGAGGGCGAAGGACCCGGCGCCCTCCATCGTCACGCCGTCGCCGGGATGCGCCCGGTCAACGGCACGGGCCGCCTCCCCGTCGGACTCGAAATCCAGGTAATGCACCAGCCCGCGGACCGTCTGCGGATCCGGAACCCGGAGCCGCGCGTCCACCTCCGCCTCGCCCAGCAGCGGAGTGAACCGGATGGCGTCCATTCCCGCAAACAGCGCGGGCTCCTGGGCCTCCGGGTTGCTCCCCGTCACGATCACCTCGAGCATGGCCATGCCGCGATCGAGCGCGACCGGCGGCAACTCCATGGTCGCTGGCCGCGTGTCCGGCGCGTAACCATCAAACGCCTCCACCCACGTTTCCCCGTTCACCCGCAACTCGTAGATATATCCGTTCGACTGGAGGGTATGGGCTAGTTCCGCCGTATAGACACCCGCCTCGCGGATGGGAATCGCCCAAACGAACCGTGATCCGGTCCGGAATCCCACCATCGCCACGTCGGCCCCGCCGGACCACGCGTTCGCCTCCGATTCCGGGTACTCCCGCGGATAGACGACCCCGCCCTCCACCGTGAAGAGGTGCCCGGTGGCGTGGGCCTCCTCGGCCTCGTGCCACCTTCCGATCGTCGGAGGAGCGATCGGCGCCAGGTCCGCAAGCCGTTCCTCCAGCGGCGGCAACGCCTCCTGCCCCTGCGGCTCGTCCATGTAATAGAAGGCCACGCTCGCGTAATGGTTCGCGGCGACCGGCCGCCCGTGGAATCCGTTCTGCCCGTGCTCCAGCAGCAGCTCGAAGGACTCGTCGAAGCGCATCGGCGCCTCCTTGTGAAATCGGTAGACGACCCACGAGCCCCCGCGCTCGCCCGGCGTCTCGAGTCGGGGCACGCCGAAGCGCAACCCCTCCGCCACTCGGTTGCCCCAGCCCACGCACCCCCGAAGAACTCCTCGCTGCCGGTGCCCTGGAAACGCTCGCCGTCGATCACCAGGATGTCGTCGCCCTCGCCCCACCACCCCGGCACGTTCAGGTTCAGCCAAAGGCTCGTGCCGATATAGACGCCCCTTCCCTCCAGCGAGGCGATCGCATACGGCTCGCGCTGCGCCGGCGGGTACGCGTGTCTATACATCGCATGCAAGTAGCCCGCATCCCCCAGCGACCGCCTGGAATCGTGGGCCTCGTACTCCACCGCCCAGTAGAACTGGGGAATCCGCACCGCCGTCTCGTTGACCACCCGGATCGTCGCCCGCTCGCGGAACGGCATCGGAAAGAACGCGTTCAACGATTCGTTCGCGGTGACATGCTGGTAGGCGTTCTCGAATTCGAAGGGGTCCTCGCGCCCGAGCCCGAAGAACATGTCCAGGGGAACGCGGACGCTCGGCCCCGGCGCGTCGTCCCAGGTCATCTCGAGGACGAGTCCTTCCGTGTCGAGCTCCTCCGGCCTGTTGTAGGTGACCCAGAGGCGGGTGATCCGGCCGGGGCCCTCGAGGTCCGCCAGCACGAGTTCCCCCCTCGGCTCGAGCGTCCGGAAGTCCGCGTTTCCCCCCTCGGGATCGACGGAGGTCACCCGCCGCCAGTCGAAAGCCGGCCGGTCATCAATCGACCCAGGCCCGCGATACCCGGCGCATCCAATCAGGAAAAAAAGAAGAAGAGGAAGAAATCGCATGTCCGCAATCCGGGGGAGGGGCGCGACTGGACGGCGCCCCTTGCCTGTGCTCTTCGGCCGGGCCTCTCCGGACCGACATCGAACGGTGACCTCCATTCCCCACAGGGGGCGCGCCTGTCAACGGGACGCGGACCGGTCACTCAAGGGGGGAGACGCGTTCCGTGTGCTCGTGGGCGGCGATGGTGAACCGCGCCGTGGCGGTCCGGCCGTCCACAGCCAGGGCCCGGGCCGTATAGACACCGGGAAAAAGTCCCCGCTGTTCCCAGAAGCCGTTGCGATCCGTGACACCCGTGCGCGGCGTTTCAATGGAGTTCGGATCGTCCGGTGCGAGCGAAACCTCGACCCCGGCCGCCGGCGCACCCGTCGCATCCGCGATGGCCCACTTCATCGAGCCGGCTTCGTACAACACGTCCTCGATCAGCGTCTCCTCCCCGGCGAGGATCTCCACCGTTCGGCGCGCCTCGGAATGGCCCCAGGTGCTGACAACCACGTTGTAGGATCCCGCCGGGAGATCAAGCCGCCCGACCCCC
>CAYQTO010000087.1:0-15070 GCA_964420455.1 uncultured Candidatus Sumerlaeota bacterium | reverse complement strand
CTCCGAGACCCAGATACGGTAGGGATCGGTGGTGTGGCGCCAGGGCAGGTCGCGACGGTTGCGGTCGTACCAGGCGAGGAGGGCGCGGCGAAAGGCTGCCCGGCGCGACGGGGGAAACGCGGGGGGCGGGAGGCTCATTCGTTGGGCGTATAGACAAGGATTTCCGGCACGCGCGCGTGCGGGTCCCAGTAGGCGGCGTCGGTGATCTTCAGGCGGAACGCGGCCGCGGAAAGCGGGGGGTCGAATCGGATCGCCCACCAATCGTGGTCCGGTGGGGTGTCGATCGCCGGGTTGTCCGGGTCCGACGTGGCCACGGTCTGCCACGGAGCCGTGGGGGAGGGGCGCGCCTCGAGGGTGAATCCGCGCGTGTTGAGTCCCGGGTCCTCCGCGGCGGTCGACGCCCCCAGGAGGACGATTCCGCTGATGGGCCGGGGCTCGTCGAATCCGAAGACCATCCACTGGGCGTCGGGATTGCCGGTGTCGCACCACTTGGTTCGCCGGTCGCGGTCAAACGCGAAACGTCCGACATAGCCGGCCCCCGCCGCCCCGGAGGTGTCTATACGGGTGACCTCGCGGCCGATCTCCCTTCCACGTGGGAGCACCCCTTCGGGAAAGGCGACCGGTACCTCCCACCAGGGCGATCGGAACCGCTCCTCCGCCCCCAGGTGGTCATAGTCAAGTTCCGGCAATGGGGGAAAGGGGGCATGGGGCTCCGTCTGATACCAGTAGGCCACCGCGGCGTAGTCATCCGCCCGGTCCCCCACGTTGGCGCCGTGTGCCCGCATGGTCACGCGGATCGATTCGTTGAAGGTGATCGGATCGGGTACGTGAAAGCGATAGGCGGTCATGAGGTTCCCCTCGGGCCCGAAGGATGTCCCATGGAACGGCCGGTTGTGCGCGACGCGAAAGCCCCACGACTGGCCGAAGTAGTCCTCCGATCCGATCCCGGCGAGGGTCGGGGTCTCGCTTCCGTCTATAAAGATATCCTCCCCGCCCTCGACCCAGGAGCCCGGCTCGAGAATCCGGTAGCTCATGACGGTGCCGAGGTAGCGGCCACGCCCCGTGGCCTCCAGGATCGTGAAGGGCGTGCCGCGGGTCACCGGATTCTCGCGGCGCCAACTTGCATGCAGCAGCCCCGTGTCCGGCCCCAGCCCGTCGACGCGCTCGCCGTTGATCTTCCAGAAGAAAAGGTTCGCCGGCGAGTGCGAGCGGTTCTCCACGGCAAACCTCGCTTCCTCATGGAACGGCATTGGGATGTAGGAATTCAGCGCGGCATGCTGGACCTCGCCGGCGGGGATCATCTCCACCAGGGCCGACGCAAAGTCCACCTCGCGGCCGAATCCCACCCCAAAGAAATCGCCCAGTGGCACCTCGATGCTCGGGTGCTCCTCGCCATCCCACCAGGCCCTCAGCACCAGCGCCCCGTATATCTGCGGAAAGGGGCTGTGGCAGGTGAACCACACGTGGCGGACGACGCCGGGGCCCTCCAGCTTGCCGAGCTCGAGGGTCTGCCCCGCGGCAATGCCCTCGACACCGCGCAACCGGAACGCCTCGCCGTCGTCCAACTGGTACAACTGGTCGAGGTGCTGGGCGGTTCCCTGCGCGGTCAGCCAACAGAAAAGGACGGCCGCGCCCCGGCGCAGAACGTGTTTCCAGCCATGGACATGAGACGTCTTACGGCCTTCATACTGGCGGCAGGGCTGGGGGGATGTGGAACTCCCCCATCCACAGAGAATGGCGCGCCCACCAGCCCCGCGAAGGAGGAAGCCGCAGCCGTGGCGACATCCCTTGAAGATCTGCGCTGGCAACATCGCGTCCTGCTCCTTTTCGCACCGGACAGTGGGAGCGACGCCCTTCAGAAGCAACGGCAAGCCTTCGAGGACGCGGAGGAGCCACTGGCCGAACGCGACCTGGTGGTCTTCGAAATCCTCGCCCGGGGGGACAGCCGCTTCGAGGGGAAGTCACTCGAACCACGGGTTGCCCAGGATCTGCGGGAGCACTTCGGCGTCGGCGCTTCCGAAGAAGTCATCATCCTTGTCGGCAAGGATGGCGGTGAGAAGCGGCGCCGGGCGATGCCGGACGATGTCGGCGAGATCAACGCCCTCATCGATTCGATGCCGATGCGCCAGGCCGAAATCCGACGCCGCTAGGAGGCACCATTGCGATCGCTTCTCGTCTCGGCCGTTTCGAGCGCCTCCTCGAAAAAGCGCAGCTTGTGGTGAAGTTCCTTCCATTCCTCGGCGGCGTCCGAGTCGGCGACGATGCCGCCCCCCGCCGAGTATTCGATGGTCCCATCGGGCCGTAGCATGGCGGTGCGAATGGGAAGGTTCAGCTCCATGTCGCCATCCGCATCGATCCAGCCAAAGGCACCACAGTAGATGCCGCGGGGAGCGATCTCGAGTTCGCCGAGGATTTCGAGCGCCCGCTTTTTCGGCGCACCCGTCACGGACCCGCCCGGGTATGTTGCTGCGATGATTTCCGTTGGGGTTACGTCGAAGCGCAGCTCGCCGCTCACGGTCGACTCCATGTGAAGGACCGTCGGGTGTTCGACGAGGCGCATCAGCGGGTCCGCGGTGACCGTCCCCGGGAGGCACACGCGGCCGAGATCATTGCGTTCAAGATCGACGATCATGACGTGTTCCGCGCGGTCCTTGTCGCTGGTGCGAAGGGTCTCCGTCGCGTCATAGATGGCCGTGGCGTAGTTGGCGATGCGGGCGGTTCCCTTGATGGGACGGGTTTCGATATGGGGCCCACGGCGGCGTAGGTAGAGCTCCGGGGAAAAGCTGAGAAGGGTGCCCAACGGGGTGATCATGGTGCCTCCCCAGGCGGCGCCTCCGCGTTGGAGGGCGGCGTCGAAGATCGCCTCGGCGGCCGCCGCCGTCCTCCCCCGGAACGGAACCGTCAGGTTCGCCTGATAGATGTCGCCCGCCGCCAGATACTCGTGTATACGCTTGATGCGTTCCGCGTGGTCCCCCTCCTCCATGAGGGGCCGCAGCCGCTCGTGTTGGACCCCGTTCGGGGTAGGGTGCGCGACCACCGGCGGCGCCACGTGACCCGGCGGTGCGGTCTCGAGCTCCGGTGCCCCCTCCATCCATCCGGCCGGGACCGTCCCCGCGTAACCGATGCGCTCGACTTCACCGCGCGAGTCCGGCCGGAACGCGTCGATGAACACCGCGGCGAACAACTCGTCGTCCTCGAGACCGGCGGCGTGGGGAAATGCATCGCGGTGGGGGGCAAAGCGGGCGCCAAATTCGTAGGTGGCGGCGATCAGCGCGAGTGGGAACGCGGGCTTGCCGGCCTTGGGGCCCGCTACGGGGAGCTGCGCACGGATTGCCACCAGCACCTCCATCAGCAGGGCAATGGGCTCCCGCTCCGTCGTCAGGAACGGCGTGTCGCTTCCCATGGCGTATAGACGTGCCACGCCCCGGTCAAACCGCAGCAGGACCAGTGGCGACGGCAGCAGGAGCGCCGCCGGCTCCCATCCCTGCCCGTTCGACAGCAGCACTCCCGCTCCGATTGTTGGCTCCCGTCCGGTTCCATCCATCTTGACGTTCCCCGTTTCTTCCGTCCCTTGTTCGACGACGTTTGTTGACTGGTTGAGGCCCATGTCACGCAAGACCACACGCACCAGGAGGAGCAAGAAAAGGGGCGCCCGCCGGAGGGCCGCGCCCATGCGGCGGTTCCGCACGATCCTCGCCGTTCTGGTCGCGCTGGCGATCGGAGGAGGCGGTGCGTGGACGTATTTCGACCCACCGGTGGATGTCCCGTTGCCGGCCTCGTTGGCGCCGTGGGTCGGCGCCCCTCTCACAACCGCGGAGGGGTACCTCGTCGCAGAGGTCGAGCGCGTGGTCGATGGCGACACGTTGGTGGTGCGCATCGGGAGCGAAACCGAGAGGGTCCGGCTCCTGAACGTCGACACCCCGGAATCGGTCCACCCGGACGACAGCCGCAACACGGTGTTGGGCGCCCGGGCGGCGGACTACACCCGCCGGCGGCTCGAGAATGCGCAGGTGCGGCTCGAGGCCGGGGGCGACGAAAGCCATGACCGCTATGGCCGGCGGCTCGCCTACGTGCTGGTGGATGGGCGGAACTTCAACATCGAGCTGGTGCGGGAGGGGTGGTCCGAGTACGTGACGAAGTACGGTGCTTCGGAACGTTACGACCGGGAGTTCCGGACGGCCGAAAAGGAGGCGCGGAAGGCGGAACGAGGCATTTGGGAGGAGGAGGGTGGTGGATGGTTTTGGTGAGGGAATTACTCATTCAGGCGCTTGGAGGCGTTGCAATGTCGCAACCATTTCATTTCGTTGCCGTCTGCAAACATTCCTCCCGGGTCATCCCGATGTCACATGTCCACCTTTGATTTTGATCATAAAGAGGACCGGGGGCCTTGCGGCCCCCGGATCTGGCACCCCTGCTCGGTGGTAGTACCTTTACTGCCAATACAAGATGCACCATGCGTGCCATTTACCAATCAGAATGGGCAATGCTGTGAAAAACCACCGGGAAAGTGACATCTGATGACAAAGCTGAATCTCCGGGAAGCGATCGCGCTGGTGCTGGGTTGCGAGACGGGCGTGGGGCGTTCGGCAGCTCTTCAACTGGCGCGGGCGGGTGCGCGTGTGATTCTTGCCGGCTTTGGCGAGGGGTCCTTGCAGGCTCTCGAGCGGGAGATTGTCGAGAAGCGGGGGACGGCGATCCATGCCTGGCTTGGCGGGGGAAGCGAGGCGGCAGCGACCGTGTTGCGAGAACGGCGTGAGGTGTTCGGCCACGTGCATCTCGTCGTGGAGACGCTGACGGTAGGGGAGAAGGGGTGTGGATTGGGGCAGGCGCGGGAGGCACTGGAGGCGGTCGCGGGTGCCATCCGGGGCCGCGGGGCCCTGCGAATCGTGTCGGTGGTGGAAACGGCGCCGGCGGTCGCGGAGGAAGTCTTCGGGGGGGCGTGGCTTTCCGTTATCGAGACAGGTCCTCTGGCGGAAGGACCGCTGAAGGACCTTGCGGAAAATCCGAAGCCCGCCGCCGTGGCCGAGACGGCCTTGTGGCTTCTGCAATGCCCGCCGGGGGCGTGTCCGTTGCGCGTTCGGGTCGAACCGCGGGCGCTCAAGTGGTCCTGAGGCCGAATGCGGCTTCGACCTTTTCCAGATTCGGCGGTTCGACCCACGTGGTTTCCCGTTGGCCGCGGTACCAGGTGAGCTGGCGGCGGGCGAACTGGCGGGTGGCCGTACGGATGCGTTCGAGGGCGGTGGATTCATCGAGCCGGCCGTGGAGCACCTCGAAGAGTTCCCGATAGCCGAGGGCCTTGCGCGCGGGGGCGTGGTCCGGGAGGTCCAAAGCAAGGAGGGCGGCGGCTTCGTTTTTCCATCCGGCGTCGAGCATTTGGGAGACGCGGGCGTCGATCCGGCGGTACAATTCCGCGCGGGGCCAGGTGACGACGACGAGGGGGAGGAGCGGGCCGAGCGCTGCCCGGCGTTCCTCGTCGCGCCTCATCCACTCGCTCAGAGGGATCCCGGACTGCTCGACGACCTCGAGGGCCCGCATGATCCGGGGATGATCACGGGGGCTGAGGCGCGCGGCCATCACGGGATCGGCGTCCTTGAGGGTCTCCCAGAGGGCCTGTTCGCCGCCGGTCGACAGCAGGTCCCGGTACCGGGCGCGGAGGGCCTCGTTCCGGCCGGGCGCTTCCATGAGCCCCTCGCGGAAGGCCTGGATCCACATGCCGGTGCCGCCGACGAGCAGCGAGCGGCGCCGATGGAGGCTCCATTGTTCGGCGATGGCCCGCGAGGCTTCGCTGACAAACCGTGCGGCGTGGAATTCCTCGCGGGGATCGGCGAAGGCGAGAAGGGCGTGGGGGATGCCGCGGCGTTCGTCTTCCGTGAGGGCTCCCGTGCCGATCTGCATGCCGCGGTAAACTTGCATGCTATCTGCGGAGACGATCGCGAGGTCATGTTTCGCGGCGAGGTCGAGCGAAAGGGCCGACTTGCCGCTGGCCGTTGGCCCGGCAAGGATTCCCACCACCGCCTCGGCGGGGTGATCCGGTGCTTGCGTCGCGAAAGCCATGATGCCACATTCCTTGGGCTTTCTTTGGGGGGCGCAAGCCGTCCCCCCTTCCTGCGCCCAGACGGAGTCTTCCCGCCACCATGACACACCCGCTTCGGTTCGTTCTTTCCGGCGCCTTTTGCGCCGCCCTTGCTTTCCTTCCGTTGGAGTCATCTGCCGTGATCCCGCCGTTGGGCGACCGCCCGGAAGTGGAGGTCATGCCGGTCGACGAGTTGCGGCCGGGCATGACCGGCTATGGGCTGACGGTTTTCGAGGGGTCGGACGTCGAGCGGTTCGACATCACGGTGAAGGGCGTCATGAAGAACGCCTTTGCCGACGGTGACATGATCATCATCGAGGCGAGCCACCCGATGCTCGAGGGCCATGGGGTTGTGGCCGGCATGAGCGGGAGCCCTGTATATATCGAGGACCGGCTGGTGGGCGCCGTTGCCTACGGTTGGGGGTTCTCGATCCGGGCGATCTGTGGAGTAACGCCGATCGAGGGGATGCTGGATGTCTATCAGCTGGTGACCGATGACTCGCAGGTGATCCCGCGGGAGTATCCAACGAGCCTGGCGGGCTGGCCCGCGGCGAAGCAGGCGTTCGGGCATCTGCCGGGGTGGGAGGCACCAACGATCGACGTGCCCTTGGCGGAGCTGGGGCGGATGGGCATCCGGGTGCCGGACGTGGCCGGGCCGACGGTGCGGTTCGAGCCCCTCGCCGCGCCGCTCCTGGTCGGCACGCGGAGCCAGGCGGTGATGGATGTCGTCAGCCGGACGTTCAACACGGGCACGCTGCAGCCGGTGATGGCGGGGCTGCAGGGGAGCAGCGGGGCGATGGTAACGGACACAACCGAGGGCCCGGCGCTGGAGAATGGCTCGGCCTTCAGTGTGGTCCTCGCGGATGGCGATCTTCATCTGGCGGCACTCGGAACAGCCACCTACGTTCAGGGCGACCGCATGGTGGGCTTTGGGCATCCGATGTTTGGGGGCGGTGCGATCGATGCGCCGATCGCCGTGTCCGAGGTGATCACCTTCCTGCCTTCGCTGATGCGTCCCTTCAAGCTTGGGAACGCGGTAGCGGTGAAGGGGTCGCTTCGGCAGGACCGGCTGCCGGCGGTCGGGGCGAGCCTGACCGCGCGGACGGACCTCGTGCCGATGCAGGTGGCCATCCGCGCGCCGGAGACCCACACCAATCGCACGTTCAACTTTCGGCTTTGGGAGAATCGTGACTGGCTGCCGCAGCTGGCGCTGATCTGCATGATGGAATCGATGGACCGGGCGGTGCGCATGTCGGGGCCGATGGCTCTGGACCTGGAGACGAGAGTGACCCTCGCGGACGGGCGCGAACTCCGGCGACAGGATCACCTTTCCGGGCTGGATCTGGTGGCCATGTTCACGGCGTTCGAACTGAACCAGGAACTTTCGCTGCTGATGAACAACCGGTTCGAGGCCGCACCGGTGGAGCGCATCGAGGTTGAGGTGAACGTGGCTCCGGTGCCGGAAATGATGGTGCTGGAGGAGACGCGGCGCGGGGCCCGGGTGCTCTCGCCGGGCGATGTCTATACGGCGGAGGTGGAGTTTACCCGGTGGCGCCGCGAGCCGGTTCCGATGACCCTTCGGGTGCCCCTGCCGGCGGACCTGCGACCGGGTTCCTACGAGGTGCGCGTGCTGGATGGACCTTCGCGGCTGCGCCTGGAACAGCAGCTGCGGCCCGACCTGCAGGATCCGGAATCCTTCGAGGAGTTCCTCGCGGCTCGTGAGCCCTTCTACCCCTCGGACGCCGTATATGTGGTGTTGTTCGATCCCTCAGCCCAGCCGGCGCTTGGCGGAATGACCATGCGGAGCCTGCCAAAGTCCGTGGCAATGACCGTGAGCGAGACCGCCCGGTCGAGCGACGCCCTCGGGGCGGTGCCCGGCCGCATTGTCTCCGAGCAGGTTCATCGCCTGGACGCCATGGTGGGGGGGGCGACCACCTTCAGCCTTCTCGTCGAAAAGCCCTGAGTAAACCACCCAGATGAATTCCCAACCCTTCCCTCCCGAAAGGAACGACGCGTGGATCAGATGATGCCGATGAGACGTGCCCTGGCCGCCGGGGTGTTGCTGGCCGGAGGTTTGACGGCGGCGGCGCCCGCCGCCCAGACGGAGTTCTTCCTCGATGACGCCACCGCCCAGTTTGCGGAAGGAGACGTCACGACAAGCACGCTGACCTTCGATGGGTTCATCGCGCCACCGGTCGCCCGCGAGCGCCTCGGCGACATTGATGCGGACGCTGTTTGGGACGTGGCCGTGCTGGATGGCGCTGTCTATACGGCGACGGGGCACGAGGGGAAGCTCTTTCGGCTCCCTGACGATGGCGGGGTCGAACTCGTGCACGATTTCGAGGAGGCGGCGCTTTATGCGCTGCTGCCGGTGGACGATGGGTTGCTGGTGGCAGCAAGCCCTGGTGGCACGCTGTACTTCCTCGAGGATGGCGAGGGCGAGCCCCAGGTCGACGCCCAGTTGGGGGCGGAACTTGTCTGGGACGTGGTGCAACATGGAGACGGGCTGGTGGCGGCAACCGGTTCTCCCGCGGCGCTGATCCGCGTCGAGGATGACGCGACGACGTCGGCTTTGGCGATGATGGACTTCGCCTTGAACGTGCTGGATATCGCCCCGATCCCCGGCAGCGACGACCTGGCGGTGGCAACGCAGGGTCCCGGCTATGTGGTGCGTGTGTCGGCGGATGGGACGATGAGGGTGTTGATCGACCCGGAGCAGGAGGAAGTTCGGCGTGTCGGGGTGCTGCCCGATGGCTCGGTAATCGGCGCGGTGAACGGCGAGCGTTCACCCGGCCAGAACGTACTGGACCGGTCGCCGGGGAACCAGGCACGGGGAAACCAGAAGCCCCAGCCTGAATCCTTTATCGTGCGGGCCCATCCAGACGGCATCGCGACGGAGTGGTGGACCTCGCCCGAATCGCCCATCCACGACATGCATGTGCTGGGGGATGGCGGGCTGTTGGTCGCAGCCGGGCAGGCGGGGAATCTTTATCGGGTGACGCCGTCGGGCGAGACCGAGCGTGTCGGGGTGGCGCACGATGACTATGTGCTGCGGCTGGCGGCGGCGGAAGGCGGTGTCGTCTTTGCGGGGACGGCAGCGGAGGCAGGGCTGTATCGGTTCCGGGCGGAGGACACCAGCGACGGCCGCTTCGAGTCGCGGGTTTTTGATGCGAAGGGGATCGTGAATTGGGGCCGGATTCGTGGGCGCGTCCTTCCCGGCGATGGCGCCCTCGCGTTGTCGGTTCGCACCGGCAATACAAAGGAGCCGGACGAGACTTGGCAGGAGTGGTCGGATCCGGCGGACTTCAACGATGGCGAGTTTGCCGACGGGACTCCGCCGGGCCGATTCCTTCAGTACGCCATCGACATTGACGTCTCGGAGGCGCCGCGGGCGATCGATCCGTTGGTCGACTACGTGCGCGTTTTCTACACGAGGCCAAACGAGGCGCCGGAGGTGAGCGAGGTTGTTTTGTCGAACCCGACACGAAAGGGCAACGGGCCGCCAAACCAGGCGCCCCCCACCGTGCGGGTCGATGCCTTCCCCGAGCCGAATCCCGGTGCGCTCGAACTGGCCTGGAAGGCGACGGATCAGAACAATGACAGGCTTCGCTTCACGGTGGCGCTCCGCGGTGCGGAGGACGGACGGTGGACGACTCTCGAGGAGGACCTCGAGTCGCCTCCCTTTCTCCTCGAGACCCGCGTCCTGCCCGACGGCTACTACCGGGTGCGGGTCACGGCGAGCGACAGATTGACGAACACGGGTGATCAGGCGCTCGAGGCGCACGCGGAAAGCCCCCTGTTCCTCGTGGATAACCTGGCGCCGGACATCATCATCCTGTCGGTCGTGCGCGAGTCGGACGAGGAAGTGGTGGTTCGTTTCCGGGTGGAAGACCCGACGAGCGTGGTGGTCGGCGCGGCGTGGTCGCCGGATTTCGGGGACTATCGGCTCCTGGCGCCGGAGGACCGGGCCTACGACCAGCGGTCGGAGACCTTCCGCCTGGTGCTGACGGGTGAGGAAGCGGCGCGGGGTGCCCTGGTGGTCCTGGCGGCTTCGGACGAGGCGGGAAACACGGCGCTGTCGAGGGTGCGGCTTGACTGACTCGGCGAAGACCCTGCGGGAGCGGCTCGCCCGCCATGACCCGCTCATGACGATCCCCGCCTCGGTGGCGGTGGCAGAGCTGCCGCCGGGGGTTCGCATCGCCCATGTCTATCCAGGAAGTCCCGCCGAGGCCGCGGGTCTCGCAGTGGATGAGGTGCTGCTCGAGGTCAACGGCGAGCCGGTCCGCGATACCGTCGATTTCTACTTTCACACCGCGGAAGAGGACCTCGACCTGCTGGTGGAGACGCCGGGCGGCGGACGGCGGCGGGTGGCCATAAGCAAGTTCGCGCCGGAGGAAGCCCTCGGGCTGGAGGTCGAGCAGTTCACGACTCAGAACTGCGGCTGCAACTGCGTGTTCTGCTTCGTGCACCAGTTGCCGGACCACATGCGCCAGTCGCTGTACGTGAAGGACGAGGATTACCGGCTGAGCTTCATGCAGGGTTCGTATATCACGGGAACGAACCTGAAGGATTCGGACCTGGAGCGGATCGCGGCCCAACGGCTCACCCCATTGTATATCTCGGTGCATGCGGTGGACGAGGACCTGCGCAAGTGGCTTCTGGGCCTGAAGAAGGCCCGGCCCATCCTGGACCTGCTGGCCTTTTTCCGCGAGCACGCACTTGAACTCCACACGCAGATCGTCCTTTGTCCGGGGAAGAACGATGGAGGTGAGCTTGAGCGGACGCTCGAGGTGTTGTGCGATCACGTGCCGACGGTTCAAAGCATCGCGATCGTTCCCGTCGGGCTGACGAAGTGGCGGGAGGGGTTGCCGGGTCTTGTTCCGGTGGACCGGACCTACGCGCGTTCGTTCCTTCGCAGGTGGAAGCCGCGGCTCAAGAAGATCGAGGAGCGCTTCGGGCGTCCGGTGGCGCTCCTCGCCGACGAATGGTTCCTGATCGCGGGCCAGAAGCCGCCGTCCTATTCGCGATACCCGGACCTGCCCCAGCTCGAGAACGGCGTCGGCATGGTGTATCACTTCTACAGGGACTTTACGGAGGCCCGGCGCCTCCTGCCGGCAAGGCTCCGGAAGCCCTGGCGGGTGGCGGCGATTACCTCGACCCTGAGCCCGCCGGTCCTCACCCGGATCCGCGACCTTTGCGCCCAGTGCGAGCAGCTCGCCGTCGACATCCTTCCCGTCGAGAACACCCTGTTCGGGCCGACGATCCACGTGACGGGTCTGCTCCCCGGGGCAGACATCGGCAGGACCATCAAGCACTCGCCCTTCTACGACCAGTATCTGCTGCCGGGAAATTGCCTGCGAAAGTACGACGAACGGTTCATCGACGACCTGACGCTGGAGCAGTTGCGCAAGGAAACGGGAAAGCGCATCTCGCCGGTGCTCGGGGGCGCCTACGACTTCGTTGCGACCATCCTCGAGGAGGCTTCCGGCCTTCCCCGCGACCTTCCGAAGGACCACCCGTTCCTCCGCAAGCACTGGAGCAACGACTGAGGAAGACCCCGAACAACCATGGCACGACAGGGACACCTCCGGCGGGAGGGCTTTTCGCATTGCAAAGGCACGAACATTTCGTCGTACATTCCGGGCCACGCCAATCGATCAAGGAACGCCGTTAGCACATGCGCCTGAAATGCTCCTTCTGCGGACGCGACCAACACCAGGTAAAGACACTGTTCAAGGGACTGACGAACAAGGAAACCCTCGGAAGTGTGTATATCTGCGACGAGTGCGTGACCACCTGCCATGACCGGTTGCGTCGCGACGAACTGGCGCGCGTGGAAGAAGAGTCGACGGAGGGGTTGAAGCGACTCCCGAATCCGCATGAGATCAAGGAGGAGCTGGACCAGTATGTGATCGCCCAGGACCGGCCCAAGCGGGTGCTGTCGGTCGCCGTGCACAATCACTACAAGCGCATCCTGGCGAACAGCTCGAACGACGAGGAAGTCGAGCTGCAGAAGTCGAATATCCTCATGGTGGGACCGACGGGCAGCGGCAAGACCCTGCTGGCGCAGACGCTGGCGCGGATTCTCGACTTCCCCTTCGCAATCGCCGACGCGACGTCGCTCACACAGGCGGGCTACGTGGGCGAGGACGTGGAAAACATCCTGCTCCGTTTGCTACAGGCGGCGAATGGCGAGGTGGAGCGGGCCCAGCGCGGGATCATCTACATCGACGAGATCGACAAGATCGCCAAGACCTCGCACAATGTATCGATCACGCGGGATGTGTCGGGGGAAGGGGTGCAGCAGGCGCTGCTGAAGATCCTGGAGGGGACCGTGGCGAACGTTCCGCCGACAGGCGGCCGCAAGCACCCGCACCAGGAATACATCCGGATCGACACGACGAACATCCTGTTTATCGCGGGCGGGGCCTTCAACGGCCTCGCGGACATCATCCGGCGCCGGGTTGCCCAGCGGACCATGGGCTTCGGAGCGGAGATCAAGTCGCGCAAGGAAGAAAACATCGGCGAGCTGCTCGCCCAGGTGGAGTACCGCGACCTGCTGAAGTTTGGGATGATCCCGGAGTTTGTGGGACGTTTCCCGGTAGTGACCACACTGGACCAGCTGGGCGAGGAAGAGTTGCTGTCGATCATGACCACCCCTCGCAACGCCCTGGCGCGCCAGTTCCGGCGTATGTTCGAACTGGAGGGCGTGACGCTGAACTTCGACGAGGAAGCGCTGCGCTATGTGGCGCGTCAGGCGATCGACCTCCAGACAGGTGCCCGAGGGTTGCGCGCCATCCTTGAGGATTCGATGCTCGATATCCAGTTCGACCTTCCGGAGAAGGCCCGGGACTTTCAGGAAATTCGCATTACCGAGGCAGTCCTGCGCGGAGACGAAGAGCCGGTCTACATCCCGCGGGAGAACAAGGAAAGCGCCTGAAGAAGTTGCTGCGGAGGGCGCTTACTCGCGGATCATTCGGATCAGGATAAGCGTGATGTTGTCGTTCCCGCCGGCCTCGTTGGCGGCGCGGATCAACTGCTCGGTGCACTCCTCAAGGTCGGGGGAACTGACCATGATGTGCTCGAGCATCGATTCCTCGACCATACCGGAGAGTCCGTCGCTGCACAGGAGGAACACGTCGCCGTCGGCGAGGTCGTGACTTGCGACGTCGACCTCGACGTCGAGCTTGTTGCCAAGGGCGCGGGTAATCACATTCTTCCAGCGGTGGTTCTTGGCTTCCTCGGTGGTGATGATGCCCTTTTGGAGCTGCTCCTCGACCCAGCTGTGGTCGGCGGTGAGCTTGGCAAGCTTGCCGGCGCGGAGGCGGTAGGCTCGGGAGTCGCCCACATGGGCCACGGAAACGAGTTCATTCTCCGGGTCGAGCAGCATCCCAACGAGGGTTGTGCCCATACCATGGTACTCGGGGTGTTCCATGGACAGTTTGCACACGTCGCGGTTGGCGAGCTTGATGGCGGTGACCAGGCGGTTTTCCGGTTCGCTGAGGGACGGATCGGGAGGGATGGGCTCCTCGTCGAAGGCCTCTTCCTGTGAATCGCGCACAAACTCGACCATTGATTCGATGGCGCGGCGGCTGGCCACTTCGCCCGCGTTGTGTCCACCCATGCCGTCGGCGACGATGAAAAGCCCGAGGCCCGGGACGACAGACAAAGCGTCCTCGTTGTGGCTCCTCTTGAGCCCGCGGTCGCTGAGGCCGGCAGCCTGAATCTTTAGGACGGATTGCTCGGACATAATTGCTCTCATGGAGCCACGGAACATGGTGCGGGGCAAGGGCGTACCGCATCCTGCCGGGCATTGAGCACAAAGTCTTCCATGAACGGAGGCAAAGTAGATTTTGCGACCAAGGACAGCAAGGAAAAGGACACTCCCTTGTGGGGATTTCGTGGAGCGGTTACGCGGTGGGTCAGGGGCGGGATTCCCGGGCATCTGCGGTGACTGCCTGGGGGAGCGCGGCGGGGGGAGCTTGAGCGCGGGCTCCGGCCTCGGCGCCGCGCCGTTGCTGTTCGCGGCTCAGCCACTGGTGGCCGGCGGGGAGATGAAGCGGCGCGGACCGCTCGGCGAGTGTCTTGGTTTCCCAGACGCGGGAGAGGAAGTCCGCCCAGATGGGGCCCGCGGCGGCGCTGCCGGTTCGTGTGGGCCCCAGCGGAAGGTTCTGGTCGAAACCAACCCAGACGACCACCACTTCGCCGGGGGTGAAGCCGGCAAACCACGCGTCGCGGTTGTCGTTGGTGGTGCCGGACTTGCCCGCAATCCGTCGATGCATCGCTTCAGGCATCTGCTCCAGTAGTCGCTGCCCGGTACCCTCTCGCATGACTGCCTGCATCATCTGGGTGAGGTAGGCGGCGGTCTGCTCGCCGAGGAGGATCTCCTCCGGAGGGGCGTCGAGGCGGGTCTGTTCCGGGGATCCGGGGCGTCGGACGGAGCGGACCAGGACAGGGCCGCGGGCATGGCCGCGGTTGGCGATGGCCTGATAGGCGGCGGCGAGTTCGAGCGGAGTGACCTCCGTCGTGCCGAGGACGACGGACCATTCGAGGGGCAAATGCCAGGGCTCGTTTCCAGCCCGTTGAAAGCGGGCCACGAAGCGGAGGGCGGGGCTCAGGCCGGCCTCCTGGACCATGCGGATGGTGGCGACGTTGCGGCTGTGGGCGAGGGCGCTCTCGAGGGAAACGCGGCCGGCATAGCGGTCTCCAAAGTTGCGGGGCGCATAACCGTCGGGAAAGGTGACTGGTGAATCGTCGACGATCGTAAAGGGGGTCATGCCGTATTCGAGGGCGGCACCGTGGAACAGGGGCTTGAAGGTGGATCCGGCCTGGCGCCGGGCGAGAAAGGCCCGGTTGAAGAAGCCGCCATTGGCCGGATCGTTGAAGGCGCGGCCTCCGGCGAGGGCGCGGACTTCTCCCGTGCTCACGTCGAGGCAGACGAGGGCGCCCTGGAGGCGGCGGCGGTGTTGGGCTACCGCTTCGACTACGAACTGTGGG
>CAYQTO010000086.1:0-15129 GCA_964420455.1 uncultured Candidatus Sumerlaeota bacterium | reverse complement strand
GCGGCCGAGGGTGGCGCCGGAGGGCACCTTGCCACTGGCCCGAAGCGTGGCCAGTGCTTCCTCAGCGAGTCGCGCAAGGCCGCCCTCCTCCTCGAGCTTGCCGAGGGTCGAGTCGCTCGCGTCCTTCGGCCCCTGGGGAAAGACCAGAATGACGTTCTTGCCGGAGGCGACGACCTGCTCGCGGAGGCGGAACTGCTCGAGTGACTGGCGGACATTGTTACCCCAGCCGTGGAAGTACAGGAGGAGGTCCACCGTTGGCCCGGGTTTGTATCCGGCGGGGAGGAAGAGGGCCACGGTCGAGTCGGAATAATGGGCGTCGGCGGGGAAGTGCTGCTCGCGATAGGTATGGCCGGCGGCCCGCGACTCGTGGGGGAAGGGGGCATTCTCCATTTCGAAGAAGCCGAGGGCACCGAGGTCGTCCTGCTGCCAGTCCTCGCCGGGATCCTGAGCGGTGACGGAACCGGCAAGGAGGAGCAGGACGAGGAGCGGGCGAAGGCAGAGCATGCAGGGGGATCTCCGGTAAGGGGGGCTGGCCGGAGTTGCGAGCGGAGGGCAGGCGGTGGTCAACGGTTGGATGGGTCGGCCATCTTGGCGGTGACGCGGGCGACGAAGATGAATTCGGCCGGCCCTTCGCCCTCGTCGGAGGTGGCTCGGTTTACAATCACCACGTTGTCCTCGTTGAAGGGCACGGAGCCATCCCAGCTGAAGCGGCTGCGGCTAACGAGGGTAGTCCCATCGACGGTCCGTGGGGTTGCGTGGTCGAAGTCCACGTCGAAGGCGAGGACGCGGCCGGCGGGGTCGTCGAGGATGACATGGAACTCGGCAGTCATGCCGCTGGTCACGGTCGACTGGCTGACGGTCCTGACGTCGGCTCCGGGTTTCGAGGTGGTGGTGAGGAAGGGCTGCTCGCCGCCGATGAAGAACCTCGCCGAGGAGTCATCGAGGGTCGTGGTGGTGTCGCCGCGTCGGACGAGGGCGACGTCGCCCTCGGCCTCGAACAGGGGGCCGAGGGTGGAAATCCCGTTGGCAAGGACGGCGGCGCGGACCTGGGGCGTGGTGACCTCGGACCCGAAGGGCCGCGATTCGTTGAAGTCGACGCGAAACACGGCGGCCTCGATGTCGAGCATGGCGGGCGTGGCCGGTTGGGCGGGTGCGAGGGACGCACCGGCGATCATCAGACCGCCGATTGTCGATACTGCATGCAGTGTTTTCACGGAAGACGTCCTTTTGTGGGTTGGTGGGGTGTTCACGAACTCTGTTGGGTGGCGAATGCAATGCCAGAGATGAAGAACGGGCGCCCCGCAAGGAGGCGCCCGGAAGACCCGTCGGACCGGCGACAGGATCTATTCGTGGAGGAGCATCCAGGGGGCAACGCTGGTGGGGAGAGTGAGGGGAATCGAGGCCGTCAGCCCGGCGACCTCGAGTGGGTTTCCAGCGCGGTCGAAGACCGCTGATGGCTGGAACCCGAGGACGATGTCTCCGCTCCCAACACCGGTGCCATCAATGCTGATCTCGTATTGGGGGGTGGGCGAGGCACTGACGAGAGACACGCTGGCGTTGAGGACGCCGCCGGTGGTGGAGGCGGAGAGATCGAGGTCTGCCGACTGGAGGTCCTCGAGGAGGGGTTCGCTGAAGCCGACGGTGAAGGTCACAGGAAGAGAGGTGGAGGGAATGGATTGAGCGGGTGCGGGAGCGGGTGAGGGGGAATCGGCAAGGGGCGCCGTTAGGTCGAGCTCGATGGTTGTGGAGACGACGACACTCTCGCTGGCGAAGTCGCTGTTGAGCGTGCGCGCATAGATCGTTCGTACCCCTTCTGTGGGATCACCCAGATCGTAGCTGAAGGTGGAGGGACCGACGGCGAGAAGCGTCGGCGTCGTAAAGGAAGGATCTTGGGCGATCTCGATCTCATCCGCGTCGGCGATACCTAGGGGCTGGATGTCGATGATCGTGTCGTTGGTAAATCCCGGCTCGGCGGAGGCAGGCCCATCGGTGTCCACGGCGGTGACCGAGGTGAGCTCGGGAAGGATTGTTGCCGAATAAATCGAGAAGACGTTGTCGGACTTGAAGTCGGAGATATAGGAGACGAAGCGGCCGTCGCTGCTCCATTCGGGAGAGAAGAGGCCCGCGTAGGCGGGAAGGGGAGGATGGGCGAGGCGGGGGGCTTCGCCGGCATCTGCGGGTGAGAGGTAGAGAGAAACGAGGGAGGTGTTGGCATCGCGGACGGTGAAGGCGACCCAGGCGTTGCGGGGGCTGATTTCGTACTCGAGGGGGATGTCGACATCGGGGATGTCGGAGAGGAGCAGGGGGGTGCCGCCGGTGATGGGAACAGAGGCGAGGCGGCCCGGCGGATCAACGGTGGAGGCGGTGCGATAGACGACCCTCTTGCTGTCGGGCGTTATGGCAAAGTCGAACACTCTGTCGGCATCGAAGGAGAGGTCGTTGAGCTTGAGCGGCGCGGCGCTGCCATCGAGCGGGGCGGCGAAGAGCTCCGTGAAGGCATCGGTATCGGGATCGGCGAGATAGACGACGGTGGTGCTGTCCGGGGAGACGGCAAAGTCGGGGGCCACAGCGCCCACCGCGATGTTGAAGGTCGGACCGAGGTCGACCGGGGCAGAGCTGCCGTCCAGAGGGACGGAGAAGATGCTCTGATTGGCGGGATTGGGGTCATTCGCGCGGTAGACGGCGCGCTGCGAGTCGGGCGTCAGGCGGAAGGCTTGGTTCACGTCGGCGGCGGGATCGGTCAACTGGCTGAGACGAGTGGGGGTGCCGCCCGAGGCGGGAACGCTGTAAAGGTGTGACACGCCGGGAGTCTGGTAGACAGCGACAAAGACGACCCGGGAACCGTCGGCAGTGATGCCGTGACTTGAGACAGCTTCGCCGGGGGTGAAGGAGGGGGTGAGCAGACGCGTGGGGGCGACGGACCCATCCGCCGGGGCGGAAAACATTTCGATGACGTTGTCGGTGAACTTGTCGGCCCGAAAGACGACCGTGTCGGTGCCGGGGATGAAGAGTGGTGAGGAGGCGTTGCCGTTGGCGACGAGGGTTCCGCTGAGGTCGATGGCATTGTCGGCGATGGAAGTGTTGCTTGTATAGACGCGGTTGGTGGAGGAGGCGTCGAAGCGGCCGGCCATGGCGATCCAGCTGCCGTCGTCATTGAGCCTGAAGATCTGGCTGCCGGTTGCGCCGGAGGGTAGGGTATGCATGCGGAGAGGCGCGGCGGAGCCATCGGAAGGACCGGCAAAGACATTGAAGTTGGTCGCGCTGTCGCTGTCGGCATCAGCGCTGTAGGCGAGCATCGCCCCATCGTCGGAAAACTGGAGGAAGCGATAGATGCCCGCATCGGTGCCAAGGGCGGGGTTGATCTGGACGGGGGCGGCACTTCCGTCGTAGGGGGCGGTGAAGAGATTGAAGGGAAGTGTGTCCCCGGCCAGCGCAGTGAAGCGGTTCTGGTTGGGGATGGAATAATAGACGGTGTCGATGGAGGCGGGGTTGGGGCCCTGGACGAAGACCTCGTCGAGACTGAGTTCCGCCCGGGAAACGCCGGGAATGACCGCCCCGACGCAGGAAAACGCCAAAAAGGCGGCCCCGAGACGACGCGAGAATGACAGGTGAAGCATACTGGGAGACTCCTTGGATCGTAAGTGTGGGATCTCCCGCCAAAGCGCAGAGGCCCATGACCCCACGGGGGTGGGGCGGCGAGGCGAGGCGCTCATGGGGGATGGGCAACGGGGTGGAGGATCGGGGGGTGGGCAATCAAGGAGAAATCCGCGCGGACGGCGAGCGGTAAAAAAGCGCCCGGCCGCCGGGGGGAGGGGGTGGCGGCCGGGCAGGGGAGGGGGATGTGATGAAGCTTGTCTGATTGGGAGCGGTGTTCTCGCCCCTCCCGATTACTTCTTGTCCGCTTCCTCGTACTCGGCGTCAACCACGTCGTCCTGCTGGCCGGCGCCATTTTTCGGTCCGGCCTGCTGGCCGGCGGCCTGGTCCGCACCGCCGGGTTGGGCCCCGGGCTGCTGGTAAAGCTTCGTGCTGATGCCCTGGAAGACTTGGTTGAGGGCCTCGGACTTGGCCTTCATGTCGTCGGTGTTGTCCGCGGCGATCGCCTTGCGCAGGTCCTCGAGGGCGGACTCGACCTTGGCCTTGTCTTCCGCCTCGAGCTTGTCCTCGAGCTCCTTGAGGGACTTCTCGACGGTATAGACGAGTGTCTCGGCGTTGTTCCTTGCGGTGGCCTTCTCGCGGCGCTCGCGGTCCTCGGCGGCGTGGGACTCCGCGTCCTTGACCATGTTCTGGATCTCGTCCTCGGTGAGGCCCGAGCCCGCCTCGATGCGGATCTGCTGCTCCTTGCCGGTGCCCAGGTCCTTGGCGGTGACGTGGAGGATGCCGTTGGCGTCGATGTTGAAGGTCACCTCGACCTGGGGGACGCCGCGGGGGGCGGGCGGGATGCCGTCGAGGTTGAAGTTCCCGAGCAGCTTGTTGTCGGCGGCCATCTCGCGCTCGCCCTGGTAGACCTTCACGGTCACCGTGGTCTGGTTGTCCGCCGCGGTGGAGAAGATTTCGGACTTCTTGGTGGGGATGGTGGTGTTGCGCTCGACGAGCTTGGTGAAGACGCCGCCGAGGGTCTCGATACCGAGCGACAGGGGGGTCACGTCGAGGAGGACCACGTCGGAGACGTCGCCGGCGAAGACACCGCCCTGGATGGCCGCACCGATGGCAACCACCTCGTCCGGATTGACGGAGCGGTTGGGCTCCTTGCCGAAGAGCTTGCGGACGGTTTCCTGGACGTAGGGGATGCGGGTCGAGCCGCCGACAAGGATGACCTCGTTGATGTCGCTGGCGCTGACGCCGGCGTCCGCGAGGGCCTTTTTGCAGGGCTCGATGGTACGGTCGATGATGTGGCTGGCGAGCTGTTCGAACTGCGCCCGGCTGATGTCCATCGTCAGGTGCTTCGGCCCGCTCTGGTCGGCGGTGATGAAGGGCAGGTTGATGTTGGTGGAGGTGGAGGAACTGAGTTCGATCTTCGCCTTTTCGGCGGCTTCCTTGAGGCGCTGGAGCGCCTGGCGGTCGCTGCGCAGGTCGATGCCTTCCTGCTTCTTGAAGTCGTCGGCGATGTGGTTGATCAGCACCTGGTCGATGTCGTCGCCGCCGAGGTGCGTGTCGCCGTTGGTGGACTTCACCTCGAAGACCCCCTCGCCGAGCTCGAGGATGGAGATGTCGAAGGTGCCGCCACCGAAATCATAAACGGCGATCAGCTGGTCGTTTTTCTTGTCGAGGCCATAGGCGAGGGCGGCTGCGGTGGGCTCGTTGATGACGCGCATGACTTCGAGGCCGGCGATGCGGCCGGCGTCCTTGGTGGCCTGGCGCTGGGAATCGTTGAAGTAGGCGGGGACGGTGATGACGGCCTTTTCGACCTTGTGGCCGAGGTAGTCCTCCGCGGTCTGGCGCATTTTCTGGAGGATCATGGCGGAGATTTCCGGCGGCGAGTAGGTCTTGTCGCGGGCGCTGACGGCGGCGTCGCCGTTGCTGGCGGCGACGACCTTGTAGGGCACGCGCGTCTTTTCGCCGCTTTGCTCGGCTTCGGAGTCCTTCATCCCCATGAATCTCTTCACGGAGAAGATGGTATTCTCGGGATTGGTGACGGCTTGGCGGCGGGCCACCTGGCCCACGAGCCGCTCGCCGTCCTTGGTAAAGGCCACAACCGAGGGAGTCGTGCGTCCGCCTTCGCTGTTCGGGATGACGACGGGGTTTCCACCCTCCATTACGGCGACGCAGCTGTTGGTCGTTCCAAGGTCGATGCCGATCACTTTCGAGGTCATGATGGGGCTCCCTGCGGGGGTTCCGAAATTCTGTGGTGACAGGAGCGCAAGAAAATGACCAGCGCGCAGACAGCCCCGGGACACAGTATCGATAACTGAAAATTCAGGCTTTAATGGGCTCTGGAGACGACGTCGGGGAATCGTGTGTGTCTCTTTGATCCAACATGGGCGAGAGCGTTTGCTCCTGCGACGGGCGGGGGCGACGGAGCCCCGTCGCAGATGCGGATGACCTGCGACAGACCCGCCCCCTGCACAGCTTCAAGCAAAGAGTCGCCCCGTGATTCGGGTGGACCGGCGCCCCCGCACCGCCTTTGATGCGGGGCCATCCCCGCCGGCAGAACCGCAGACCAATGGCTCCCGCCCCCAACGACTTCGTCCATCTCCACGTGCATTCAGAGTTTTCCCTGCTGGACGGGGCCAACCGCGTCGGGCCGCTGGCGGCTTACGTGAAGGAACTCGGCCAGGAGGCCGTCGCCCTGACGGACCACGGGGTGATGTTCGGGGTGCTGGATTTCCTCGACGCGTGCGGAAAGGAGGAGATCAAGCCGATCGTCGGGTGCGAGCTGTACCTGACACCGAACCACCGGACAAAACGGGGTGGCAACGAGCGCAAGGAGACGGCGCATCTGCTGCTCCTGGCGCGCTCCTTCGACGGCTATCGCAACCTGATGAAGCTGTCGACGATCGGCTACCTGGAGGGGTATTATGGCAAGCCGCGGGTGGATTTCGAGGTGCTGGCGCAATACAGCGCGGGGCTGATCGCGACGACATCGTGCATTTCCGGGCTCGTCCCGGACGCGCTCATCAACGGGCGGGAGGACCTCGCGGAGAAACACCTTCGGACCTTTCTCGATATCTTTGGCCGCGAGCAGTTCTTTGTCGAGCTGCAGGACCACGGGATAACGGACCAGTACACGGCGAACGCAGGGCTGGTGAAGCTCGCCCGCGAGCACGACCTTCGGCTGATCGCGGCGAACGATGCCCACTACATGCGGCGCGAGGACGCAGACCTGCACGACGTGCTCCTGTGCGTGCAGACGGGATGCGTGCGGGCCGACACCACCCGGATGAAGTTCGCGAGCAACGAGTTCTACATCAAGTCGACGGAGGAAATGGCGACGCTGTTCCGGGACTATCCGGAGGCGGTAACGAACACGCGGCTGGTGGCGGAGATGTGCGACCTGCGGTTGCCGCAGAAGGAATACCACCTGCCGGTGTTTCCATGCCCCGACGGGATGACGGCGGAGCAATATCTGGAGAAGTGCGTGTGGGAGGGTGCGCGGGAGCGCTATGGCGAGCGGGCGGAAAAGGACGAGGCGCTGCGCGAGCGCATCCGGTTCGAGCTCGACGTGATCACCAACATGGGCTTCGCGGCGTATTTCCTGATCGTGGCGGACTTCATCGACCACGCACGGAGGGAGGGCATCCCGGTGGGGCCGGGGCGCGGCTCCGCGGCCGGGTCCGTGGTCGCCTTCTGCACGGGCATCACCCAGCTGTGTCCGCTAAAGCACGGGCTCCTGTTCGAGCGGTTCCTGAACCCGGACCGCGTGTCGATGCCGGACATCGACATCGACTTCAGCGACGAGCGCCGTGGCGAGGTGATCGACTACGTCCGGCGGAAGTACGGCGACGAGTGCGTGGCCCAGATCGTCACCTTTGGGACGATGAAGGCGAAGGCGGCGATCCGCGACGTGGGCCGCGTGCTGGGGGTGCCCCTGGGCGATGTGGACAAGCTGGCCAAGATGGTTCCGGAAGGGCCGGGGGTCACGCTGGGCAAGGCGATGGAGGAGAACCGGGAGCTTTCCGACCATGTGAGCCGGGACCCGGACGCACGCCGCATCTGGGACTACGCGGTGAAGCTCGAGGGAATGACGCGCCACGCCTCGACCCACGCCGCCGGCGTGGTCATCGCCGACCGCGACCTCACGGAGTATATACCCCTCTACAAGACGCCGAAGGAAAACCTCCCGCTGACGCAGTTCAACATGACGCAGGTCGAGGAGATGGGCCTGCTCAAGATGGACTTCCTCGGGATCAAGAACCTTTCCATCATCCAGCGGGTGGAGAACTGGCTGCGCGACCGCGAGAAGATCGAGGTCGACTGGGCCGCGATCAACTATATCGACGAAAAGACCTACCAGAACCTCCACCGGGGTCAGACCGCCGGCGTCTTCCAGTTGGAATCCTCAGGGATGACAACGCTGGTCAAGGCGCTGAAGCCGACGGAGTTCGCGGACCTGACGGCGCTCCTCGCGCTCTACCGCCCCGGCCCCCTCAAGACCGGCATGCACATGATGTACGTGGACCGGAAACACGGGCGCGCCGAAGTGGCCTACGACCATCCGGTCCTCGAACCGATCCTCCGCGAGACCTATGGCATCTTCCTCTACCAGGAACAGGTCATGCGCGTGGCCATCGACATGTGCGGCTTCACCCGTGGCGAGGCGGACGTGCTCCGCAAGGCCATGGGAAAGAAGAAGCTCGATGTGATGGAGAAGATGAAGGTGCAATTCATCGCGGGGGCGAAGGAGAAGCACAACATCGAGGGGGAGCTGGCGAACCACATCTGGGACAACATCGTGACCTTCGCGGGTTACGGATTCAACAAGTCGCACTCGGCGGCGTATGCGGTGATCACCTTCCAGACGGCGTACCTGCGGGCGAACTACCCGACGTATTTCCAGGCGGCACTGCTGACGAACGAGATCCACGGCAGCACGACGGACAACCTGGCGAAGTACGTAACGAACGCGCGGGAAATCGGGCTGAAGGTTCTCCCGGTGGACATCAACAAGTCGCGGGCGTACTTCAATCCGGACGGCGACACGGTCTGGTATGCGATGGGCGCGGTCAAGACGGTGGGCGACGCGTTTGTGGACGCGGTGATCCACGAGCGCGACGAGAACGGCCCGTACCGGAGCTTCCAGGACTTTGTGTTCCGGATTCCCCCAACGATCCTGAACGGCCGCATGGTCGAGGCGCTGATCAAGGTGGGGGCCTTCGACAGCCTGCACCCGAACCGTGCCTCACTCATGCAGGCGCTGCCGGAGTTGATGGAGGCCGCCCGGCAAAAAAACGCCAACGCGGGTCCGGACCTGTTCGAGGTGGACGACGACACGGGCGCAGGATTCGACGAAATCCCCCTGCCGGAAGCCGAGGACTGGGACGAGAAAAGCCGCGCCCGCTACGAGAAGGAGTTCCTTGGCTTCTATCTCTCGGAGCACCCGCTCAACAAGTTCTCGGTGGAATTGCAAAGCTTCAACCACACGCCCAGCAGCCAGCTGAACGAGCTGGCGGAGGAGCTGACGTCGGACAACGACTCGCGCGATGTGCTGCTGCTGGGGTGCGTGACCACCGTGATGCTGCGCCAGGACAAGCGGGGAAACCCGTGGGCGATCGTGACGCTGGAGGACATGGAGGGGACCTTCGAGGTGAAGTTGTTCGCACGGTCCTATGAGCGGCACCGGACATTGATCGAGCCGGACCGGGTGCTGCAGTTGAAAGGGCGGATCACGCGATGGCAGGGGCGGGCGAGCGTGGACATCTTCGAGGTGCGGGCGGCGGAGGAACTCCGCGACGAGGCGAGCGGGCTCGAGCTTGTCTATACGTGTGCAAATTTGAGCATGGAGGCACTGCGGGAGTTGCGCCAGTTGTGCGCGCGCTTTCCCGGCAAGCGGCCGGTGCGGCTGGTGGTGCGGCACGACAAGGCGGGCGAACTGGAGTGGCGGCTGAACGGCGAGTTCCGGGCGCTGCTCAAGGACGAGATGCTGGAGGAGTTGCGTCACCTGCCCGGTCAGCCAACGGTGCGTTACTTTCGGTAGGTGCCCCGGCCGTTGGGGCAGGGCAGCCGTCTTTGGGCTCGCCCCGGCGGAACGGCGGTGTGGGATAGGCATTATCTCGCGAAGGAGCCTGGCTTGTCCCTTCTGACACTGGTGCTGCTGTACGCTGCCGGAACGGTGGCAGGGGTGATGAACACGGTGGGTGGCGGCGGGAGCGTGCTCACGCTGCCGGCGCTGATTTTCCTCGGCGACATGTCGAGCACATCGGCGAACGCGACGAACCGCATCGGGCTGATCGCCCAGAACTCGATGGCGATCTGGCGCTTTCGGCAGGGGGGCGTGCGCGAGGACCATGTGGCGTGGCGGGTGACGGCCGCCGGGCTGGTGGGGTGCATGATCGGCGCGTTGTTTGCCGCGCAGGTGCCCGCCACGGCGTTCGACAAGGTCCTCGGCGTGATCATGCTCGCGCTGCTGGTGCTCATCGTCCTCAAGCCCAAGCCGAAGCTCCGCAAGAGGGGGGGCGACAGCGATGCGTGGTCGCCACTCCCCCGCCACCGCAAGCACCAGGCGCTGATCTCCTTTTTCCTCGTCGGCATTTATGCGGGGCTGATCCAGGCCGGTGCCGGCATCGTCATCCTCGCGCTCATGGGCTACCTGTTCCGCATGGATCTCGTGCGCGGGAACTATGTGAAGCTGGTGTTCATCCTCGTGCTGAACGTGCTGGCGTTCGGGATCTTTTGGGTGAGCGGTCTGGAGATCCGCTGGGTCGAGGGAGTGATGGTGTTCCTTGGCCAGGTGACCGGGGCCTACATGGGGAGCTGGGTCGCGCTGAAGAAGGGCGAGGGCTGGATCATGTGGATCCTGATCATCTCGATCCTGTTGAGCAGCGGGAAGTTGCTCGGGGTGGATGCCTGGGTGATGGGGGCCTGAGCCGGGTCCGGCGTCCTTTTCTTGTTGGCGGTGTGGAGCCTCCGTGAAAAAGAGGGCGATGACTTTTTCACGGGAGTGAGCCATGCGCACGCTGCTCTCCTGCGCCAGCCTCCTGATGGCCGCGACGGTCACCGCCCAACGCGTCGACAACCTGATCCTCGTCCGCGCCGACACCGACGAGGACCTCCAAACCCTCGAAGACGATGACGTGATCGACCTGGGGACGTTGCCCACGCGGGAGTTGAACATCCGCGCGGAAGTCAGCGGCTTTGTGGAAAGCGTGGTCTTCACCCTGGACGGCGAGGAGTTCCGCACCGAAGGCGCCGAGCCGTATGCCTTCGCCGGGGATGACAACGGCGACTACAATGCGTGGACACCGCCCCTCGGCACGCATCGCTACGGGGCGGAGGCCTTCACCGGCAACAACGGCGAGGGCTTCTCCTTCGGCGAGTACGAGATCGATGTGACCTTCATCGACCCGAACGCGACGCCGACGCCGACACCGACACCAAGTCCAACACCGACACCGAGTCCAACACCGACGCCGCTGCCGCCGCCACCACTGCCGCGGACCGGCGCCTTCATCGAGCAGGCAGGGCTGGTGGTCTTCGAGGTCGAGTCCGCGCCGCTCGCCGGCGACTGGGTTCTCGACATGTCGGTCCCCGGATATACGGGCACGGGGGGGTACCGATGGGCGGGGCCCAACCTTTTTGGCCAGCCCGGCCAGGGGGTGCTCGAGTACGAGATCCTGGTGAGCAACCCGGGGACCTACCGGCTGCGGCTCCGGATGGAGCACAACGCGCCGGACCAGACGGAGGAGAACGACTGCTGGACGCAACTTAACGACGGGCCGTGGGTGAAGACCTTTCACGGCAGCGCCGACGGCGGCAAGGAATGGACCTGGAGCACGTTCTTCGAGAAGAACATCGACAGCAACCCGTCGTACGAGTTGGCGGCGGGGCTCCATGTGTTTCGGATTTCCGGGAGGTCGAACGGCCTGGCGATCGACCGGATCGCGCTCTATCAGGACGGGGCGCCGGCCCCGCTCGATTCCGGAAACGGCGAATCCCCCCGGGTGGACGGGGGGATTCCCTCTCAGTTCCTGATCTGGTAGCGGCGCTTCACGAGGCGGAGGAAACCGCCTGGGGCACGTTGGTCGCGCGGCGACCGACGGAGATATACTCGAAGCCGAGGCGCTGCATCCGATCGATCTCGTACATGTTGCGGCCGTCGAAGATGATCGGCTGCTTCATGTTGTCGCGGAGCTTCTCGAGCTTGAGGCCTTTGAACTCCTTCCACTCGGTCATGATGATGAGGGCGTCGGCGCCATCGGCAACGTCGAAGGGGTTGTCCTTGTAGTCGACGTTGGCGGGGAGCATGGGCTTGGCGTTTTCCATGGAGATGGGGTCGTAGACGCTGAAGAGGGCGCCCTTTTCGGCGAGGGCGTTAATGACCTCGACGGACTTGGCGTCGCGCATGTCGTCGGTGTCGGGCTTGAAGGCGAGGCCGAGGACGCCGAAGCGCCGGCCCTTGACGTCGCCAAAGCGATCGACGACGCGGCTGATGAAACGGGGCACCCGCGCCTCGTTGGTGCGGACGACGGATTCGAGGATCTCGAAGGTCTCGCCGAACTTCTTGGCCGTGTGGATCAACGAAAGGGTGTCCTTGGGGAAGCAGGAGCCGCCGTAGCCGAGCCCGGCCATGAGGAACTCCTTGCCGATGCGCTTGTCGCTTCCCATGCCCTTGGCGACGTGGGTGACGTCGGCCCCGACCGATTCGCAGATGTTGGCGACGGCGTTGATGAAGCTGATCTTGGTGGCGAGGAAGGCATTGGAGGCGTACTTGATCATCTCGGCGGAGGGAACGTCGGTGATGAGCATGGGAGCCTCGAGGGGGGAGTAGAGCTCGAGGAGGGCCATGGCGACGTTTTGGGACGGGGCGCCAATGACGATGCGGTCGGGATCGAGGGAGTCCTTGATGGCGGAGCCCTCGCGGAGGAACTCGGGGTTGGAGACGACGTCGAAGTCGACCTTGCGGCGCTTGTTGTGCTCGATGGTGGTGCGGACGAAATCGCCGGTGCCGGGTGGCACGGTGGACTTGTTGACGATGATCTTGTACTTGTCGATGCTGGCGGCGATGGCCTTGGCGGCGGATTCGACGTAGCTGAGGTCGGTGGAGCCATCGGGGGCGGGGGGGGTGCCCACGGCGATGAAGATGACGTCGGAGCGCGTGACGCCTTCCGCCGTGTCGGTGGTGAAGGAGAGGCGCTCGTCCTCCATGCTTCGCCGGACCATTTCCTCGAGTCCGGGCTCGTAGATGGGCATGATGCCGTCGCGGAGCTTGCGGACCTTTTCCTCGTTGTTGTCGACGCAGATGACGTCGTTGCCGAGGTCGGCGAAGACGGCGCCGGTCACCAGACCGACATACCCGGTTCCGATTACACAAACGTTCATGGAGGACTCCAGCGGGAGGTGGGGCTCTTGGGGGGCCGTGAGGACTTGAAACCGCCGGAATGTGAAAACCGGAGGAAACGGGCTCAACCGGAAAAGGGCCGATGGGCATGGGGCCGGCGGTAGGGGCGGTTTACCCGGGGGGCATCGTCGTTGACCCCTCACGGCAGGCCGGGGGTCGTTCTTGCACCCTCTTGGAGCCCAACGGGCGGTCTTCGTGGAAAACACCTCGCTGCGGGAAATTTACGCGCGGTCGATCAAGCTGGCGGTGCCGGTGGCGGCGGCCTATGTGGTGATTTTTCTGGGGCTGGTGGCGGAATTCCTGATCGTGGGCCAGGAGCTGGGGGCGGAGGGGCTGGCGGCAATCGGGCTCGCAGGGACCTTCTCGTTGGTGCTGGTGTTGTCCTTTCACGCACTGGAGATCGCGGCCCAGTCGATTGCGGCGCGGCGCTATGGCCAGGGGGACTTTCGCGCCGTGGGCGTCGTGCTGGACAACGCGCTGGTGCTGGCGTTCGTCCTCGGGGTTCCGCTCGCCGCGGGCTTGGCATTTGCCGGGCCGTGGCTTTTCTCCTCCGCCGAGAGCGAGCGCGTCACCCGCCTCGCCACCGCCTACTTCCATTACCGGCTGCCGGGGATTCCGTTTCTGATCGCGATCCTGACGATGATCGGCTTCTTCAATGCGATCGGGCGGCCGCACCTGCCCGCCTACGTTTACGGCGGGGTGCTTGTCGTGAATGCGGTGCTGTGCTGGGTGCTGGTGGGTGGGCGGCTGGGGATGCCGGCGATGGGCATCGCGGGGGCGGGGCTGGCACAGACCCTCGCGGTGATTCTCGGCTTCCTGGGGTTTCTTGCGGTTCTGTTCCGGCGGACGTATAGACGGCGCTACGGCGTGTTTGCCTTTGCGGGCTCGCTCTCGATGGAAACGCAACGGCGGCTGGGGGCACTCGCCTGGCCCGTCTTCGTCCAGCAGTTCTTCACCTCCATCGGGATGTTCCTGTTCATGGTGATCGTGGCGCGGGTGCCTGACGACGGAGTGTCGCTCGGGGCGACGACGATTGCGAGGCAGGTGGGATACCTGACCTACCTGCCGAGCCTCGGCTTCGGGATCGCGGCGGCGACGCTTGTCAGCCAGTTTCTGGGCGCGGAGCATCCCAGGGACGCACGCCGGAGCGCCCTCGCCTGCTGGTCCGTCGGCGGCGGGCTCATGGTCCTCGTCGGCATCGCCATGATCCTCCTTCGCGGCCCGCTGGTGGGCCTGTTCCTCGACGAGGGAAACGGAGCAGAGGAGCTGAACGCGGCGGTCGCGGAAATGGCCGCGTTGCTCGTGCTGATTGTTGGCGGGTATCAGTTGCTCGAGTCGGTGAACACGATCATGGGCAAGGCGCTCCAGGGGGCCGGGGCCACGCGGACCGTGATGGTCACGACGGTGGTGGCCCAGTGGGGCGTGTTCCTGCCGCTGGCGTATGGCCTGGCGGTTGGGGCCGGCATGGGAGCGCCGGGGGCCATGATCGCCATGGCGGCGCAGCTGATGGTGGCGGCCGGTGTCCTGGCCGTGGTGTTCTTCCGGGGACGCTGGACACAGATCGCCGTGTGACGGCGTCGGCGTTGGCCCTAGTAGAGAATCCAGTTCTGGGCGGCGAGGGGTCCCGCGCCGGCCCACTCGGCGCCGCCGACGGCGAGGTGATCCACGCGCGCCTCGGTCATGTTGTAGGTTCCCACGCGCACCCAGCCGACGTTGTGCTGGTCGTCGGTGGTGGTCCAGTCGACGATCGGTGTCACCCCGCCATTCTTGTAAATCCGGTAGGTAAGCGTGTCGCCCTCGGCGATGGCCTCCACGCGGAAACGGTCGCCGGTGGCGATGCCGATCTCTTCGCTGAGGCCATTGATGGTGGACCATTCGTTGGTGCGACGGAGGACGACGCGGTTGCGGCGGGCGGCGTCGGAGGCGTCACTGTAGAAGGTGAGCGAGTAGCCGCGGGAGCCCTCGCGGAGGCGGATTTCGAAATTGGCTTCGCCGGTGAGGGCGGAGTTGGGGGCGATGGAGCCGTCGGTGATCTCGAACTCCACCTCGAGGCGTAGGTCGCCGTAAACATAGCCATGGCTGAAGACGGAGCCGCCGCCGCCGGAGTTGGAGCCGCGGAGACGAAGGGCGCCGCCGGT
>CAYQTO010000085.1:0-15401 GCA_964420455.1 uncultured Candidatus Sumerlaeota bacterium | reverse complement strand
GTGGGGCTGGCTGCCCGCGGACCCCTCGATCGGCATCCTGCAGGCGGACGAAACACCGGTCCGCGAATTCCTCTTCGGCCATCGCGACGCCTACCGGATGATTGCCAACAGGGACTTTTGCGCACCGTTCGAACCGCGGAAAATGCACCCCCGAAGTGATCCCGTCGATTCCCAGCGCGGCGAAGTGGAGACGGCCGACCGTAATCTTTACTACGACGAATTCTCTTACGATGTGCCTGTCGAGGTGATCGAATGAACGCCGACCGGGCCCTTCTCGTGGATGCATTCGTCCGGCTCAACGTGACCACGTTACAGCGGCTGCTGGCGAATGCGGACCCATCCGGGGCGGCGGACGACCTCGTGCGCGGAATCGCGTCCTTTGCGTGCCTGACCCGGGGCGATGGCGATGGAGCCGACGCCTTTCTCGAGGCATTGACGAACGACGGGACGCTCGAACCAGGAGACCGTGTCTATATCGAAGCTGCGCGACTCGACGCGCATGGCGACTTCGCCGGAGCGCTCGAGCTGCTCCTTGCGAATCGCGATGCACCGGGAATCCACGGCCAGGCCCTTCGGCTGCGCGCGGCGGACCTGCTCGTTCGCACGGATCGCTTTGCGGAGGTCGAGGAAGTCCTCGCTCCCCATCTCGAACCCCCCGGAAACGACCAGACCCTCGAGGCGCACCTCATCCTGTACGAGACGCTCCTGCGCACGAATGCGGACAAGGAGCAACTCGTGGAGCACGCGGCGCTCATCGACTCGCTCTGCGAGCGCGGCTTTCGCCTGCCCAGGGCCGAGACGGTTGTCTACTACGCCCGTCTCCTCGACCGGTTCCGTATCGAGGCGCTGCCACCGGCGCTGCTCTCCTCCCACGCCTCGCGTGTTGAATCCTACCTTGGAAAGGACCCTCAGGAGATCCTGTGGCTATTGGCGGCCGGCGAGAAATACAAGGCCCCGTCCGCGGTGAGAGCCGCCGGGCGTTCCTACGAGAATGCCCCCTTTCCCTGGAAGGAGGTCGAGCCGGAGAAAGCCGCCTACCAGTTCGCGGCCCACGAGCAGCACAACGCCGCGCGGCTCTCGCTGTTGACCAGCATCCCCGAGCCAGCGATCCACGCCGATGCCTCCCTGTGGGGGCCGCTCCTGCTGGAGAGCTACCTCGCGGGTGAATGGCAGGAGGCGCTGTCCTTACTCGATCGCCACGGGGACGAAATCGCGCAACTCCCCTCGCGCGACCATGCGGTGGTCCTGCGCGCTGTCTCCCTCGTCCGACTCGGCAGGACGCTGGAGGCGCTGGCCGTTGTGGATGGCAACGAGGCGACCTTTCGCAACCATGCGGATGGTTCCGAGGCAGCGGCGGAACTCCTGGCCCGCAACCGCCAGGGCGGCACGCCCGGACTCGAAGAAGCGTATAGACGACAGGTGAAGGTCCGGCAGGAGGATCGCGATTTCCTGGGGTCTTACCTCCCCGCCGCCGCCAACGAGTTTATCTATACAGAGGACGAGGCGGCGCTCGAAGCCCTCCTCGCGCTCGAGGCGGAAACACTGGGGGAGCCCGGGGACGCCTACATGCGCAGGACGCTGCTGGTGCTCCTCGAGTGGAGTTACTTCAACGTCGTGAAGGGGTTCATGAAGCAGGTGGATCCGGAGACGGTCCTGCCGACCATGGCACTGCTCGCCGCGTTTTCAGGCGAGCGCGACGAGGCCATCCGCACCCTGAACCGCATCGACGAAACCACCCTTGCCGCCAACGACGCCCTTGCCGTTGCCCGCGCGGCCCGGATCGTGGGGGCGCACCGCATCCTCGAGAACGCCGTTTCGAGGCTTTGCTCTCTCGACAAGGGGGTCCATAGGCCCTTGGGTATGGCCCTCGGTCCGCAGGCGGATGCCGCCGTGGCCCTGCGGGAGATTCCCCGCGTTGCCCCTGGTCCCGACGTTGCCACGGCTCTCGCCTCGATGGTCCGCCAACTGGCACATGGCGACGACGCCCCGGGTTGCCTGGCGGCGATGAAAGACGTCCAGCGTCAGGATCCTGATTCCACGGAGGTTCTCCGGCTCGCCCGGGGGGCCTTGCTGCGGCCGGGAGGAGACCCGGCCCTTCGCGGGACAGCCGGCGGCATCCGCGATCAGTGGCGCCGGGAAAACCTTCCCTTCGATTTCCTCGACCCCGCATAACGATATGGCGATAGACTGGTCCCGGCTTGACCCGCCCCTCATCAGGCCAGACCATTCGGGAAGTTAACGATCCGGACGGATCCCCCATGCCTTCATCCCCCACATCGCTCGACGGATTCTCGCGCGCCCTCCTCGGGTTCGTGCGTGGCGTTGGGCCCCTGTTTCTCATCATTGTCGCCTTCATGATCGGGGCGGCGGCGTTGTACCTTACTCCACGCGAGGAAGAGCCCCAGATCGTCGTCCCCCTTGCGGACGTGTTTGTGCGGGCGCCGGGGCTCGACGCGCGCCAGGTCGAACGGCAGGTCGCCACACCGCTCGAGAAGCTCCTCTTCCAGATCGACGGCGTCGAGTATGTCTACTCGATGTCGCGTCCGGGCGAGGCGATCGTCACCGTCCGTTTTTACGTCGGCGAGGACCGCGAGGACTCTCTCGTCAAGATCTACAACAAGATCGACTCAAACCTGGACCTGGTCCCGGAGTCTGTCCAGTCGTGGGTGGTGAAGCCGATCGAGGTCGATGACGTACCGATCGTGATCGCCTCCCTTTACAGCAGCCAGCCGGAGAAGACGGGCGACCATGAGCTACGTCGACTGGCGGAGGAGGTGGCGCTCCGGCTCCAGGCGGTCAGCAACACCAACCGCATCACGATCCATGGGGGGCGCCCACGGGAATTCGCCGTCGAGCTGAACCCCGAGGCGCTGGCCGCCCGTGACACCGCCGCGTTGGACCTCCTCTACGCCCTCGATGTCTCGAACACTCTTCGGGTTGCCGGCAGCATCGAGCGCAACGACGAAGCTCTGGTCATTGAGGCGGGGGACTTCATTCGATCCGCCGAAGACCTCGAGAACATGGTCGTCAACGTGGTCGACGGGATTCCGGTGTTCCTCCGCGACGTGGCGACGGTGATCGACGGGCCGGCGGAGCCGGACACCTACACCTGGCTGGCGTTCGGCGCCGCGGACGACCTCGGCCCCCAGCGTACCGAATACCCGATGGTCTCCATCGCCGTGGCGAAGCGCAAAGGCTCCAACGCCGTGTGGGTCGCCCAGGACATTCTGGCGGAACTTGACGCCCTCCGCGACGAAATCTTCCCCGCGGACGTCGACTATCGCATCATTAGAAACTACGGCCGGACGGCGAACGAAAAGGTCAACAACCTCGTCTCGAGCCTACTCGTGGCGGTCCTCAGCGTGGTGATCTTTATCGGGGCAGTGATGGGCTGGCGGCCCGCGCTTGTCGTCGGACTCGCCGTCCCGATCACCTACGGCTTCACCCTCGGGGTAAACCTCATCAGTGGCTATACAATCAACCGGGTGACATTGTTTGCGCTCATTCTGGCGCTGGGTCTCCTCGTGGACGATCCCATCACCGGCGTCGACAACATTGACCGATTCGGCAAGATGGGCCGCTTTCCCAAGTGGGCGGGTATCGCCGCCGCCATGCAGGAAGTTCGCTCGGCACTCATCATGTCGACGATCGCGATCATCCTGTCCTTCGTGCCTCTCTCCTTCATCACCGGCATGATGGGTCCCTACATGGCGCCGATGGCAGTCAACGTCCCGCTCGCGGTGACCTTCAGCACCGTCGTTGCGTTTCTCATCACTCCCTGGATGGCGGGAATCCTCCTGCGGCCCAAGGCCCACGACGAGGGGTGGGATGTTCGCCGGACGCCCCTTTACCGGATCTACAACACGACCTTGCGGCCGTTGGTTTCCGGGCCGGGCCGCGCCTGGGTCTTTGTCGCGGCGATCGGCGGTCTCTTCCTTTTCTCCGTCATTCTTCCCGCCTTCCGTGTGGTCCCGCTCAAACTGCTCCCCTTCGACAACAAGGACGAGTTTCAGGTGGTCATCGACATGCCGGAGGGAACGACGCTGGAGCGAACCGCCGCGGCGGCGAGTGCCCTCACCCGGGAACTGCTCCGCGTTGCCGAGGTGAAGGAAGTCGCCGCCTTCGTTGGTGTCCCGTCGCCGATGGATTTCAACGGCCTGGTCCGCCACTACTTCCTGCGCGAGGCTTCCCACGTGGCGGACCTCCGGGTGACGCTCGCTCCGCGACTCAACCGCAGCCAGCAGTCCCATGGTCTTCTCCTGCGAGTTCGCGACGACCTCGAACGCGTCGCCGACGAGGTCGGAGCAAACATCAAGCTCGTCGAAGTCCCCCCCGGCCCGCCCGTCATCTCCGCCATCACCGTGGAGCTTTACGGTGAGCGGACGACGACCTACCAGGAACTCGTCGCGGCGGCAGACCCCCTCATCGAGCGACTCGCCCAGGAACCTCTCGTGGTCGACATCGATTCCTCGGTGGAGGCCCGCCAAACCAAGGTTGTCTATACGGTGGATCAGGAGAAGGCCGCCCTCTCCGGCATTCCCCGCCAGGACATCCTCCATACGCTCGACATGGCGACGGACGGCATGGTGGCCGGGTACGCGGAAATTCCCACGGAGACGAGCCCCCTTCCCATTGTCTTCCGCCTGCCGCCGGAGGAGACCGGCGCCCTCCGCGCCTTCGACTCGATTCACCTCAAGGGGCAACAGGGCTTCGGGGCGACCAGCAACGAAGATGGAACCCTCGAGGAGGCCCCGCAGGCGATGGTCCCTCTCGGGGAACTTGTCCGCCCGGTGCGCGAAACCGTCGACCAGACGATCTATCACAAGAACCTCAAGCCCGTCGTCTATATATACGCGGACACGGCGGGGCGCGCGCCGGCGGATGTCATCCAGGACGTCGTCTGGGACCAGGACCTGGAGCAAAGCCGGGACGAGCCGCGGACCCTCGCCGAGCGCACCTACGCCACCCCCGGCAGCGGCATCGCATGGTCGCTCCCGGAAGGCGTTCGCGCTGTCTGGCACGGCGAGGGGGAATGGGAAGTCACCATCCGCGTCTTTCGCGACCTCGGCATCGCCTTCGCCGCGGCCCTCGTCGGAATCTTCGTCGTCCTTGTCATCCAAACCGGTTCCGTTCCCATCTCGCTGATCATCATGCTGGCGATCCCCCTCTCGATGATCGGGATCATGCCAGGATTCTGGCTGCTGAATCTTGTCGGTGCGGATCCGGTGGCCGGATACCCGAACCCGTCCTTCTTCACGGCGACGGCCATGATCGGCATGATTGCGCTCGCGGGAATCGTGGTGCGCAACTCGCTCATCCTCGTCGAGTTCATCCACTCCTCTCTGGCGGAGGGGACGGACCTCGAGGAGGCGCTCATCCAGGCGGGGGCGATCCGCATGCGGCCGGTGATCCTCACCGCCGGGACGACGCTCCTCGGCAACATCGTCATCACCCTCGACCCGATCTTCAACGGCCTCGCCTGGGCGGTCATCTTTGGCATCAGCGCCTCCACCGTGTTCACCCTCGGGGTCATCCCGGTGGTGTACTACCTCGTCTATCGCAACCACCCGCGCCACGGACTCCCGGCGCCAAGGAGTGAGGAAGAATGAAAGTCGCAGGCCAGATCATCGCCATCCTGGCGGGTGTGGGAATCCTGGCGGTTGTGATGCTGGGCTTGGCGGGGGGCTTCTCGCCGAAGATTGCCCCCGGCCAGCGTCCCCTCCCGGAGGAGGGACTGCCGGCAGCAACCGTCTATACGGTCGGTACCGAGGAGGTCCCCGCCATCGAGCGTGCCTCGGGAACCCTGCGCGCCCGAAGCGAAACCTCCGTCTCCGCGCGCATCACGGCCACGGTCGTGACCATGAACCTGCGTGCCGGGGATTCCGTGAGGGAAGGTGACGTGATCGCCACGCTGGATGATCGCGACCTGCGGGCGCGCGTTGCCCAGGCGCGGGACACCGTGGTCGCCGTTCGTGCCCGGCTCGAGGAGGCCCGGAGCGAGTTCGAGCGCCAGCGTGAACTTGTCGCCAGCGGCGTCAGCGCCCAGGCCGCCCTCGACACGGCCGCCGCCTCCTTCAACGCCCTCCGGGCGGAGTCCGAACGCGCCGAGCGGAGTCTCGAGGAAGCGGAGACCAACCTTTCCTTTGCCACGATCCTCGCGCCCATCAATGGCCGCGCGATCGATCGACTCGTGGAGCCCGGCGACCTCGTCACACCCGGCCGTCCCATCGTCCGCCTCTACGACCCTCGCAGCCTGCGCCTCGAGGCCAATGTCCGCGAAACCCTCGCCACCACCCTCGCCTACGGCGACCAGCTGGATGTCCTCATCGACGCCACGGGCGAGCGCCTCGCCGGCACCGTCGACGAAATCGTCCCCCAGTCCGAGTCCGGCTCGCGCACCTTCCTCGTCAAGGTCGCGATCCCGCCCGCGGACAATCATTACCCGGGCATGTTCGGCCGGCTCTTTCTCCCAACGGGAACGGAAACGAAGCTCTTCATTCCGCGCACCGCCATCCGCGAATTTGGCCAGATCACCTTCGTTCTCGTCCAGGAGGCCGACGGTGAGGTCTACCGTCGCTTCGTTCTCTGTGGCCTTGAGGGAGACGACGACCGCCTGGCCATCCGGAGCGGCCTCGAGCCGGGCGAGCAGATCCTTGTCCCGGCGCCCTAGCCGCGCCGCCAGCGCCCCACCATCGTATAGACGATCCGACCGGCTTCCTCGATGCCCAGTGCCCACACCCAGAGGATAAAGGGCGCCGCGGGAATGGCCAGACGGTAATCCATCCGGATCGTCGCGATCATCGCCACCGGCGCCATCGCCAGGACGAACCACGGAACCAGCCAACCCCAGCGCCGCCACCCGCGAATAAACACCACCCCACCCAGAAGCCCGAAGGCCATCAGCCACTCCTGGCCAAAGAACAGGTGGCCGTGGGGAAACTCCCAGAGGAAGACCATCGCGTATCCCCGAACCAGGGCGGGGATGCCGTAGCCCGGACGCTCCGCCATCAGCATCATGGGCGCCACCGGGTCGCCGACATACGGGTTGGCCTCCCACTCGTCCTCCGTTGCGGGGAATCCCGGTTCGCCCACCATCAACAGGTTCATGTAGTACTGCGCATGGAACTTGCCGACCTGGAAGGGATCACCAAAAGCAGCCTGGCTCCAGGCAAGGAACGGCAGCACCGGGAGGATGGCGACGGCCGCGGTGAAGATGGCCTCGCGCACCCCCCAACCCCGTCGCCAGGACGTATAGACAAGCATGATCAGGGCCGTGGGCAGGTTGCCCACCCGGAGCGAACACCATACCCCCGCCAGCAGCGCCGCCGGCAGGCTGCGTCTATACGGACGATCCGGAAGCAGCGCCAGCGCCCCCACCACCGCCACGAGGAGCAGCCCGTTCCACTCGTCGCGCAGAACGGAGACGGCCTCCACTGCGAGGAACGGGTTCGCTGCAAGCGCGCTGGCGGCAATCGTCCCAACCAGCAGTGAGAACACCCGCCACCCCACAAGGAAAGTCGCAAGCACGAGCAGGACGGACGGAACGATGCCCGCCAGGCGGGCCAACGGCGCCCCGCCGTCGACAAGTAGCTGAATCGCCCGAAGGTACGCCGGGAAGAAGGGTTCGCGGAGGAAGGGCGCGTGGTCCTGAAGGGGGAGCCAGAGCGACCCCCCGCGTGCGATCTCAAGATAGCCTGCCGCGTCAGGCAGAAGCGGCTGGGTCCAGACCGCGACGAAGGCCTGCCAGCGTGTCACGAGGGTGAACCCGGCAAGGGTCCCGGCGAGGCAGCCAGCGAGCAGGCCATCCGACTGGAGTCGTTGCCAGGCAGCGCCCACATACGGTTTCTCGTGAAAGATCGCCACGACCCGCCCCGTTGCTGCCCCCAGCAACAACGATGGGGTGCCCACAAGGAGGTAGTCGAAGACTGTTGACTGGTAGTGGGCAAAAAGCCCCGCAGCCCCGCCGGCAATCGCCCCAAGCACGGCCCCCTGGCGGAGGGTTCGCCGACCAGCGACGGAAAGAAACAGGGCGAGTGCCGCGGGAAAGAAAAGTCCGGAAACAAGCCCCGCCACATGGCCGGGATGGGCGGCCGGGGGGCGGGCCAGCAACTCGAGCGTCACCAGCCGCAGCCGGGGAGCAAGGCCCTCGCCCGGCTGTATAGACAGGCGAACCCGTAGCGGGCTGCCGGTGAAAGCCGACCCCGGAAGCGAGTCCGGATCGATGACCACATCCTCGCCCGGGCGGACCTGCGGAAGGGACAGCGACTGGAAATCGCGCGAGAAGCGGACGACCCAATCGGCGAAGGAATCCCCCCGGAGCCGCACCCGTGCACTTTCCCAGGGGCCGGCGGGAGTCTCGAATTCAATGGTCGCGCGCCCCTTCGCCACGGCGTCGGCGCCGTCCATTGCCCAGTCACCCTCGAACGAAAAGGCGGGGTCCCTGGCTGCCTCGCCCGGGCGAAAACGGACGATCCCGTCCTCAACAGGCGGGTCGGAAAGATCCAGCGAGGCGGGCCCAACCAGCAGGACGAACACGGCCACACCCGCCGCCACCAGGAACCACACCTCCGCCGGCCATTCGCGCAGGGTCCTGATCATGGCCCTCCCCCACTGAAAGAAAGAAGGCCCGCGACGCAACGCGGGCCCCAATCGCAGGGATACCGGGCGCGACGGCGCCGCATGCCCTTACTTGCCCCCGAGAAAGCCCATCATGCCCCGCAGCTTCTGGCCGACGACTTCCACCTGGTGCTCGTTGTTTTCCTTCCGCATCGCCTCGAAGTTCTGAAAGCCGCCGTCGCTTTCGGCGATGAACTCCTTCGCGAACTCGCCCGACTGGATCTCGCCGAGGATCTTCTTCATCTCCTCGCGGGCGCCCTCGCTGATCACGCGCTTGCCGCGCGTATAGTCGCCGTATTCCGCCGTGTTGCTGATCGAGTAGCGCATGCCGGCGAAGCCCTTCTTGTAGATCAGGTCCACGATGAGCTTCATCTCGTGAACGCACTCGAAGTAGGCCATTTCCGGCGGGTAGCCGGCGGCGACGAGAGTCTCGAAGCCCGCCTTCATCAGTTCGCTGACGCCGCCACAGAGGACCGCCTGCTCGCCGAACAGGTCCGTCTCCGTCTCGTCCTTGAAGGTGGTTTCGATGATGCCGGCGCGGCCGCCCCCGACGCCCATGGCGTGGGCCAGGGCGCGGGCCTTCGCCTGCCCGCTCGCGTCCTGGAACAGGGCGATGAGGCAAGGCACGCCGCCCCCCTCCGTATAGACGCTCCGGACCAGGTGGCCGGGGCCCTTGGGCGCCACCATGTAGACGTCCACGTCCGCCGGCGGGACGATGTTCTTGAAGTGAATGTTGAACCCGTGGCTGAACACGAGGGCCTTGCCCGCCTTCAGATGGGGCAGGACGTCGTTCTCGTAGAGGGCCTTCTGGCGCTCGTCGGGCACGAGTATCTGGATGATGTCGGCCTTGGCGGCGGCATCCGCTGCCGAGAGCACCTCGAAGCCGTGCTCCTTGGCCAAGTCGTAGTTCTTGCCGCCCGGGCGCTGGCCGATCACCACCGTAAAGCCGGACTCGCGGAGGTTCTGCGCCTGCGCGTGGCCCTGGCTCCCGTAGCCCACCACCGCGATCGTCTTGTCCTTCAACGCCCCCGCATCGACGTCCTTGTCGTAGTACACGTTCAAGCTGGCCATCTGGGTCTGGATCTCCTGGATCTGGTCTTGGGCGCCCGCGGGCGCGGTTGGTCTCTTCGTCAGGTCTTCGTCGGCACCGAACGGCGCACCGCCACCCGCGTGGTGGCCTTCTTCGCCGCGATCACCGTCGTGATGCCCCGGTACTTCAGGTACGTATAGACGGTTGCCGAGGCGACGAAGATCGAGCTGTAGGTGCCGAACACAATGCCCAGCAGCAGGATCAGGGCGAAGTCGCTCAGCCCCGAGCCGCCAAACAGGTACATCACCCCCACCACCAGGAACGTCGACCCCGACGTCAGGACCGTGCGGTTCAGCACCTCGTTGATGGCCTTGTTGATCACCTCGCTCAGGTCCGCGGTCAGCCGGTCCTGCATGCGTTCGCGCACCCGGTCGAACACCACGATCGTGTCGTTCACCGAGTAGCCGAGAATGATCAGCAGCGCCGAGACGATGTCCAGCGTCAGGGTATGGCCAAACATCTTGAACAGGCCGAAGGCGAGAAAGACGTCGTGAAGAAGTGCAAGGATCGCCGCGGCGCCGAAGACCCACTGGAACCGGAAGGCCACGTAGCTCAGGATGACGGCGCAGACCACCAGCACCGTCCAGAAGGCCGTCGTCTTGAACTCGTCGCCGACCGCCGGATCGATCGACTGGACGTTTTCGATGACCACGCTTCCTTCGTAGGCGTTGTTCAGCGAGGAGACCACGGTGGTGCGGATCTCGTCGAGCGTCGGCGTGACCCCGGTCACGTCGTCCGGCAACTGGGGCACGGTGATTTGCCACTGGCCCGGCTGGTTCACGACCTTGATGGCGCGCACGTCCTTGAATTCTTGGTCCAATGTCGAGACGATCTCGCCCTGCGTGGTCGCGGTCGGGAGCGTCACCACCGACTGCACACCGCCGGTGAAGTCGATCCCGAAGCTCGGCCCGTACACCGCCAGGTAGCCCACCGAGGCGATCGTCAGCGAACCCGAAATTGCCAGGCCGACCACGCGATAACGCATCCAGTCGATCGTCGCGTTGCGGAAAATCTGGAACTTGCCGACGGAGATCGACTTGAACTGCGTGTACCAGGCCTCCATCAGCGCCCGCGTCACCACGATCGCCGTGTACAGGTTCGCAAACAGCCCGATGGCGATCGCCGTCCAGAATCCCTTCACAGATCCGTCCACAACCTCGAAGAGAACCAGAACCAGCGCCGGCAACAGCGACGTCACGTTCGAGTCAACGATGACCGTGAAGGCCCGGTTGAACGCGACGTTGATCGCCGCCCGCAACGGCTTGCCTGCATTCAATTCCTCGCGCAATCGCTCGTAGATCAGGATGTTGGCATCCACCGCGATGCCCATCGTCAGCAGGATGCCGCCGATGCCGCTCAAGGTAAGCGTCGCCCCCATCAGCGACAGCACCGCCATGATGAGGAGGACGTTAAGCAACATGGCAATGACCGAGATGAAGCCCGATGCGCCGTAGACCGCCACCATCAGGATCACGATCAGCACCGCGCCGATGCCGATGGCCTTGACGGAATCGCGGATCGAGTCCGCCCCGAGCGAGGGGCCGACGGTGTTTTCTGTGATCGGGATCAGTGGCGCCGGCAGCGCCCCGGCCTTGAGGATCGTCGCGAGGTCGCTGGCCTCCGCCTGGGTGAAGCTGCCGCTGATGGTGGCCGCGCCGCCGAGGATCTCGTCCTGGATCGTCGGCGCAGAGTAGACCACGTCGTCGAGCAGGATGGCGAACCGGCGACCAACATTGTCGGCGGTGATCTCGCCGAACGCGCGGGTTCCCTGCCGGTCGAACTGGATCGACACCTTGATCGGATCGGTGAAGTCCCGCGGGTCCGTGATGACCGCCGCACGGCGGAGCTGGTCGCCGGTGACCGGGGCGTTCTGCTGGACGAGGTAAACCAGGTCGTCAATCGTCGAGGCTTCATCGATCGCCCCCGACGCCTCGTCGACCACCTTGTGCGTTCCCAGCCGCAGCGTGTATCCCGCCGGCACCCCAGGAATGTTGTCCTTCAGGCGGAGCAGCTCGCGTCCGTCCGCCAGCGTCGTTACCTCCACGTGTTCCGGCTTGATGCGGCCGGTCCCGGCTCCCTCGACAAACGAGCGAGGCGATTCACCCTGGATGAACTCGAGGATGGCCGTGTCGTGCTCCGGGTGAAGGAGCCGGAATTCGAGCGCCGCCGTCTTGAGGAGCGATTCCCGGAGCGATTCCGGGTCGTCCTCGCCCGGCACCTGGACGTTGATGCGATCAATGCCGGCCCGTGCCACGATCGGCTGGGTCAGGCCAAAGGCATCCACGCGCCGGCGCACCACCTCCAATGCCCCGTCGGTCGCGTCGCGGATCTGTCTCGTAACCTCGGCCTCGTCCGGAATCAGCAGCAGACCAGCTTCCGATGCCAGGGCCTCGCGGGCGTTCCCCTCGGGAACCAGCGCAAACTGCCCCTGGATAAGGGTCTCGAGCGACTCGATCCCGAACTCCAGGTCGCGCTCGTCGTTCAGTCTCATCTCAACGACGAAGCCGCCTGCCTCCTGCTCGACCATGCGGACGGAGGCGTTCACGTCGTCTCGCGTCAGCTGCTCGCGAAGGCGCGCCACCTCATTCTCCACCAGCCGCCGGAGCGTGCGATCCCGGTCCACCTCGAGCAGGAAGTCCGCCCCGCCCTGCAGGTCCAGCCCCAGCTTGATGACGTTCGGATTGGCGAGCAGTTCGTGCCGTCGCGCTTCCTGCTCCGCGGTCGGCTCCTCCGGCATCGTCGTCACCAACGCGAAGTATTGCACCGTCGGATAAATCAGATACAGGCAGAGAAGTGTCACCACCATCACGGTGATGAGCTTCGGGGTGAAGACCTTGTTCATGGGATGCGGACCGCGGATCCTTCTTTCATCGGAATAAGCCGGCGCGGGTAGCCGTCACGTCCACCACGGCGCCGTCTTCAGGCCAACAGACAATATCCTTCGCCCGGGCGGGGCCATGCCCGCCTCGCCGGTGACCTACTTCACCGGCGGGGCGCCAATGCGGGTCAAGTTCGGAGTCGCCAGCGCCTCCCATCGACCTATCTCTTCGCCTTCGCGCCCTTTTTGCTCCCGCCCTTGGGCGTCTTTCCATCGGGGGCGGCCGGGGCCGTTTCCTCGGCGGAGTCGGAATCCTCCGGCTCCTCCTCCGCTTCCTCCGCCTTCTCCTCCTTCTTTGCCGCGTCCGGATCCTCGCGGAATCGCGTCAGCGCCGCCTGGTTGAACTCCACGTCGACCCCTTTGGCGATGGTGACGAACACCGTGTTCCGTGCCTTGTTGATCCGCGCCACGGTCCCGTGCATGCCGCTGGTGGTCACCACGCGGTCGCCCTTCTTCAGGCCGGCGACCTCTTTCTTGAGCTGCTCCTGGCGCTTCTTCTGGGGCCGGTCGATCAGGAAAATGAACGCCAGGATGAAGATCGCCAGGGCGATGAGAAATTCCGGGGTAAAGAGGCCGGGCGCGTCGGGCTCCACCGGGGGACCATCGACGGTGGCGAGCAGCAACAGCACGAGGGAAGCGGGGGCCATGAAATGCCTTGCGGGTCGGGAGATGGAGACGCCCGGCCGGGCTTGCGATGGCCGGCGGCGGGCAAAGGGCGCGGAGGCTAGAAAGGGCTCGGAGGGACTGTCAAACGGAAACCCCCGGGATCCCGGCGGTGAGGGTCTTGTCCGCTGGATTCGCTGAAGTTATTCGTTGACACTAATTGCGCCCGAACAGCTACCGTTATTGTCGAAACTCACCAAGCAGAAGGATCCCGCCAGCCGTTTTGGGCGGGCCGAGGAAACAATCGGGGACGTCGCGTGGCGGGACCTCCGCCCAGACTGTTGCCATGCCCTGCCCGGGACCCGTCTCGACGGCGCCCCAAGCAGCCCCCCCGAATTTTCCCGGAAAAGCTCCCAATCCTTCGAAGGGGAAACCTGAGATGGCCCACCCCCGCGGAACTTTCGATGAACCCTCCCAAAACCGCGCTTGTCCCACTGCCCAAAACGCCGATAACCCCGCCGGGTCACCAGCAAAGGAGAATCACCACATGATGTCGCGATTCGCGTCGTTCGGGCGTCGCGCCCTGCTGACGGGCGCCGCCGTCCTCGCGGGCGCCTGGGCCCTCGCCCCCAACACCGCCGGGGCCGCGGGCTTCACCGCCTGTACCGACTTTGCCGGCGTCCCCCGCCCCCTCGACAGCACCCCCACACCCGTTGGGGCCCCGGGCAATACCTACACCAACATCGTTTACGACGCGGGGACCTTCTTTCAGGAGGGCGGCCCCGCCGATGGCTCCATTACGGACCTCAACGTCTTCGTCAAGATCAAGCACCCCCGTGTCGAGCAAGTCTCCATCTGGCTCCGCCACACCTTCTTCACGCCCGATGGCGAGCCCGACATCCTCACCATCGAGCTGATCGATTTCGGCCGCGGATGCCTCGACAGTGACTGGGACCCCAACCAGATCTACAATCAGGATATCTCGATCCTGTTCGACAGCGAGACGGTCGCCGCCGCCGCCTTCGCCTGCGACCTGTCCATTCCCACCCTCTCCGGCCGCTATCGCCCCACCACCTCCCAGATTACCGACATCTTCAAGCCGGACTCCGAGACGGCCGAAACCCTCGCCGACTATAACGGCCGTCCCATCGGCAACAGCATCTTCGAACTGGTCATCTTCGACGCCGGAAATACCGGCGAAACCGCCGCCCTCGTCGAAACCTGCCTCGTCTTCAACAACCAGTTCGAGGGCGACACGGCCCCGCGGGAAGAAACCGCCACCATCAGCCAGGCCCAGTCCGGCCAGGGCATCGTCACCATTGCGGACCACATCGGCAGCGCCCTCACGCTCCTCGACTATCTCGTCATCGACGATCGGCTCTACGAACGGCGTCCCACCAACCTCGCCGAGTTCGCGGGGGATCCAACCCCGCTGGTGTTCGACGAACTCTTCCTGAACGAGGACCTCTACGAGAATTACCGGCGGAGCTCCGCCAACGAATTCAACCGGCTGGACTCCTCGCCGCGCAGCACCGGCGTCCTCGGCGTTTCCGGCGGCGATGGCCGCCTGACCGTTGCCGACTGGGTCCAGACCACCCGCTATGCCGCGGGCGTGGGCTTCGACGAGCCCGCCCCCGCCGCCGGCCCCTTCGCCATCTCCGACCGTATTGTCCGCATCGGCAACACGGTCATCCCCCGCGGCGTCGAGGTCGAGGTCCCCGTCATTATGCGCTCCCGCGGCAGCGAGAGCGAGATCGCCTTCGGACTCCAGTTCGACCAGCAGCTGCTCGAGTTTACCCGAGCGGTTCGCGGCGACTGCGTGCCCGAGAACGCCATCTTCCAGCTCAATAACCTCGAGGGCATCAACGACCCCGACGATCCCACCAGCAGCGTCCTCGGCCTCCAGATCGGGCTCCTGCCGGACCAGACCTTCCTCTGCGACTATACCCCCCTCGCGCCACTCCTGGGCACGGGCGATCCCGCAGATCCCGAGCGGCTCCAGAACGACGTCGTCCTCGATAGCGACCCTACCCGTCCCGCGTCGGTCCGCTACGAGCTGTCAACCAGAGCGAGCGTCGATTTCAGCGACCCTAGCGGGCCCTTTGCGGAAGTCGATTTCATCGTTTCCAACCCCTTGCCCGGCACCCCCATCCGCGACATTACCTTCGACATCATCTTCGACCACACACGACTCACCCCATTCAACATTCCGAC
>CAYQTO010000084.1:0-15552 GCA_964420455.1 uncultured Candidatus Sumerlaeota bacterium | reverse complement strand
GAACGATGACGGACGTGGGGGTCGGGCTCGCGGTGATGGTTGGCGTGGTGGGAGCGGCGGTGGGACTCGCGGCCGGGGTGGTCGCTGGCGTGAAAGCGGGTATGGCGGTCGCGGTTGGGGTGGATGCCGTGGCCACGGTGGCAATGGCCGGAGTCGGTGTGAGAACAGGCGTCGGTGATGGGCTGGGTGTGCTCGCGACGGGGCGGATCTCGGGATCATCGCCGTCGCCACCGGCGGGCTGGGAGACCCCGGAATCCGTCGGCGTGGCCGGGCCGTTACCGTTCAGGGTGGTAATCGCGTAGGCGACAGCGACGAGGCCAATGACGAGGGCGGCGCCGATGGGCCATGGGGAGAAGGACCGGGGAGCGACGGCGGGTGCCGGAGAAATCGCGGCGGGTGCCTCGCCCTCGGCGGGGTCCGCGGCGAGGTGCACGGGTGGCTTTGCCCGGCGGGCATGCTGGCGCGGCATGCCGCCCAGTTCCTCAATCGCCCGGTTCACCGTCCCCTCGTCGATCTCCGTCTCCTCCTTCACGTAGGCGACAAGGAGCGCCCGGTCCGTGATGACGTTGATGCGGCGGGGAACGCCCCGGCTGTAGTCGTAGATGCGGCGCAGGGCCTTCTTGTGGAAGGTGATCGGCCGCTTGGGCTCGGCGACGGCGATGCGGTGATCGATATAGTCGCCAAGTTCCTCGAAGCTGAACGGCTTGATGTGAAAGCGGACGGTGATGCGCTGGTTGAGTTGCTCGAGCTCGGGGAGGTCGAGGAGTTCGGCGAGTTCCGGCTGGCCGACGAGGGCGACCTGGAGGAGCTTGGCGGTTTCCGTCTCGAGGTTGCCCAGAAGGCGGACCTGCTCAAGGGCGCCGGGCCCGAGCTGCTGCGCCTCGTCGATCACCAGCACCACGATGCGATCCTGCTCGTACTCCTCCAGGAGGAACCGGTTGAGGATGTCCATCAACTCGCGCTTGGAGGATGACGAGGCGTCTATACCGAGCTCGTTGTTGATCGCCTGGAGGAGTTCGACGTCGCTGAGCTGGGGGTTGAAAATGAGGGCGAGGCGAAAGCGCGAGCGGTCGAGCTGGCCGAGGAGGGCGCGGCAGATGGTGGTCTTGCCGCAGCCAATTTCCCCCGTCAGCGCGATGAACCCCTTGCGCTGCTCGATGCCGTAGAGAAGCGCGGCCAGCGCCTCGCGGTGGAGCTTCGAGAGGTAGAGGAACTTGGCGTTCGGGGTGAGGGTGAACGGCTCCTCGTGGAAGCCGTAAAAATCCAGGTACATTCAGGGGGCCGCCGGCCGGTCGGGTTTCGGATTGGGCAACGGTTGGGACCGGCCTGCCGCCGCGTCAAACGGAAGCCGGCGCCCGGTGCGCCCCTTCGGGGTTGCCGAGAGCCGTCCTCCCACCCCTTCAATCCACCGGCTCGACCACCACGGCGGTACCGTAAACCATCAGTTCCGCCATGCCGGAGCCGATTTCCGAGGCGGTAAATCGAACTCCAATGATGGCGTTGGCGCCGAGGGCGCGGGCGTCCTCGAGCATGCGGTCGAGCGCCTGCTCGCGCACCTGGGCGAAGACCTGGGTGTACTCGTGGACCTCGCCGCCCACGGTGTTCTTCATCCGCGCCACGACGTCGTCGCCGAGGTGGACGCCGCGGACCGAGCACCCCTTGGCAAGGCCGCAGAGGCGCACGACCCGGTGGCCGGGCAACGTCTCGGTGGTGGCCAGCATCATCGGCGGATCCTCCGGTAGCGGTCGCGGGGCAGTTCCAGGAGCCTCCCCCTCAGGGCGGTAAAGAAAAGGATCAGCAACCCCGCGGCAACGAGGAGAATTCCAGCGCGGACGACGTCGTTCTGGGCGTAGGCGAGCACCTTGATGAAACCGTAGAGGATAAGCAGCACCGACCCGACAAGGGCCACAATCCAGCCAAAGCGGCGCTGGAGCCGGCCGTCGATCTCCTCCCAGTAGTTGTCCCACAGGGCCGGGTCGGGGGGGCGAAGGCGCAGCCGGCGGGGCACCTCCACGACCGGCCGCAGGCGGTTGTACTCCGCCCGCCACTCGGGATGCTCGTCCAGGAGGCGCTCGAAGTCGCGGCGCTCCTCGGCGGACAACTCGCCGTCCAGGTACGCCATCATTAGCTGGAGGGGGTGGAGGCTTTCGGCTTCGGGTGGCGTGTTCACGACAGTGCCTTGCTCTCGGGAAACGGCAATTCGGGGACGGATCCCCTCCCGGTTCCATGGGGGTGATACAGGTCGGCAGACATCCTTATTCACCCCGGAACCGGAAAAATCCTAATTCATCGACTGGCGGTAGTAGCGGCCCTGGGCGTACCCTTCAAACAGGCGCATCAGCAGGGGGTGGCGGATGGGCTTGGGGTCCTTGTCCTTCTCGAGGTTGGACTGGGCGACGTAAGTCGTGTGCTGGGCCCCATCGACAAGCACGTGGTACCAGGGCTGGTCGCGGTCCGGCTGGGTCTGGTTGGACTCGTACCAGTCCTCGTCGGCGCCGCATTCCCAATCCCGTTCGAACACGACCCCCCGGTAGCCATAGCGCAGGTGATGGACCACGTCGCCGATTTCAAACAGATACCGCGGCAGGGACATCACACCTGGCCCATGAGGGCGACGGAGAGGCCGTAGACGAGGGCGTTGCGCCGGATGGAATCGAGCGACATGCGCTCGTCCGCCTGGTGGGCCAGTTCGGGATCCACGTGATTCTGGATCGGGCCAAAGGCACAGGCGTTCGGGAAGGCCTTGGCGTAGGTGGTCCCCCCCACGGCGACGAGGGGGGCGTCCTCCCCCGTGGCCAGTTCATAGGCCTTGCGGAGCGAGGCGAGGAACGGCCCGACGCCGGGCTGATCGGGATCCAGGAAGATTGCATCGTGCAAAACTCCCTCCGGCTCGACCTCGAAGATAAGGCCGGTCGCCTCGGTGAAGGTCTCGGCCGCGGCACGGACCCGGTCGATGACCTCCTGGGCGGTCAGGCCGACGGTCGGGCGGATGTTGATGACGGCCCAGCCGCCCTGGGGGCCGACCTCCAGAAGGGTCAGCACGGCCGTCGTCGCCCCCACGAAATCGTGGTCCTGCGCCACGGCGAGGTTGGTGCCGTCGGTCTCCGCGGAGGCGAAGGCGAGGAACTGGATGAAGGCGCGGACCGAGGGGGGGAGCGTCTCGATATCGGCAAAGAACCGCAGCGCGTCGGTCGCCGCATTGTGGCCCGCGGTGGGATGGGAGCTGTGGGCTGCCTTGCCGATAAAGCTCACAAGCGATTCGTAGTACCCGTTCGCGGCCGATGCCTCCTCGTTGTTTGGCACCAGCGTCACGTTGGAGCCGGGATTCTCCACGGTGAACCGGGTCGTTTCCCGGACGAGTTCCTTCATGACGTCGGTCTTGGACTCGACGGGGAATCGGAGGAGCACCTCGGCGAGGTCCGGCACGATGTTGTTCCGCTTTCCCGAAACGAAGGAGACGAACTCCATGTGGGTTTCGGGATGGGGGGCGGGCTTGGGCCATTCGGCGGTGATGCGCACGTTGGCCATGCCCTTTTCGCCGGTGATGAGGGGGAATTCGGCATCTGGGGTGAAGGTATAGGTGGGGGCGCCTCGCTTGGCGAGGTAGAGCTTTACGTCGGTCCAGTCGCCGGTTTCCTCGCGGGTGCCGACGATGAAGCGGACGCGGCAGGGGGGCGTCGCCCCGGCGGCCCGCGCGGCGAGGAGGCCGTAGAGCGCCTGCATGAGGGGGCCCTTGTCGTCCTGGATCCCACGGCCAACGAGGGCGCCGTCGCGAATCTCGCCCTTGAAGGGGTCCACGGACCATTTGCCCACATTCGGTGTGACCACGTCGATATGGCTGGCGATGCCCATGATCGGGGCGTCGTCCCCCAGCCCCTCGGGCACCCATTCAATCTCCGCAACCTCGTGGTTCCAATGGCGAAAGGCGAGACCGTTGGCCTCCGCCAGTTCCTTGAGCCAGGTCATGCAGGCGGGGATTTCCTGACGATAGCGGCGCTCCTCTTCGGGGGATCCGCCGGAAACGGTCTGGAAGGAGATGAGCCGCTGGGTATCGCGGAGGAGCGCGTCGAAGTTGTCGTCGATCCAGCGTTCCATGTCTTGGCGGAGTTGATCCACGTGTGTCCCCCGTTGAGGAAAGGTGCGGCTTACATCGTTCGCAGGAAAGGGGAAGAGAGAACAGGGCCGGGGCGAGGGTTTCAAAAGGTTTTTGGATCCGGATGCATGCGGGGAAGGGTCGTGGAGGGTGGCAAATCCACTTGAATGGTGGGGCGCGGGGAGGAAACCTTCTTTCTGCCGGAGGGGGGCGGCGAGCCGCTCGCAAGCCGCCGGAGAAGGCGACGGAAAGGACCGAGCGTGCTCCTGGCGTGGATCGCCGTCATCCTGGTCACCAGCATTGTGGGGGCGCTGCTGCTGTGGGGGTTGCAGCCCCACCCGGAGGCCCTTGCCCGCCGTTTCGAGGAGGAAATCGATTCCGACGACCCGGAGCCGTTGGCCCGTTATCTTGGCGTCGGGGCCAGTGAGGGCTTTTCCGCGCTCCTGTCCGAGCGCCGGCTGATCCGCCTCCTTTGGCGCGAGGATACCCCGGACCTTCTTGTCACTCTCTGGAGCACCCCCGACAGCCCCTCCGTGCGGCTCGTCTCCTACCGGCAGGGATATCTCGGCTTTGACCAGTCGGTGGGACGCGGGATGAACGACATCGCCGCGTGGCTCGGCGAGCAGCAGGAAGAGAGCGACCTGCCCCCGGATGCCACCCTCTGGCGGAGTTACGCCTTTGTGGCCGTCAGCAACACGGGGGATCGCGACCTGCTGATCGAGTCGGAGCATGGCGGCCACGGCCGGGTCCGCCACCGGTCCTACATCCTCGAGGAAGACGGCAAGGCGCTCGCGGTTCCGTCGGCCTCGGAGAGCCTCGGGGGATTTCTGGGCGACGGCGAGTGGTCGCTCCGGCGCAGGAGCCTGCGGGGACTGAGGTCCGGCGACGAGAATCCGGCGCTGGAGTTCTTTTCGGAGATTGTCTCGCGCGATTCCGGGGACGGGCGGGCCCATGGGTGGCTCGGGGTGCTGATGGCGGAGCACCGGGACTATCGCGACAAGGCCGGGCGCCATGTGGCCTTCGCCAGCGAGTTCGCGCCCCGGGATCCCCTCGTGCGGTTGATCCGGGCGGTGCGGGGCGGCAACGACAGCCTCAAACGGTGGGCCGCGGAATGGCGCGAGACTCTCCGGGCGTTTCCCGGTGCGACGGAGCACGGGGCCTGGCTGCTGTGCGAAAGCCTGATCCTGCTGCGCCGGATGCGTGCGGCGCGAGCCCTCGCGGAGGAATTCCTTCTCGACCCGGAGGAACCCAGGGCCCAACCCAGAGTCCTGCGCTGGACGGATGACCGCCCCCGAGGAGCAACCCACTGAGCCTCAACGTTGCCGACGTCCCCGTACCCGGCCGGGGTGCCCCCCGCGAACACTGGCGGCGCCGGTACCCCTCGCTCGCCCGCTTTGTCCGAAACCGCATCGCCGTTCTCGCCGGATCCGGCATCGTCCTCATCATGCTCATGGCCCTCTTCGGCCCCGTCATCTACCCTGTGGATCCCGCCGCCATGGAGCGCCAGTATATCGGAACTCCCCAGCCGCCGGGCACCCCGGGCTTCCTCCTCGGCACGGACTTCCAGGGGCGCGACATGCTCGCCCGCTTCCTCGCCGGGGCACGCATCAGCCTCGCCGTCGGCATCGTTAGCTGCCTCATCAACCTGCTTATCGGCGTTGGCATCGGGACCCTCGCCGGATGGTGCTATGGCTCCAACAAGAGGCTTTACCGCATGATCGACCTCGTCCTCATGCGCGGCGTCGACATCCTCTACAGTATCCCCCTGCTGCTTGTGGTGATCCTGCTCCAGATTTTCGTGAAGCCGATTCTCGATGTCGCCATTGGGGACCGGGAAAACGTGCCGCTGCTGCTGACGCCGGACCTGATTTCCATCTACCTCGCGCTGGGACTCACCAACTGGCTGATGATGGCAAGGCTGACACGGGGCGAAGTCATCAACCAGGCAAATTCGGATTACGTGATGGCGGCGCGGTCCCTCGGCCAGCGCAACTTCTGGATCCTGCTGCGACACGTGCTGCCGAACTGCACGGGCCCCCTCGCCGTGGCGGCCACCCTCGCGATCCCCGAGGCGATTTTCATCGAAAGCTTTCTCGCCTTTGTGGGCCTTGGCGTCAGCGCCCCCCAGGCCTCCTGGGGCACCATGGCCGCCGACGCCCTCCCCCACATGACCACCTCCGGCTTCATGCTCCTCATTCCGGCGGTCGGCATCAGCCTGACCATGCTCGCCTTCAACCTCTTTGGCGATGGGTTGCGCGACGCGATCGACCCCTCGAGCCGGTAAGGTTTTCCTCCGCCACACCCATTTCCGCCTTGACGAGCGGGTCCCCGATTGCCTTACTTTGCCGCTCTTTGCTCCGGGCAAACGTCCCGAGCACCACAAACAATCCCTTCTCCGGCGAATTGGCAACCAACACACTGGGCCGGGGACGTGAGACCGAAGGGAGGTTGCCCGTGGCTGTTCGCAAGTACGAACTGCTGATGATCCTCGATCCCGTGCGGACCGAGGAACAGAACGAAGAACTCCTTACCAAGATCGACGAGTTGGTGAAGAAGTTCGGCGGTACGCCGGACTCGCGGAACCTGATTGGCAAGCGCCGCCTAGCCTATCCAATCAGCAAGCGCCGAGACGGCACCTACCTCGCCGTGCTCTACGATTCGGAGACGGACTCGCTACTCCATCGCGAGATGGACCTGCTCCTGAAATACGACGAGGGTGTCCTGCGCCATCTGGTGACCCAGGCGGTTGTCGGCAAGTCGAAGGGGGACATCTCGCGCCTTCCCGAGGAGCGACCCCGTTTCATGGACCGGGGCGGGCCCCGTGGCCCACGGGGGGATCGAGGTGACCGCGGAGACCGCGGCGGAGATCGCGGAGATCGCGGCGGCGACCGGTACGAGCGCCCCGCTGCGCCGGTCCCAGCAGCAGCCACCGCCACCGCTCCGCCAGCGCCCGAGGCCGCCCCCCCCGCCCCCGAGAGCGGCGCCTCCTCCTAACCACCCCCAAGCAACCCCACCACCCTCCGCCGCCATCGGACGGCCCAGCGAGCAGCCATGCAGCTGAACAGAATCCTTCTGATCGGTAACCTGACCCGGGATCCGGAAACCCGCCACACGAGTTCCGGCGCCCAGGTGACGAACTTTACCCTGGCTGTGAACGACCGACGGGGTGGCAAGGAAGAAACCATGTTTATCCGCGTCGAAACATGGAACAAGACGGCGGAAATCGCCGAACGCTTCCTGAAGAAGGGCTCGCAAGTGCTCGTGGAAGGAAAATTGAAGATCGACGAGTACGAAACGCGGGATGGGCAGAAGCGCCGCGACCCGGTGGTCCGGGCGGACCGGATGGAACTGGGATCGCGCCCCCGCGAGGAAGGGGGCGGCGGCGGCCGTTCCTTCGGAGGAGATCGCGAGGCCTCCTCCCGGCGCGACCGGCCCTCGGAGTCCTACGACGACCCCTACGGGGGCATGGACGAACCCCGCCGCGATTATCACAATGAGGGCGCCGACACCGGCCCCGCCGGAACCGAGGATGATCTCCCCTTTTGATGACTTTCCCCCCAGGATTCAAGGAGCCAGCACGAAGCCATGAGTGAAGAAACAACGGGACAGGCGGCACCGCAGGAAGCGCCCGCGCCCCAAAGGACAGAAGGATCGCCACAGGGCGAGGGGTCGTCGGCACCCCGGGGCGACCGCCCCGACCGTGGCGGCGACAGGCCGGACCGTGGCGGCGATCGCCGTGGAGGCCCGGGCGGCGGCGGCGGACGCAGACCCCGGCGCTTCCCCCGCCGCAAGATCTGCTTTTTTCGCGTCACCAAGGCGGAATATATCGACTACAAGGACGTGGACACGCTGCGGCGCTTCGTCTCGGAGCAGGGCAAGATCATGCCCCGGCGCGTGACCGGAACCAGCGCCAAGTTCCAGCGCCAGCTGGCAACGGCCATCAAGAGGGCACGCTACATGGCGTTGCTCCCCTACACGACGCGGGCACGCCGATAGGCCCCGCCCCCAACCGGATGCAAGGATGACACGGCGATGAAGATTGTACTGTTGCGATCGGTGGACAACCTCGGCCAGGCGGGCGAGCAGGTGGAAGTCAAGCGGGGCTACTTCCGCAACTTCCTCGAGCCTCGGGGTATGGCGCTGACCGCGTCTCCCTCCAACCTCCGCCTCGTTGAGGCGAAAAGAAAGAAGCTGGAGGCACTCGTCGCCCGGGAGAAGTCCAGCGCCGAGAAGATTCGCGAACAGCTCGACGGACAGAAGATTACCTTCCATCTGCGGGCAGGCGACCGGGGTCAGGTCTTCGGCTCGGTCACCAGCCGCGATGTGGTGGACGCCATCAAGGAGTCCTTCAACATCGAGATCGAGCGACGCCGCGTGGACATGGAAAACCTTAAGGCCCTCGGCGATCACCCGGTGCGCATCCGCGTGTATCCGGGCGTCGTGGCCACCATCACCGCGGCCGTCGAGCGGCTTGTGACAGCTGAGGAAGCCGCCGACGGGAGCGAGGAGCAGCTCCCCGGCATGGAGCCTCTCGGCATGGGCTTCTTTGACGACGAAGACGAGCGCGACGACGAGTTCGAGCCCGCCACGGTGGAGGCGGAGGAAGCGCCCGCCGCCACCGCCGAAGAGCAGGCGGACCCCGAGACCTGACCGCCTTCACTCCAAAGGCAGGACCAGAAACACCCAAGGCCGCCTCGCCACGAGGCGGCCTTTACTATCTCCGGGGGCAGGTCTCCAAAGGCGCAGTGCGCCGCTAGGGCTGGCGGCCGCGGCCCGGACCAAAGCGGAAAATATCACCGCTCGAGATTGTTCCATTCGTCGGGTCGTAGAGCGCCGCCTCGCCGTGAAAGTGCGGGAGGGTGGATCCCGGCGTGTGCGGCAGATCCGCGTCGTGGTCCCGGTCCGGCCCAAAGCTCATGAAATAGTACCCGATGTTGCTCGGGGGGGGCTCGCCCGTCAGCTGGCGAAAGAAGAGGAACCAGGTCAGGGCCCAGTTTATGGACCCGTTTTCGTCCCGGATCGTGACATAGTCGTGGGTGGTGCAGTGGTAGACCTCGGACTCGAGGGCACGGCCGGTGGCGAAAGGATCGGTATTGAGGGAGGTCACATAGGCGACCGGGGTGGTAAGCGAGATGGGGAGCCGGGTCTCGAAAGGGGAGACGTCGGTGCGGGGAATGGGGTCACCGATGTCCCGGGCGAAGACATCGCTGGGGATGGGGTAGCGGTTATGGTCCACGTGGTAGGCCTCCATGGCGACGGTGTAGCTGCGCATGTCGGCGGAGACGCGGCTGACCTTCGAGCGTGTCTGGGCCTCAAGGAGGTTGGGGACGGCGATGGCGGCGAGAATGGCGATGATGGCGACGACGATGAGGAGTTCGATGAGGGTGAAGGCGCGTTTTGTGGAAGGGGTTGACATGGGTGGGTGGGCTCCGCTATTGAGAATTCATTCTCGCCAAGAGCGAGGAATCTCTCAAAGGAAACACCGATGCGTCAAGTCCACATTCGCAGCCGCCTCGCCTCGCCGGCGGTCGTTGCGGCCAGCCTTCTCCTCGCCGCGCCCCTCACAGCCCAGGTTGATTTCAGCGCTGTCGCCGTTGAGGAGTTCCTTACCACGGCGGAAATCGAATCCGCCCTCGAAACGGCCGGTGCCATCACCGTCGGCGCGGGCACCAGCCTCCTCGATGGCATCGCCGTCGATGCCAGTTCGCCGACCGGTGACATCATCGTGGCCCATCGCGACGACACCGCCAACCAGGTGCTTACCTTTGCGCGGTTCGACGCGTCCGGCGCTCTCGTCGACCATGTGACGGCGGCGGATCTCGCCACGGATCTCGGCGCGCCCTACACCGCCGACGGGTTCCAGCTCACCGGCGAGCTGATTTTCGACGCGGCCAATGACGTGCTTTACTTCGCCGACAACTCGCAGGTGAACCCGCCGACGACAATCGGGTCGGCGCTCCTCGTGTACGACTGGTCCACCGGCACGGCGGCGGAGGTCCTTCGTGATGACGCGATCGGTGGCTGGAACAGCCACGGGTTGCTTTCGTCGGGCGAGATCGTCGCGGCGCTCGGCGAGGATCTGGAGGTCCTGACCGGGGGTGCTTCCGAGCCCCAGGTTGGCTTCGTCGATCCCTCCGCCGGGACACCCGCCTGGGAGGAAGTGGCGGATGCCGACGAGTTCAAGACCATCGCCGGCCTCGGGCCGACGGAGGAACTCCCCCCGGAGACCATCGCTGTCGATCCCGCCGACGACACCGTCTATGTGTTCGGCCACGACAACTTCCGGCTGTTTACGGTGACCGACTTCCTTGGCACCCCTTCGATCACCCAACTGGCGATCTCGGAATGGAACCAGACGCCGGGAGACACCGATGGCTTCGTGGACCTCCACGGGATGTCCGTGGACGACGAGGGGAACCTGATCGGCTTCACCGAGGTGCAGCCGGGCTGCCTGTGCGAGGAGGGCCTGGTGGTGTGGGACGGGACGAGCACGTTCGCGCTGCCATTCGACGACGCGGCCTTTCCGACGGGGGAGTTCAGCGGCGTGGTGTGGCGTGGCATGAAGGCCCGCTCCGTCAGCCCCACACAGACGGAGGTCTGGCTGTCCTCTGGAAATCCCGCCACCTATGGCGTGGTGCGCGTGACCTTTGGAAGCAGCGGACCGACCTCCGTGCAGGGCTGGAGCTCCTACGAGTAACAGGAAAGAAGGGTCTGTCTTTATAGACACGGGGCGGGCCGGCGGGAAGGTCCGCCCCGTGTCTATTTCGGGGGCATGTCCTCGACGCGGATTTCCTCCCCCGCGGCGAGGCGGCCTCGGACCGTGTCGAACACGGCGCGGTCCTTTTCTTTCTCGCCGTCCTGGCGCTTGTCGAGGGTGCGGAGCACCGGGAGGAGCCGCGGGTTGCCGTCGAGCCGGTCGCGATGGCGATCGAGGAACGCCCAGTAGAGGCGCTTGATCGGGCAGTTCTTTGCGGGGGAGAAGCGGCAATCGCCGCAGTAGTCGCTCATGCGATTGATGTAGGACGCACCGGAGATATACGGCTTGGTCATGTAGAGATCGCCGAGCGCGAAGGTGCCCATGCCGAGGACGTTGGGCTCGACGACCCAGTCGTAGGCGTCGTTGTACGCGACCCAGAACCAGTCGGCGAGTTCCCGCGGGTCGATGTCCAGCAGGGTGGCGATGTTGGAAAGGATCATGAGGCGGGTGATGTGGTGGGACCAGGCCTCGTCCCAGACGGAGGCGACGACGGTATCGAGGCAGTGCATGCCGCTGGGGACGCCCCACCAGGCGGGCGGGAGCGGTTCGCCGGAGCCGAGGAAGGCGGGGGCCGCCCCTCCGTCGAGGCCCTTGAGCGTGGAGCCGCCCGGCCAGCGCTCCCCCGCCCAGCGTTCGTAGCCGCCGTCGCCGTGCTCGGGCCGCACCGACGCCTCCATGTTGGGCAGCCGGCGCAAGCCGTCCGTCGCGTCGTGGATGTGCTTCATGTACTCGCGCCAACCGATGACCTGGCGGAGGAATCCCTCCTTGGAGTTGAGGGGGATGTCGAGCGCGAGCGCGTCGTCGATGACCTGGCGCGGGAGCAGGCGATGGATGTTGATCAGCGCCGACGTCCGCGTGTGGAAGAGGCCCGTGGAGGCGGTGGACATGGCGTCCTCGTAGCGGCCGAAGTGGAGGAGGCATCCATCGAGGGCCCATTTCCAGAAGCGACGGGCGTCCGCAGCGGTGACCGGAAGCGTGCGCATGTCGAGCCTGCCGGGGTGGTCTGTATAGACGTCCTCGACGAGGGCCGCGACCTCGCGGCGGAGGTCGCACATCTGGAACCGGGGCGGGTCGGGAGCGGGCGGGTCGCCGTGCCAGGGATCGCGATTGTCGCCGTCGTGGCTGAAGCGCCCGCCGGCAGGCTTGTCGTCTTCCATCAGCAGGCCGTTGCGGCGGCGGACCGCGCGGTAGAACGCGTCCATGCGCCAGGGGGTCTTGCGGCCGGTGCTGTCGTCGAATTCCGCCCGCGTGGTCAGCCACCCCTCGTGGGGAACGACGTGGAGGCGGCCGGCCTGGACCAGTGGTGCGAGTTCCGCCCGCAATTCGTACTCCGCGGCCTCCATCATCACCGCCGGTCCGGTCTCGCGCAGGACCGCGTCCAATTCCCCCCGGATGGACTTGTCTGTCTTTCTATACGTCACGGCGACACCGCGGGCGGCCTGCTCGAGCGCGAAGGAACGCATGTTGGCGATGAGCAGGGCGACCTTTTGCCGGTGGTAGGGGCGGCGGCGCAGCCAGGCGCGGCTCTCGACGAGGATGATACCAGCCTCGCCCCCAGGGATGCGCGACAGCGGGCCGATCCGATCCGTCAACTGGTCGTAGGGCACATGGATCCATCGGCGGCCATCGCCGGCCGGGGGATTCGTCTCGCGCAGGCGTTCCTCGAAAGACATTCAGCCCCCCTTGAGCGCGAGATGGATCATGGCAAAGGCGAGGACCGCGCGGGCGCTCCAGGCAAGCGTCCGGATCCAGTTGGTGGAGACGAGGATGGCGTGGGCGCGGGCGTCGAACCCGCGGGAGAGGACAGTGTGCTGGGGCACCTGGATGGCAAAGGTGGAGAGCCAGAGGAGGAGGACGAGTGCGAGGCCGGCATAGGCCATCCAGGCTGGAATCGCGGCGGGACGGTCGACAAAGGCGAGCCACGCCGCCGTGCCCAGCTCCACCAGCATCAGCGGCGCCACCACGAAGGTCGTGAGGTTGGCGTGGAGATTCTCGTAGTTCGTGAATTCATCCGTCCCGACCCGGGAGAAGAGGGGATAGTGGACCACCTGGACAAACCAGATAAGGCCGGTCATGGCGGCGGTAGAGAAGGCGTGGAGGTAGAGGACGAGGAGGGGGAAGCTCACGGTCGTGGCCTCGGCGGCGTGATGGGTTTGGTCGCTTTTGAGTAAGATGCGAGATCCGAGCCGCCCGCTCCGTCCTTGCGCCCCGGGACCCCTGGCCATGCAGTGAATGACGAGGAAGCGCCCGTGAACGCCGTCGTGATCGCGACCTACAATGAGGGACTGAACGCACCAGCGCTGATTCGCGAGATCCGCGTTCATGCGCCGGACGTGCAGGTGATCGTGGTGGATGACAATTCGCCGGACGGAACGGCGAGGGCGGTGGAGGGGCTAACCGACGCCCGCGTGCGGGTGATCGTCCGGCGGCGCACGCGCGGCTACGGCACGGCGGTGCGCGATGGTTTGCAGGCGGCGCTCGAAATGGGCGCGCGCCGCGTGGCCACCATGGACGCGGACTTCAGCCACGACCCGGGCGCGTTGCCGGCCATGTTCGCCGCGCTGGACGACGCCGACATGGCGATCGGCTCGCGCTACGTAAACGGCGTGCGGGTCATCAACTGGCAGATCCGCCGGCTGCTCCTGAGCCTGTTCGCGAACCTTTACGTACGGACCATTCTGGGGCTTGGCGCGCAGGACTGCACCTCGGGTTTCCGGGCGTACCGGGCGCGGCTCCTGCGCCGCATGGACCTGGGGACGATCGAAAGCAACGGCAACTCGTGCCTGGTGGAAATGCTCTGGCGGGCGAAGACCCGCCGGGCCACCGTGGTCGAGGTGCCGATCGTTTTTGAGGAGCGGCGCGAGGGCGAATCGAAGATGAGCGGCAACGTGATCCTGGAAAGCGTGCTGAGGCCGTGGCGCCTGAGGCTGGGGCGGCGGCGATGACGGGCACGGGAAAAGGAAGAGGATGAGCACGATGCGGGTCCCAACCTCGGAGGAGCTTTACCGCCGCGCGCTCGCGGTCATGCCGGGCGGGGTCAACTCGCCCGTGCGGGCCTTCAAGGCGGTGGGCGGTCTTCCTCCCTTCATGGCCTACGCCCGGGGGTCCCGCCTCTACGACCAGGAGGGCCGCTCCTACCTCGACTTTATCGGATCGTGGGGGCCGATGATCCTGGGGCACCAACACCCGGCGATCGTGAAGGCGGTCAGCCGCCAGGCGGAGATCGCCATGAGCTTTGGCGCCCCGACGGAGCTGGAGGTACAGCTGGCGGAGTTGGTCGTCGAGATGGTGCCGGCGGTGGAGATGGTGCGCATGGTGAACTCGGGGACGGAGGCGTGCATGTCGGTGATCCGGCTGGCGCGGGCGGCGACCGGTCGCGAGCTTATCATCAAGTTCGTGGGGTGCTATCACGGGCACGCGGACCCGTTTCTGGCGAAGGCGGGAAGCGGCATGGCGACGCTCGGCGAGCCGACCAGCCCGGGGGTCCCGGCGGGATCCGCGGCGGCCACGCTGAACGCCACCTTCAACGACCTCGCGAGCGTCGAGGCGCTCATGAAGACCCACGGGGAAAACGTGGCGGCGGTGATGCTCGAGCCGGTGGTAGGCAACATGGGGTGCGTGGGGCCGGAGCCGGGCTTCCTCGAGGGACTGAAGACGATCTGCGCAAGCTACGGGGCCCTGCTGATCTTCGACGAGGTGATGACGGGCTTTCGGCTCGCGCCGGGCGGCGCCATGGAACGATTCGGGGTCACGCCGGATCTTGTCTGTCTGGGCAAGGTTCTCGGCGGGGGCCTTCCCGTCGGGGCCTACGGCGGACGGCGGGAACTGATGGAGAAGGTGTCGCCCGCGGGGCCGATGTACCAGGCGGGCACCCTTTCCGGCAACCCGCTCGGGATGGCGGCGGGGCTCGCCCAGCTCGGTTTCCTCCGCGAGCACCCGGATGTCTATACGAAGCTCGAGCAGGACGGCCGCCTCATCGAGGAGGCGGTGACGGCACGCCTGGAGGAACGCGGCTACCCGGCCAGCTTCAACCGGGTCGGGTCCATGGGCACCGTGTTCTTCACGCCGGAGAAGGTCCGCTGCTGGCAGCAGGCTGCCGCCTGCGACACGACGCGCCACGCCCGGTACTTCCATCACCTTCTCGAGTCCGGTGTGTATATGCCCCCGGCACAGTTCGAGGCGTACTTTCACTCGTACGCGCACGCCGATGACGAGATCGAGCGGACGGCGGAGCTGATGGGCGAGGCGATCGACGCGGCCTTCGCCGACTGACCGCATGAAGCCACCGCCGGGATTCGCGTGGGAGCACGGGGTGGGCGTCGCGGCGGCGCTGCTCTGGCTCGCCCTCGCCCTCCACGGGGCCTGGGTCAAGAGTCCCGTCATGGACGAGGTCGCCCACATCGGCGACGGCCTGGCGATCGTCCGTCACGGCGACTACCGCATGAACCCCGAGCACCCGCCGCTGCTGAAGGTCCTGGCGGTGCTGCCGCTCGAGCTGATCTCCCCGTCGCCGATGGAGGTCGACCTCGACGACCGCGAACTGGTGCCGTGGGTCACTGGCGACCAGTACGCCTGGGGGCATTATCTTCTGTATTATGATCGGACGGACTGGGACCCGGCTCTGTGGCTGGCGCGGCTGGTGCCGATCGGGTTTGGGCTTGCGGGGGGCATTCTGGCGTGGTGGTGGGGGGCGATGCTTGGG
>CAYQTO010000083.1:0-15630 GCA_964420455.1 uncultured Candidatus Sumerlaeota bacterium | reverse complement strand
CGCTGCATTTACCGAGTCCACAACCCCCTCGATTTCCTGCACGGCACCGGGCGTGGGTTCCGGGTCCGGATCCGGATCGGGTGCGGGCGTTGGGGCCGGGTTCGGCGTGCCGCCGCCCTCGCCATAAATCTCCACCTCTACGGCGAGGAAGGTCCCATCCTCCTGGAAGTTGCCGTAGGCATCCACCCGCTGGCCCGCCGCAATGCTGGCAAACGTCGTATCCGGGCCGTTGGCGAACTCGATGTCCGTCGCGGCGGTGGTGACAATTACCGTGCTGCCGATGGTGAAGGTGCCCGCCGCTGCATTTACCGAGTCCACAACCCCCTCGATTTCCTGCACGGCACCGGGCGTGCCTTCCCAGTCCTCATCATCGTCCCAGTCCTCCTCATCGTCCCAACTGTCGCCGGGGCCACTGGCCCAGGGGGGGCGCTCCTCATTGCGGATGAAGATCGTCTGTCCGTCCTCGAGGGTCACCGCGAAGAGGTCGATCTCCATTCGGCCCCCTTCGAAGTCCACTTCCCCGGTCACGGTCACTTCCTCGCCGACGGAAAGCACCACTGTGTGGTACCAATCCGGCCCGGCTTCTACTTCCACTTCGCCGGTGCCGTCCCCAACCAGGTATTCGTTTGTGTCCAGCTGGCGGACCACCGTGGCACTGAAGGTCACGATCTGGTCGTAGCGCCCTTCGTCGAGGAGTGCCCCGACGGAATTCATCATCGTCTGGCCGGGAGCCGTTGCCGGGGGGAGCAGAAGCGCCCCGCCAGCCAACAGCGAGGTAACAAGTGCGGCTTTGCTGCGCATGCGTCTCTTCCTTGGTGGAGTCTCTCGACGAGCCGGCTTGGGCGGCGTCGTCGTCGGAACTCCTAGCAGAACGACGTTATCCCAAGGTTACCGTTCGTCGACAAATTGCGGAAGCCGGCGAAAGAGTCCGCTGGCCCGGTGCGCCGCGGCCGGCGGTGGAGCCTCCTCCCGAAACCGCAGCCGCACCTCGAACACTTCCCCCTCCTGCAGGGAGAATTCGACCACCATCCCCAGGAGTTTGGCGTAGGCCCGCACCAGCGCCAGCCCCAGCCCGTGGCTCCCTCCTTCAATGGGGGGATCCTCCCGTCCTGTCTTCCGCCAAAAAGGCTCGTCGAGCCGGCTCAGGTCTTCGTCATGGAGGCGCTGCTGGTCGTTGCTCAGGACCAGAAAGGGCCCCTCGCCCTCGTGGATTCTGCAGGTGAGCATCCCTCCCGGCATTGTATAGACAACCGCATTTCGCAGCAGGTTCGTCAGGATTGCCCCGAGCAGCACCGGGTCCGTCGACAGCACGCGCCTTCCCGGATGATCCATCCTGATCCGCAGGCCTCGTTCCGCCCCGAGGGGCGCGAACGGCTTCCAGCATTCCGTCGCCAGCGCACAGATATCCACCTCCTCGATGCAGGGCTCATAACGGCCCGATTGCGCCCGCGCGAGGTCCAGCAGCGCATTCACCAGCACGTTCATCTGTCCCGCCACCTCACCGCATTCCCGGAGCGCGGTCCGGTCCTCCTCCTCGTCCGGTTCCCCCTCCAGGGTCACGTCCACCAGAACCATCAACTCGGCGAGCGGCGTCCTCAACTCGTGGGCGACGTTGTTGGAAAAGCGCTTCTCGCGTTCGAGCGCGTCCCGCAACCGTTCCACCAGTTCGTTCAGCCGTTGCCCGATGGTGACCAATTCCTCCGACGGCGAATCGACCCGGAACCGTGCGGAACCATCCTCCACATCGAGTCGCCGTGCCTGCGTCGCCAGGTCCTCCAACGGTCGCAGGCCCCGGTTCGTCCCCCACCAGACCAGCGCGACGCCTCCTGCCACGATCAGAACGAACGACGCGACCAGGCTGGTGACCAGAACCCCTTGCGCCCGGTCCACCTCCTCCCGCGATCGCGCATAGACAAAGATCACCTCGGACAGGGGCGGGGCGTCCCGATCACCCTCCCACCGCAGTTGATAGCTCCTGTTCGCCCGGGGGACGAACCGCGTGGCAACCACCCGCACCCGTTGCCCGGTTGGAAGCACCCGGTTCCCCTGGACGAACCGACCCGGTTCCGGGTTCAGATCGCTGAAGTCTGATCCCTCCGGCAGGCTCGCCGAATAGGCCAGAACGGTCCCCCCCTCCTCCGGCGCCAGCCGGATCTGGAAGAAGTCCGCATCTTCCCCGCGCTGAAACAGACGGCTGTTTTCGAGGTCGAACTCCACCTCGAGGTTCTCCTCGTCCTGCTCGACGAAGCCCATCAGGGTTTCAAGCTTGAGCCGAATGGCGCTATCCAGCCCGTGCTCCATGCCCCGCGTGCCCACCAGTCCCGTCAGACCGAGCGTGACCGCGGCCATGGCCGCCAGCCCCAGGCCGAGAAGCGCCGTCAGCCGACCACGGATCGACCTTCCCCCGTTCAAGGGATGGGACCACCCGTTACCCGCAACAGATAGCCCATGCCCCGTCGCGTTTCCACCAGGCTGGGTTCCCCCTCCCGGTCGAGGCGGCTCCGCAGGATTGAAATCGAGGCATTGACGACGTTGCTCATGGGCTCGGCCCGGTCATCGTAGATCGCCTGTTCGATCTCCGTCCGGCTGAGCACTTCCCCCGGGCGCAACATCAGCACCCGCAGAAGATTGAACTCGCGGGGGTTCAGATCGATCTCCTCGCCTTCCCGCCAGACCCGCCGTTCGCCCAGATCCATCCGCAGCGGCCCCGCCTCCAGCACGTTCCGGGTGATCCCCCGTCGCCGCCGCCCCAGCGCTTCCAACCGCGCCTTCAGTTCCTCGAAGTGAAACGGCTTCGTCAGATAGTCGTCCGCGCCAACCCCCAACCCCCTCACCTTCTCGTCCAAACCATCTCGCGCCGTCAGGATCAGCACGGGAACCTCGTTGCCTTCGGATCTCAAACGCTCCAGAACCTCCCACCCATCCATCCCCGGCATCATCAGGTCCAGCACCACCGCGTCATACTCTCCGCTCCGGAGTTTCCACAGCCCCTCCTCGCCCTCCTCCGCCGTATCCACGATGAGGCCCGCCCGGCGCAGCCCCTTCGCGGTGGTTTCCCGGATTCGGCGGGAATCCTCCACGATCAGAACCCGCATCGCTCAGTCGTCGTCCTCCTCATCTTCCTCAAAAGGCCCCCCTGCCCAGGGAGGGCGACCTTCCCCTCGCACCCGCACATCACCCAAAACTTCGCAGAGCAGACGGAAGGCGTCGATCTCCCTCTCTCCGGACTTCGCGAAGTCCACCTCGCCCTCCACCTCCACGACGGACCCCAGCGGCGGGCGAATCCGCCGGTACCAGCCTGGCCCCGCGTCCACAAGGATCGCCCCGGTCCCGTCCGCCACCTTGAATTCGTTGTCCTCCTCGTGGCGGATCACCCGGCCGCGAATGGTCACTTTCTGGTCGTAGGAACCCTCTTCGCGAACCTGACCGATCGGCATCCACTTCCGCCCCCGTTTCTCACGGGGCGTCGCGCCGTCATCAAGCCAGTCCCCGCTCGCGGCGGATTCCCGGTCGCTCCCCTCGGGAATCTCCAGTTCTGTCCCGTCCTCAAAGGCGACCTTCTCCAGGATGAGCTCCCAGCTCTGCTCGTCTACCAGGCCAGGCTGGCAATGACACTTCAACAGCCCCACGACCTCGACCCTTTCCCCCAATGCAAGCCGCACCGTGTGGCTGGCCGCCGGCCCCGCGTTCACCATCAGCCGTCCTGTCCCATCCGCCAGGACATACACGTTTGGCCGGTTGCGGGCGACAACACGCCCCCGCAAGCCCACTCGTTCCACCACACAGGCATCCTCCTGCTTCGCCGTTGCCTTCCCGATGCTGTCCTCCCACCTCACACCGGCATCCTTCCTCGGCCCCTCTTCCACCGGCGGGCTGGCCACCCCCGGGTCCTCCCGTTCCTCCCCGGATTCGGACACCGTCTTCCCGCTGGCGACCGTTACAGCGACAAACATCCAGAGGAAAGCAAGCAACCGCGCTGGCCGAATGGAGAAGGTTCGCAACGTCTGTATCCCGTCAGATTGGTGGGATTACGATGGAGGGGCCAACATTATCAGAAGGTTACGGCGTCGCCAGAATGCGGGTGGCGGCTCAATCCTCCAGCTCGAGCGGCTGGAGCATCTCGGCCGGGGGCTGCTCGGCGAAAGCCTGCGGCCCGTAGTTGAACTCGTGCGAGAGCCGTCCGCCCAAGTGGGACGTATAGACAAGCGGCACCAGCGTGACGAGGGCGAAAAAGGCCGCGCCAAAGCGCAAGCCCCTGGCCAGCAGCGGCTTCTTTGCAATCAGGAGGACTCCCGGGAGCGCGGCGACGAAGGCCGCCAGGGAGCCCCACTTCACCAGTCCGGAGACGTAGTCGTGGAGCGCCACGACCTCCTGCATCTCCGCCGTGACGAAGTTCATCTGTTCGGCGGCGGCCTCGCCGGAGAAGTAGGCAGCCTGGGCCCCGAGGGCGCCGAGCCCGAGAAAGATCGCCGAGTGGAGTGGCGCCCCGGCCCGCTCGGTGAACGCGGAAACAAGGGCGTAAGCCATCCCGGCGATCAGCGCCACAATCGGTAGGTGGATAAGGGCAGCGTGGAGGGGTTCCGGAACCATGGGAGCTTGGACCTCAACGGTTGTAAGTGGCGAATCACGTTGTCCTGGATGGACAGGTGGAGGGCAAAAGGAAAGCGGGGCGGACCGAAGTCCGCCCCGCTGGTTGTGGCTGATGCAAGCCCGTTTGGGCTAGGATCAGGTGCCCTGCGGGAAGGTGTGGGGGAACTGAGCCTGGCTGGCGAGCGAGCAGGACGGATCCGTCGTCATGTCGTTGATGGTGTAGGTGCCGGACGAGGGGCACGCGGGGCTCTTGCGGATGTAGGCGGTGGCGCCAACGAGGTCCGTCCAGGTCGGGGTGGAGTCGGCGGGGGCGCTGGTCTCAAGCGCCCACTGCTGCTTGGCGCCGTCGATCTTGCTCTGGTTTTCCTGGCAGGCGTTGCGGCGCGAAATCTCGCGGGCGCGGAGGAAGGAGGGGACGGCGATGGCGATCAGGATGCCGATGATGGCGACCACGATCATGATTTCAACGAGGGTGAAGCCTTTGGCGCGACGAGTCATGTGTCGAAGCTCCTTTGAGTTTGTGCGGGTCTGTGCCGCTGAGGTCGAGCTAGGTAAATGCACCGCAAGTGCCAACTTGATCCGCCTATCGGGAGAGACATCTCGGGCCATTACTAAGTTCAATGACCACAGTACTTCAGGCGGCATTCTGGAGGGAGATTATTCTGCCCAATTGTGAAATTCGAAGTCTGCCAAGGGTATTCCGCCGGGAAAAGGGTAAGCCATTTCCCAAGCCTTGTGCTTTCGGTTTCCCATGGAGGAATGTTCGGGGTTTCCCCTTAGTCCCCTGCCTCGCGGAGCGGCTCAAAAAGCAATTGCTGAACCTCCCATTCGCCCATCGAGTTGCCCCGTAGAACCATTTCCGCCCGCATGAACACATCTCCGGCCTCACCGCGCAGGTCCACCGCCACGGTTCTTGTCTGGCCGGCGCCGCGCACTTGCGGGACCGCTGAGGTGAAGCGACTTGCGAGATTCTGCTCCTCCATTCGTCGAATGGCGGCGAGAAGCGCCGGTGCCTGCGCCGTTGCCGAATCGATCGTGAATTCCTGCGCCTGATCCACGTCTCCGTCGATCATCGCCTCCCAGAAAAGGTTCGTGACGCCATAGGGAGTCCGATTTGTATTTTCAGCCACGAAAAGGCGGGGTCCGATCAGGAACATTCCGATAAGGAAAAGGAGGACCGCGCCCGCGATTCCTCCCTGCACCAGGAGCAGCCGGTTGTCCTCGAGCCAGATCCGCCAGGGGGGCAGCCGACCGGCGCGCTCCTCCCGGTCCGCCTCGCGGAGGTCCTCGCTGGAATCGTACTTCAGCCAGTGATCGAGCCCGAGCTGGAGGAGCCTCGGATCCCCAAAGTGGCCCTGGCTCGGCAGGAGGGCATTTCCCAGCAGCGTGCGCAGACGTTTCCAGCGAACCCATTCGGGGAGTCGGGCCGGCTCGCGGGGGAGGCCCCAGTCCGATGCGGCCAACTCCACCGCCAACCAGCCCGCGGCGTAGGAGGCCGGATGGAAGTCCCGCCAGGCGTCCGGCTCCTGCGGGAGACTGGGCGCAAGGTACCGTCCGTCGCAGGCGAGCTCGACCGTTGCCGGGGCCTGGAGCCCGACCGGCAGGAGCACCCAATGGGCCTCCGCGTCCGGCGAGCCGGATCCCACCACGGAATCGGGCGTCACGGCGGCCAGCGGCACCCCGTGTGCGGCCGCAATGACGCAGGCCTTGGCGATGTCCCGCGCGGCGCGCATACGGTCCACCAACCCATGTCGGCCGGGGGGAAACTCCGCACGCACTGTTTTGCCGCCCGGGTCTCCGAGAACGAGGTACGGCTCGGGGCCTTCGCCAATGTCGAGGATGCGGGCCAGCATCGGGGCCGCGTCCGTTCCCCCCACCCGTTGCCAGGCCTCGAGGGCGGCGCGTTCGTCGGGAGAGAGCGGCAACGCCTCGGCGGAATACAGGAGGACGAGCCGCCACTCGCCGTCCGCCTGGCCGCGCCAAACCCGTCCCCATCTGCATTCGGCGAGGCAGTCCTGCAACGCCACGCCCCCGATGACCCGTTCCGGCGAGTTCGACATGGCAATGTCACCCGAAGAAGATGCTGGAAAGAATCATCTCCGGCGGCGGGGATTTCCACAGGAATCGGCCTCCTGCCCGAGTCCCCGTCCCGTCACTTTCCCCGCGTCTGCCGCGGGCCGGCTCCGCGATGCGGGCCTTTTCGGATCGGTGGAAGGCTTGGTTCAGGGCTCCCGCAGCCTCCCCATGGACCGGATCACCTCTGCCCAGAACAGAATTTCATGTGATGCATGACTTTGAGATTGCCTGTCTTGGAGTCCTTTGGTCTCCCTTGTCAAACCACGCATGCGGTGGTTGGCATCGGGTTCGCCTCCGGGTTTGTCAGGAGAAGCATCTTCGCACCATGGACCCTATCTGGATCGTCAGGACCCTGTTTGTACTGACAATGACCCTTTGCGGGTATTGGGTGGGGAGCGCGCAGGGCGACCGCGGGACCGAGTTTTTGATTTTCGCGTTCGGATTTTCCCTCTTTTTCGTTCTCCTCGAATATGCCACTCGCGCGGTGTCGGCCAAGAAGGTCTTCCTGGGGATGATCGGCGCCTTCGCCGGCCTCGCCTTTTCCCGACTCTTCCGCGACACCTTTCCGGAAAGCATGGTGGGCAGCGTCGAGGGTCTGAACGCGGTCTCCAACCTGCTCTTCATGTACTTTGGGATCGTGCTGGCGCTCCGCAACGCGGACCGCATTTCCGTCTCCCGCTTTCGCTTCTTCCTGACGAATCCGCGCGAGGACGCCGTCCTCATCGACAGTTCGGTTATCATCGATGGCCGGGTTCAGGATCTGTTTGCCATGGGGGTCCTGCGCTACGACCCGATTGTTCCGAGCTTCATCATCGACGAACTCCAGACCCTGGCGGATTCGAAGGACGCCATCAAACGCCACAACGGCCGGAAGGGGCTCGACCATCTCGAGGAGCTCCGCGAAATCGTCCCCTTCCAACTGATCGAGAAGGACTTTCCGGATGCTCCCGATGTCGACCACAAGCTGATCAGCCTCGCCAAGGAGTTCGGCGCCACCATCCTGACGAATGACTTCAACCTGACGAAGGTCGCCTCTCTTCACCAAGTGCGGTCGATCAACATCAACGCCATCTCGGCGGCGCTGCGTCCTACGCTCAACATCGGCGACCGGTTGATGCTTACCGTCAAGAAGGCTGGAAAGGATCCCCGTCAGGGCGTAGGCCACTTGGAGGATGGGACCATGGTGGTCGTGGACGAAGCGAGCCAGCATCTCGGTGAGACGATTCCCATCGAGGTGACCTCGATGATGCAGACCAACGCCGGGCGACTCGTGTTCGCGAAGCTCAACACCCACGCGAGCGGGGAAACGCAGCCCAAGATCGAACTCGTCAAATAGCCTCGGGAGAGACCCCGGGAAAGCTCTCCGGAGGCGCCGGGACGGCCTTGGCGATTCCCCCCAGATAGTCCGCCGCGATGGCGTTTCCCGGATTCACCACCAAAAAGTCATCGTCCCATTCGCCACGGACAAGGCGTTCGAGAATCGTCATCGATCCGCGAAGCTTCTCGAAGGCGAGGCCGTTCTTGTCCGCACGGCGACGCGCCTCCACCTCCGCGCTGTCATCCGGTTCCACCCCCATCTCGATGAAGACCAGCCGCTCGTAGTGGGCCGTCTGCCGCCCAAGCATGTCCCAGAGATATTCCGCCTCCTCCTCGCCGAACTCCTCCACGAACTCCTCAAAGGATCGGTCCAGGCCGGTCTGCGTGTTGAGCGAGAGCTGCGACGGCAGCGTGGCATGGGTCGACGAGCCGCGCTCCACCCAACCGGTCGTCAGGTAGTAGGTGCCCGGCGCCCGGTTGAACTCCTCCAGGTAGCGGTCCCTGCTGCCCAGGAAGATGGTGATGCAGTCGTGGGCCCGCGGCACCACCAGCGGGATGTGCCGGGCGCGGATTCCCACCAGCCCGTTGTTGCACATACCGTAGCCAAACAGGATCGCGTCATACAGCGACTCGTTGACGTCGTCGAGCGTGCGCTGAACCTCCTCGACCATGGCCTGCGCCCCAAGATCGTGAAGTCCCTTGGGCAGAAACTGCAGGTCGACCTCGTGCGGCGACTCGGAGACGGCGCGACACAATTCGCGGGTGAAGACTTCGCAGGAAATAAGCTTGAAACGTTTCTTCATGGGGGGCTCGCTCCCGAAATGTGAACACTCAAATTCAGGACACCGATGCCAAACAGCAAGAAGATATTTTGCCGATCCGTTATGTCGCCGATTCTGGCGCACCAGCGCGAGAATTCGGTTTCCCTCGCCCCGGCCCCCAACCACCCAATGACTCGATTCCAAAACCGGAGAGAATCCCTTATGCGGCGATTGCTGACGCGAGCGGTCTTGGCTGTCTGTCTGGCTGCGCTGGTGGTGGTGGCGGGGGGCTGCCATGCAACCTCAGGCGACCGGTCCCTTCGCGGTGTCGGCATTCCCGGCGGCGGACGGATGGACGACATGCTCTGGACCCGTGTCGACGAATCCCCCCGCGCCCGCGTCAACAAGGCGAGCTCGCGCGTCTGGCTCCTCCCCGCCCAGTTCAGCGTCCGCAGCATCCAGGTCGACAAGGAAACACGCACTGCCCGTGTCCAGGCGATCGACTATAACGACCTCCTCTCGGTACTGCTCCTGCCGATCCGCGTCCGCTTTGCCGAATTTGTCTATACGGAGGGGGAGTCCCGCCCCATTGCCGAGCGCGGCCTCGTGGCCTACCCATTTTGGGCGACGGACTTCGACAAGGGTTCCAGCCCCACCATGGCGCCCTACACCTTTGATGCCGATGGGGTCCCGCTTTTGTTCGGTCGCTACAGGATGGAGGGCCCCGGTGCCCGCGCCCGCATCTTCAACGTCCTCTGGAGTCTCGGCCCCTTCGTCGCCAAGCTCGAACGTGCCGACGAGCAGTCCACCTCCACCGGCTATGTTGCCCTCCCCCTCGCCCTCGGCGGCCTTCCGGGCATGTTCCTCTGGATGGATATCCACGCCGAGGAAAGCGACGGCTCGAGCAAGACCGTCTCCCACGGCCCGCTCTTCGGTTTTCTCGGATTCCACTATTCCAAGAGCCCGCGAACCCGCCTGATAGAAAGCCAGCCCGACCCTTCTGTCGCTCCTGACGGGGAGTCGGGCGCCAAGCCGGATCTCATCGTCGAGCTCCTTGGAACCCGACGGCACCGTCTGCTCCTGGGCGGCCTCCTCTGGCAGGACGTGCGCAACGAGGACACCGAGGGGACTCTCGAGAATGCCCGGAGTGGACCGCTATGGACGATGATCGGCGGCGGCCATAAGGACGGTCGCCCGACGGTCCGCTTCCTGTGGTTCGACATCAAACTCTAACCCCTGACCCCAGCGCCCAAGGAGGCGACCATGGCAACGTTCGAAGTGGTGGAAAAGCAGGGCCTGAAGATGATCAAGGCAACGATCAACAACGAAACCGTGCGTGCTGAGGCCGGCGCGCTCCACTACCTCCGCGGCCAGATCAAGATTGAAACACCCGCCCCCACCGCCGGCGGATTCCTCAAATCGATGGTCACCTCCGAGACCGTCTTCAAGCCAACCTACACGGGCACCGGCGAGATCTACTTTGGCCCGCCGATCTTTGGCGAGTACATGCCCCTGGAGGTTCAGCCGGGTTACGAGTGGATCCTCGACCGCGGGGCCTATGTGTGCTCCGATGCCACCATAGAGGTGGGCGCCTTCCGCAACAAGGCGGTTACCGGCATTATGGGGGGCGAGGGCTGGTTCCAGACAAAAATCTCCGGTCAGGGCATGGTCATGCTGCAGGCGCCCGGCCCGCTCGAGTACGTCGACCTCCAGAACGACCGCCTCGTCGTCGATGGCCGCTTCGCCGTTGCCCGCCAGGCCCACCTCAACTTCTCCGTCCAGAAGGCCACCAAAAGCCTCCTCGGCTCCTTTGCCTCCGGCGAGGGCCTCGTCAACGTCATCGAGGGAAGCGGCCGCGTCTATATCGCCCCCGTCCCCAACATCTACGCCTCGCTGATCGACCACGTCCATTCCGCAATGATGGCGATGCGGTCGAGCAAGTAGCGTCCTGGGAATGCGCGCCCCGGGAGCCTTCTGCTCCCGGGGCGTGCCCGTCACTTCTCCGCGGGCAGACCCGCCAGCCGCTCCGCCGGATCACCAAGTGGTGGCAGTGCCCCCTCCGCACGATCCAGATAGAACATCGCCACCGCGCACACGTCGTCGGACCGGTAGTAGTTCGTGTGCATCGTATAGACGGGATCGGCGAGGAGCGCCTCCCGTTCCTCCGGCGATTTTTCCAACAGGTTGATCTGACCGCCGGGGATGCCGAGGGTGATGATCTCCAGGGGCCGGCCCTTCTCGCGCATGGCGAGCACGTCGGCCTTCGGCTGGCCGCCGATCTGCTGGACGGTGATCCGGAGATCGCGATGGAAATAGATCGGCGCATCCGTGTGGTACCGATAGAAGGACCACACGCCGTCCTTCCCCGTGTCTGTATATCCCGCTTTCCAACAGCCCGACTCCCGTTGGACGAACGCCCCCTGCGCCCACGCGGTCCCGATGTAGTCCTCCGTCCCCGTTCCAACGATGGTGGGCCATTCGCCATCCCCGTCGATCCACGCCTTGAACTCGCCCTCGCCAAACCATCCGGTGTCCTCCGGCGGCTCGATCACCCCCACATGACAACCGAGGAAGCGCCCTGCTCCGTGCACCTGCGGGAGCAATTGAAAGTCCCGGCCGACGGTTGTCGGATTCTCCCGTCGCCAGTGCGCGTGAAAAAACAGCGCTTCGTCCGGCAGCGACCGGTGCAGCGTGTACTGCACGTCATAGAAAAACAGCTCGATGTCGCGCCCCGATTCATTCGTCACCACGATGCGGGCGGCTTTGCGAAATGGCATCGGGATCCGGACATTTTGCGACCGGCCCTCCGGGTTCATGAAGTACGCATTCTCGAAGGGGCGACTGAGCCCATGGACGGAGCCGAAGAAATCCGCAACGGGGACCGACACCGCCGGCGTCGGCGAATCGTCCCAGAACATGTCCAGCCGCACCCCGCGGAGCACCGCCGGGCTCCTGTCCGAGAACGTCATCCACACCTGGCGGATGATGCCACAGCCCCGTATAGACGCGAGCACATGCGATCCCCCATGGGGCAGGGGGCGAAACGCGCTCCCCTTGGCGCCGCGGTTTGTCCGGGCCCCGGCGCCCTTCCCCCCCTCCGGGTTTTCGAAGCTCGCCCAGCGGGACTCGGTTTCGCGATCCATCATGAACAGCTGTTCGGGGGTCATGCAGTCTTTCCTCTGATTGGGGTTTGACGACGATAACGGCCCGGGGTGCGGGGGAAATGGAAAGCGTGCGAGCCACGGCAGACCCGTGGACCTGTCGAGGGAGGGAATCGCATGGGGGGTGATCGTGGTGGCCCAGGGCGGAATCGAACCGCCGACACGCGGATTTTCAGTCCGCTGCTCTACCAACTGAGCTACCGGGCCACGGACTCCGGCACGGCGCCGGAAGCGAGGAGCATGTCCATGGGTCCGGGCAGGTCAAGGATGAATGTAAATCGGCCCTCCCGATGGTTGCGGGAGGGCCGACGCGGGAACGGTGGAGGGGAGGCGCGGTTCAGCTGCAGCCGGTGGTGCTGCCGCAGGTCTCGCACTTGAGGCAGGTGCCGTTGCGAACTAGGGTCCAAGAGCCGCAGGCGCCGCAGGGCTCGCCCACGTAGCCCTTGAGCTTCGCCTGGCGTTGGAGCTCGGAACGGGTGAGGATGCCGCCCTGACGGGTGTGGTGCTTCTTCTCGCTGGCGAGGGCCGCCGGCGCGGTCGTCGTGCCCGCGGAGGAGCCTCCGGGGGAGGGCTCCTTCTGCTCCAGCGGGTTCATGTGCGCCGAGTCCGGCCGGATGCCCTTCGGGTCGAAGAACTCCTCGTCGGCGTCGTGAATGAAGACCTCTTCCTCCTCCGCGTCGAAGTCTACCTCGTCGCGGTGCTTGCTCTTCATGCCGACGGAGTCGTGACGGAGGTCTTCCGGCGAGACGTGGGCGAGGTCCGTTCGCCCGAGGTAGCTGATGGCGAGCTCGCGGAAGATGTAGTCGATAACCGAGGTGGCCATGCGGATGTGGGGATTGCCGGAGACCATGCCGTTGGGCTCGAAGCGGGTGAAGGTGAAGATTTCGATGAACTTCTCGAGGGGGACGCCGTGCTGGAGTCCGAGGGAGACGGCGATGGCGAAGCTGTTCATGAGGGAGCGGAAGGCGGCGCCTTCCTTGTGCATGTCGATGAAGATTTCGCCGAGGGTTCCGTCCTCGTATTCGCCGGTGCGGAGGAAGACCTTGTGGCCTCCGATGACGGCTTTCTGGGTGTAGCCGGCGCGGCGGTCGGGGAGGCGGCGGCGGCGGCTGATGTAACGGTAGATGATGCGCTCGGCGACCTTGCCGGGGGACGTGTCTGAGGTCAGGGCGATTTCCTCCTCCTCCGCCACGTCGTCCATGTCCAATGAGGTGGTGTTGAGGGGCTGGCTGAGCTTCGACCCGTCGCGATAGAGCGCGTTCGCCTTCAGCATGTTCTTCCAGGACAGCATGTAGGCGGACTTGACGTCGTCGATGGTGGCCTCGTTGGGCATGTTGATGGTCTTGCTGATGGCACCGCTGATGAAAGGCTGGGCGGCGGCCATCATGTGGATGTGGCTTTCGGCGGAGAGGTAGCGCTTGCCGTATTCGCCGCACTTGTTGGCGCAGTCGAAGACGGCATAGTGCTCGGGGCGGAGGTGGGGCGCCCCCTCGACGGTCATGCGGCCGCAGATCGAGTCGTTGGCCTCCTTGATCTGCTGCTTGGTGAAGCCGATGTAGCCGAGGAGGTCGAAGCTCCAGTCGTTGAGCTGCTCCTCGGTGAGTTTGAGGTGCTTCTTGCAGTTGTCCTCGCCGAGTGTGTATCGGTTGAAGACGAAGTTGATGGAGAAGGCGCCGGGGAGGGCGGCGTTCACGCGGTCGATCATCTCCTGGGTGAAGCCCTTGGTGCGGAGGGTCTCGGCGTTGATGTAGCGGGCGCCGTCGAGGCTGAGGGTGCCGCGTGTATAGGCGATGATGGCGTCGATCTCGTCCCTCGTATAGCCAAGGCGGTGGAGGGCGTTGGGGACCGACTGGTTGATGATCTTGAAGTAGCCGCCGCCGGCGAGCTTCTTGAACTTGACGAGGGCGAAGTCGGGCTCGATGCCGGTGGTGTCGCAGTCCATGACGAGGCCGATGGTGCCGGTGGGGGCGATGACGGTGGTCTGCGCGTTTCGGTAGCCGTGCGCCTCGCCCAACTCGAGGGCGCGGTCCCAGGCGGCACGGGCGGCGTCGACCAGGGGCGTGTCGGCGACGGCGCCGGCGTCCAGCGGCACCGGCAGCACTGCGAGTTTTTCGTAATCCCGGGGTTCGCTATGGGCGGCGCGGCGGTGGTTGCGCATCACCCGCAGCATCGCCGCGCGGTTCTCGGCGAAGCGGGGGAACGCCCCTCGCTCGCTTGCCATCTCGGCGGAGGTGGCGTACGTGACGCCGTTCATCAGCGCGCACAGGGCGCCCACCGTGCCGCGCGCCTGGGCGCAGTCGTAGGGGATGCCGGCGGCCATCAGGTAGCCGCCGATGTTGGCGACGCCGAGGCCGAGGGTGCGGAATTCGTAAGAGCGCTCGGCGATGCGGCGCGACGGATATTGGGCCATCATCACCGAGATTTCGAGGACGACGGTCCACAGGCGGACCGCGTGTTCGAACGCCTCGACGTCGAGGCTGCCATCCTCGCGCTGGAAGGTCAGCACGTTGAGGGAAGCGAGATTGCACGCCGTGTCGTCGAGAAACATGTACTCGGAACACGGGTTCGACGCATTGATGCGGCCGCTTTCCGGGCAGGTGTGCCAGTCGTTGATGGTGGTATCGTACTGCAGGCCGGGGTCGGCGCACTGCCAGGCGGCCTCGGCGATGCTGTTCCACAACTCCCGCGCCTTGACGCGCTTGGCGACGCCGCCATCGGTGCGGCGAATCAGCTCCCAATCAGCGTTCTGCTGAACCTTTTCGAGGAACGCGTTGGAGACGCGGACGCTGTTATTGGCGTTCTGCCCGGAAACGGTGAGGTAGGCTTCCGAATCCCAGTCGACGTCGTAGACCGGCACCTCGATATGGTCGTAGCCCTGCTCGGCGAGTTCCATGGCGCGGCGGATGTAGGAATCGGGGATCATGTCCCTTTTCGCCGCCCTCAGTGCCCGTTTCAACGCCGGATTGCGTTTGGGATCGGTGCGCGGCGCGGCGCCAGTGTCCGCGTCGGCCTCCGCCTCGTGGCATGCCGCCATCACAGCGTTGAGATGCTTCCTGGCCAGCCGCGAGCCGGCGACCAGGGCCGCCACCTTCTGCTCTTCCTCGACCTTCCAGTTCACGAACTTCTCGATGTCCGGGTGATCGACGTCGACAACGACCATCTTCGCCGCCCGGCGGGTCGTGCCGCCGGACTTGATGGCACCCGCCGCGCGGTCGCCTATTTTGAGGAAACTCATCAGGCCGGAAGACTTGCCGCCGCCGGAAAGTGGTTCGGTCTCGCCGCGCAGGTTGGAGAAGTTGGTGCCCGACCCGGAACCATACTTGAACAGCCGCGCCTCGCGGACCCAGAGGTCCATGATGCCGCCTTCGTTGACGAGGTCGTCCTCGATGCTCTGGATGAAGCAGGCGTGTGGCTGCGGGCGTTCATAGGCGGAGGTCGACGCATGCGTCTCGCCGGTGGTCTCGTCGACAAAAAAGTGCCCCTGCGCCGGACCGTCGATTCCGTAGGCCCAGTTGAGGCCGGTATTGAACCACTGCGGCGAGTTGGGGGCGCATTTCTGGGTCGCCAGCATGTAGCGCAGCTCGTCGTGGAAGGCGCTGGCGTCGGCTTCCGAATCGAAGTAGCCGGCCTTCCAGCCCCAATACGTCCAGGTGCCGGCGAGGCGGTCGAATACCTGGCGGGCGCTGGTCTCGCCGCCGAAGCGCCGATCCGCCGGCAGGTCGGCC
>CAYQTO010000082.1:0-15918 GCA_964420455.1 uncultured Candidatus Sumerlaeota bacterium | reverse complement strand
CCCCACCGGTGGACCCCCGCCTGCCCCCGCCGACCCAACGGCCCACCTTTTCCGGCTACGATCCGCGGGTCCGCCGCCTTGTGGAGGCGTCCTACCCGCCGGAGTACGACAAGAACGGCCGCCACGTGAACACGGCCTACCTGGATTTCACGGTGGTGGAACCGGCCGGGGGGCGGCGCGGCATCGTGGTGGATCAGGTCCGTGCGCTGCAGGAGACGGCGAACACGCCACCGGTCGAGGGGGCTTTTCGCGTGGTTGTGATCTTTGGCGCGGACACAATCACCCAGGAGGGGGGCAACTCGATGCTCAAGCTGCTCGAGGAGCCACCGGGGTATCTGGTCATGATCCTGACGGCGGAGCGGGCGAGCGGGATGCTGCCGACGATTCTTTCGCGATGCATGACGGTGCCCATGGGCCCGATGGCGGTGGGAGACCTGGCAGGGATGCTGGTGGAGAGGGAGGGAATGGAGGGGGAATTGGCGGGGGTGACGGCGAGGCTGAGCGAGGGACGTGTGGGGGTGTCGTTGGCGGCGTTGGAGTCGGCCCTGCTCGAGCGGCGGCGGTCAGTCTTCGATGCGCGGCTCGAGGTGGATCGCTACGGGTGGTGTGCGGTGCCGTCGGCCGCGGCGCGTTTGGCGGGGCCGCGCGACGCACGCTTGGCGGAAACGCTCTGGCTGCTGACGAGTTTCTGTCGCGACCGGTTGGTGCGGGCGGTGGCGCCGGATCGCGACGACCTGCTGGTGCATCGGGACAACCGCGACCTGGTGGAGGCGGCACGCCCGCCCGCGGCGGAACTCGCCGAGGAAGCGGCCCGTCTGGTCGCGGCCTTCGACTGGCTCAACCACCCTTACCTCCCCAACCAGCGGGTCGCCTTGGAAACAGTTTTGTTTTCTTGATATTTCTACTTTTCTCCCTGTAAACCTGAAGAAGTTGCCAAGCGATCCCGCGAACGCCGCTTGTGACTTGCCAACTCGATCAGCAGGTGAAATGACGGCACTATGTGTTGTGGACGCGCTACAGCTCTTTTTCTCACAACCCTGCTTGTCGCCTGTCATCCACCCCAGGACCAGCAGCAGACCGGCGCGTCCCCACCCCCCAACCAGCAGACGGACGCCGAGTGGATGAAGCCGGAATTCGGCGCCGAACTGTACACCATGCATTGCCGGAACTGCCACTCGGACAATGGGCGCGGCGTGCCCTATTCTTATCCGTCTCTCCACGCGTCCGACACGGATGTGGTGAGCGGCGACCCGGACTACCTGATCAAGATGATGCTGGTGGGAATCGGCGTGGGAGGGAAGAGCTTTCCCGAGTCCGGGGAGTACAGCGATATCATGGCTCCGTTTGACTACCTGTCGGACGAGGAGATGGCGGCGGTCCTGACGTACATACGCAGCAATTGGGGAAATGAGGCACGCGCTGTCCCCCCGCAGCGGGTGGCGGCCGTGCGGAAAGCCGTCTTGGAATGACCCCCTCGCCGTTCCCCCTTGCCGACCTCGACACTCCCTCGCTCCTCCTCGATCTGCCGCTCGTACGGAAGAATCTGGCGGCCATGCGTGATCATCTGGCCGCCCATAAGAAGGCCGGCCGCCCCCACGTGAAGACCCACAAGTCGAGCCGGGTGGCCCTGCTCCACCTGGAGTTCGGTGCGCAGGGTTTCGCCGTGGCGAAGGTGTCGGAGGCGGAGCGGTTGGCCTCCGCGGGAGTGGGAAACCTGCTGGTGACGGGGCCGCTGGCCACGCGACAGAAGGTGGCCCGCCTCGCCCATCTTCACCGCCATGGTGTGTCCGTGCTCGCGGTCATCGACCATCCGATGCAGATCGAGTTGTGGCGGGCGGAGCTGGAGGGGGTGGTGGGGCCGTTGCCGGTGCTGGTGGACCTCGACGTGGGGCTGCGGCGCCATGGGGCGCCCCCGGCGGCGGCGCAGGAAATTGCGAGGGCAATCGCGGCGGAACCGCGCCTCATGCTCCGCGGCGTCCAGGCCTACGCCGGCCACGTGCAGCATGTGGAGGGTTGGCAGGAGCGACGAGCGGCCTCCCTCGGCGCCTTGGCGCCCGCACGCGAACTGATCGGCCATGTCCGCTCCATCGAACCCACCGCCACGGTCCTCAGCACGTCGGGCACCGGAACCTTCGATATCGACGTGGAAATCCACGAGGTGACGGAGCTGCAGGTGGGGTCGTACCTGTTCATGGACGAGCAGTATCGGGCGGTCGGGGCGAAAGATGGCGGGGCCTTCGACCACTTTGCCCAGGCGCTCCGCGTACTGACCACGGTGGTGACCGCCTGCGATCCCGACCATGTGGTGGTCGATGCGGGAATGAAGGCGCTCTACAGGGATGGCCCGCCTCCCCGCGTCCATACGCCGGGGTACGAGCACCTGCGCTATGACTGGTTTGGCGATGAGTACGGCAAGCTGACGAGCGGGGGCGGGGCGCTCCCGCCGGTGGGCACACGGCTGGAACTGGTGGTTTCCCACTGCGATCCGACGGTGAACCTGCACGACGCGTATCATGTCCTCCGCGAGGCCACGATCATCGACCGTTGGCCGATCGACCTGCGGGGATGCGTCCAGTGAGGGGCGGATTTACAGCAGACGCAGGTCCCCGCCGGTAGCGTCGAGTTCGACCTCGGCACCAAGGGGGATGGTCCATGTGGGGCGGCAATGGCCGACGGGCAAGCCGGCGAGGATCGGCTTGCGCAGGGGCCTGAGGCATCGCTCGAGGACGGTCAGGGCGTCGTCGGCGTCGCCGCGCCCGGGCTCGCAGTTGCGGATGTCGCCAATGACGATGCCCGTCACATTGTCGAAGTAACCCGCGAGCATGATCTGGGTCAGGAAACGGTCGAGCTTGTAGACTTTCTCGCCGATCTCCTCGATGAAAAGGACGACCTCGCGGTGTTTGGGCAGGTAGGGGGTGCCGACAAGGCCGGCGAAGAGGCTGAGGTTGCCGCCGAAGATGCGGCCGCGCGCGCGGCCCTTGCGAAAGGGTTGGGGATTGAAGGCCTTGCCACAGGCCTCGCGGAAGGAAAAGCCGCTCCAGCCGTGGAAGAGAAACTGGCGGAGATTGTCCTGCATGATGGCGGTGGCCTTGTCGCGTTTGGCCAACCATCCGGCGTTGGCACCGTGAAAGCTGACGAGGCCGGCGCGGGACTGGAGAGCGCCGTGGAGCGAGGTAATGTCGCTGAAGCCAAGGAGCGGCTTGCGGGTGCGGCCGATCTCCCGCCAGTCGATCATGCCGAGGAGGCGCGAGGCGCCATAGCCGCCGCGGATGCAGACGACGGCGGCGATTTTCGGATCGAGGAAGGCATTGCGAAGGTCGCTGGCGCGGCGCTTGTCCGGCCCGGCGAGGTAATCCGCCTGCTCGTGGACGGAGGGGTAGACCTTGACCTTGAGGCCAAGCTCCTCGAGGGCGCGGATGCCGCCGGGGATCTCCTCCTTGTTAAAGACCGGGCTCGAGGGGGCGATGAGGCCCACCGTCTGGCCTTCCTTGAGGAGGTGGGGGGACTTGAGTCGGGCGGGCATGGCCGGCTCCTGGGGGCAGCAATTTCGCTCGCGGCGGAACGTGACAAAATGGAGACTGGACCATCGATCAAGGTCAAGAACGGCTGGCATTGGGAAGGACAAGCGTGCTAACGGACAAAGAGTTGGACGAGGCGCTGGAGATGGCGCGGGAGGCGGCGCTGGAGGCGTGGCGCGCGATTGAGCCCTTCTTCCAGGGGAGCTTCGAGGTGTTCGAAAAGGAGGGCGAGGGCCCGGCGACGGAGGCGGATATCGCCGCGGACCATGCGATCGTCGATTTCCTCCGCAGCCGCTACCCCGCCGAACGCTTCAGCTTCCTCACCGAGGAAACCTGCAAGGAGGAGGCGCGGCTCGAGACGCCGTTCTGCTGGATCATCGACCCGATCGATGGGACGAGGGACTTTATGAAGGGTGAGGACGACTTTGCGGTGCATATTGCGCTGGCGGGACGGCCGGCGGTCGGCGCCCCGGGCGAGCCGCTGCTGGGCGTGGTGTACGAACCGCGGGCGGCACTGATGCACACGGCCCGGCGGGGGGGCGGCGCCCGCATCGAGAACCTCGAAAACGGCACCACCTTCCCGCTCCACGTCTCGGGCGAGTTGAACATCGACGATGCGGTGGTCGTCATCACCAACACGGGAATCGGCAAGCGGCTGGCGTCGGTCCTGGACATGTTGGGTGCCCGCAAGGTGTACTCGCGGGGGTCCCTGGGGCTGAAGGCGATGGAAGTCGCCGCAGGGCGTGCCGATCTGTACATCAACACCGGCCGCGCCATGGCCAAGGAGTGGGACGTCTGTGCCCCCCACGCGATCCTTGCGGAAGCCGGCGGCACCGCCACCACGCTCCGTGGCAAACCCGTGGCGTATATGCAGGGCGACTACTACCTCCGCGACGGGCTCCTCATGAGCAATGGCCACCTCCACGAGGAACTGATTCGCATGCTGGACGGCGTGGCGGAGCTTTGGCGTTGACGGGAGCAGCGTCCTCCCCCTCCCGTTTCACCAACTAAATGTTTCACTTCCCGTCCTAACCTTTTGCCAATCCCACGGACCCCGCCGACGCCCCGATGGAACTGCTCGAGGACCTGAGTGAGTATTATGAGACCGGCGAGATTCTCTCGCGAGGGGACCATCATCGCGTGTACGCGGCGGTGGAGCGAAGCCTCGAAGCCCCGTGCCGGCTCCACCGCATCGACTTTCCCGAGAGCCTGAGCGACCACCAGCGCCAGACCGTGACCTCGCTTCTGCGGCGCTATGGCTCGCTCGCCCACGAGGGTGTGCCGCGCCTTGCTGATGCCTGGTTCGCTGAGGCTGCCCTGTGCGCGGTGACCTACGCCCCCGAGGCCCACCCCATCGACCTCCAGGTCAACAATCCGCTCGGTCCCAACTCCGACCTTCCCGAGATCAACGTCCTCGAGCGAACCCTCGGCATGGTGGCCTGCCTTCACGACGCCGGACTCGTGCACGGATCTCTCACCCTCCGGTCCTTTGGCCTCGGCGCCCTGCGCAAGATCGTCCTGCTCGACATGGGACTGGACGGCCGCCTCGAGGCTTCCCTCTACGCCGAGGAGGGCGACGTCCCCATCCTTTCCAACAATCTCTTTTCCCAGGACCTCGCCCGCTGGGCGTTTGCCATGCTCAGCCTCAAGCACGGCGGTGCCTTGCTTCCGGGGGGCGCCGAGAATGAACAGTGGGACGACTTCAATCTGAAGAAAGCCACCCGCCTCGTCCACGGCATGTACAAGCGGGCCACCATCCGCGATTTCCTGGTGGAATGCCTGAAGGGCTTCGGTCCCTTCAACGGCGGGTTTGAATCGGCGAGCGAGGCCCGCGCCTTCTGGCAGAAGAACAACCTGCGGAAGGAAGAACCATGATTCATCCCTCCGCGCGCTGGCGCTTCATCAAGGAACTCGATGACCTGCCCTACTTCGAGGACGAGATCGTCCTGCACCACCTGACGCACCATCGGGCGCGGCGGCGCTCGTTCAACGAGAAGTTTTCCGCGGATACGGCGGCGGTGGAAGCGGTCCGGGCGCAGATGCGGGCGGCGGCCGCCTGCAACCCGCCCGCGCTCCCTCGCATCTACCACCTTGAGATGGTGCAGGGTCGCCTGTCGGTGATCATGGAGCACATTGAGGGTCGCCCGCTGACCGCCCTGGTCGAGGGGGGCAAGCTGTGCAGCGTCCGCGCCTGGACGCGCTTTGCCATTCACTTCCTGCGCGAGATCATGGAGGTCCGGCGCGCCGGTGGCCGGTGCGAGTTTCTCGACCAGGACCAGGTGGTCCTCACGGAAAGCGGTGACTGGCGCCTGACCGGGCGTCACCCCACCGGGCTGCTCACCCGGGCCCAGCGCGAGTCGAGTCCCATCCTCGACCGCTTCGCCGAGGGGATGGTGGACGGTGTCTATACGTCGACGAACCTTCCCCACGAGGCGGGCGAACTGGCAGCCCTTCGCCGCATCCTGCTCACCGCCGCCTGCGGCAGCCCGCGGCGCACCTTCGACGAGTTGCGCGGGGAGGTGCTCAAGAACCCCGGCATGTATAGCTCGCCGCTCGAGATGGTGGAGCCGGAGATCGGCCGCATCCTTGTGGAGATGCAGGTAGAGGCGGGCGGCGAGGGCCGCATCCGCACCGTCGACGAGTTGATGCGGGCAGTGACCGGCGTCCAGGAGCAGCGCGACGTGTCGGTGACGGCGATCGTCCTGCCTTCGGGCAATTTGCCCGCCGCGCACCACACCCCTCTGCCCGAGGAGCCCTTCCCCTCGCCGCGGACTCCCACCCCCGTGCCGCCGTCGGGCACCGGATATCCGGCGACCCCGGCGCCACCACCCGACCGACAGACTCCTCCCACCAGCCCCCCTTCGCCTGGCCGGCGCTCCTCCGGCTCCGTACCCAAGTTTGTCCCCCCCATCGCCGGCGGATCGCGGCGCGACCCAAAGTCCGGCTCCGTTCTTGACGACGACGCGCTGCTGAATCCCTACGCGGCGGGACCTGTTCTGGACAGCCCGGAGAAGGCCCTCAAGCCGGTCCGTCCCCGCGACCCCGCTTCCTCCGCCCGCACCCGCAATGTGCTCCTCCTCTCCCTCGCGGGGCTGCTCGTCCTCGGCGGGCTGGCCGGCGCCGCCATGATGTTCATGAGCCCGCCCCCCAACGAACCCCCGGAGGCCGCCATCCGCGCCCCGAGGACTCTCGACCCTCGCGTCGACGAGCCCCTCGTCCTCGACGCCGGCTCCTCTGTCGACCCGGAAGGGACCGCCCTCAGTTATCGCTGGCGTCTCGCTGCCCCGGAGGACGGCGAGGTCATCTTCGCCGAGGTCGGACAGGACCGCGCCCAGACCGGGAGAACTTTCGCCACCCTTGAGCGCGAGATCGAGGTCCAGTTCCTCCGCCCCGGCGTCGCTGTCCTGGAACTCGTCGTCACCGACGAGGGACAGGCCTCCAGCCAGCCAGCCCGCCTGACCTTCAACGTCCTCCCGCGGCGGTGACGCGCTCCCCGCGCGGCAGCACCCCCTCCGCCACTCCCACCATGACCCCCACGCCTCCCCGCCTCCACTTTGTTTACGACCATGTGGAGATGAAGGGCCTTCGGGACTGGCTGGGCGTCTATACAAAGGGAATGGAGCGTTGGAACGGGCCGGAGGCCGTCGTCACCCGGCACCCGGAGGAGGCGACGTTTATCGTCTTCTGCGAATACGGGCGCAAGCGCGGGCGCTTCTTCCTTCGCAACCGCCTCCTTTCCCATCCCTTGTATAGACGCTTTCCCGGACGGTGCTTCATCTGGTCGACGGAGGACCGGCCGGTGGACTACCTGCCGGGTTTGTATGCGTCGCTGCCCCGGGGCCGTTTCGACCGTCGGCGCCACCGGGCCTTCGGCTATTTTCGCATCCCGACGGAGGACGAGCCCGCTCCTCCTACGGTGGCGGGCCGCGATCTTCTCTACAACTTCGTGGGCGGGCCGACGAGTGCGCTGCGGCGGCAACTCTACGAACTTGCACATCCGGACAATGCCCTCGTCCGCGAGACCGCCAACTTCAACCACGGCAACCGGTCGACGGAGGAGATTCGACGCGACTACCTCGGAGTCCTGGCGCGGAGTCGTTTCACCCTCTGCCCGCGGGGGGTCGGAACGTCGAGCTACCGTCTGTTCGAGTCGATGCGGATGGGATCGGTTCCGGTGATCCTGGCGGACGAGCTGGTGGTGCCGGATGGGCCGGACTGGGAGTCGATGAGCGTGCGGGTGCAGGAGAAGGAGGTGGGACGACTGCCGGAGATGCTCGCGGAGCGGTCGGACGAGGCGGAGGAGATGGGCAGGCGGGCGCGGGCCACGTACGAGCGGTTCTTCGCTCCGGAGCGCCGCCCGGCAACCGTTGCGACGCTGCTTGCCGGCCTTTCGGAGGTGGGGCCACGGCGCGCACGTCTTTCTTTCTATACGCAGCAGGCGGTGGACCTGGCCGGAAGGGCGTGGGGGCGGGTGGCGGGCGGCGGCGGGTAGGCCACCGCCCAAAGCCGGGTCACATCAGAATCAGCAGCGGATCCTCGAGCGCCTTCCTGAGGTCGGCGAGGTACCGGGCCCCAACGGCGCCGTCGACAACGCGGTGGTCGCAGCTCAGGGTGAGGTTCATGACCTTGCCGGCGGTGAGGCGGCCGTTCTCGACCACAGGGCGGTCCTCCACGGCGCTCGCCGCGAGGATGCTCGATTCCGGCGGATTGATGATCGCGTTGAACTGGTGGATGCCATACATGCCAAGGTTGCTGAGGGTCTGGACGCCGCCGCTGTAGTCCTCCGCGGTGAGCTTGCGTTCGCGGGCGAGGCCGGCGAGGTCGCGCAGTTCGCGGGCGATCTGGAAGATGCCCTTGGTCTCCGCGCGACGGATGACGGGGGTCACCAGGCCCTCGTCGATGGCGACGGCGACGCTGATGGGGGCGCTGTTGACGCGCACCAGCCTGTCGCCGGCCCACTGGGTGCGGATCGGCTCGTGGCGCATGGCCATGTTCGCCATCGCCTTGATCATGATGTGGGAAACGGTTGGCTTGGCGTCGGGGTCGACGGCACGGAGGCGGTCGACGGCCTCGAGAAGCTTTTCCGCGCGGACCTCGATGGTGAGCTGGAAGTGAGGGACGGTCTGCTTGGACTCGACGAGGCGGCGGGCGATGGTCTGGCGCATGCCGCTGAGGGCGATTTCCTCGGCTCCGGCGCCATCGGCGCCGTAGGTATCGGCGCTGGCGGAGACGCCCGTGGCCATGGGGGTGGAGGAGGCAGCAGCGGGCTGGCGCTGGGTGCCGCCGCTGGAGAGGGCGGCCTCCACGTCGGCCTTCACAATGCGGCCGTTGGGGCCTGTGCCATCGATCTGCTCGAGGGCGAGACCGGCGTCGCTGGCCATTTTGCGCGCGAGGGGCGAGGCGAGGACGCGTCCGCCGTTGTTGCGGGGGCTGCTGGGCTCGGGGGCGGACGCCTTGGCAGGCTCCGCCTTCGCCGGGGTCGCCGTTGCCACCCCCTGAGGCTTGGATTCTTTGCTGGGGGCCGGTTCCTTCGCGGGGGCCGGTTCCTTCGCAGGAGCCTTCCCACCGCCGCTTCCGCCGCTCGAGAGAATCTCCGAAATGTCCTCGCCCTCCTCGCCGATCACCATGAGGAGGGATTCCACGGCAACCCGCTGGCCCTCGCCGACAACGATCTTGAGAACCTTGCCATCCTCGAAGCTCTCCTGCTCCATCACCGCCTTGTCCGTTTCGACCTCGGCGATGGCCATGCCGTTGCTGACGTCGTCGCCTTCCTTGACGAGCCACTTAACGATGGTGCCCTCCGTCATGGTGGGGGAGAGCTGCAGTAGAGTCACGGGTGATGCCATGGTGGCGAATCTTCTCCTTTAGAGGTAGCAGACCTTCTTGACGGCCTCGACGACCGACTCGGGGCTGGGGATGACCTCGTCCTCGAGGTTTTTGGCGTAGGGCATGGGGACGTCGAGGTGGCTGAGGCGGGCGATGGGGGCGTCGAGGTAGTCGAAGCCGTGTTGATAAATCTGCTCGGCGATCCAGGCGCCGACGCTGGCCTGAGGCCAGCTTTCCTCGACGAGCACGACGCGGTTGGTCTTGCGGACGGAGTCGAGAATCGTGTCGAGGTCGAGGGGCCGGAGTGTCCGTGGGTCGATGACCTCGGCAGAGATGCCTTCCTCCTCGAGACGCTCGAGGGCCGGCTTCACCGCGTGTGTATACATGCGCCCGTAAGTCACGATGGTGACGTCGCTGCCGGGGTGCTTCACCTCGGCCTCGCCGAGGGGCAGGAGGTAATCCTCGTCCTCGGGCACTTCGTCGCTGTAGTTGTAGAGCTTTTCCGACTCCATGAAAATGACCGGGTCGTTGTCGCGGATGGAGGACTTGAGGAGTCCCTTGGCGTCAGCCGGGGTCGACGGCATGACGACCTTGAGCCCGGGGATATGGACGTACTGGGCCTCGAAGGCCTGGCTGTGCTGGGCAGCGAGGGAGCCGCCGGCGCCGTTGGGGCCGCGGATGGTGATTGGCACGGCGAACTGGCCGGCGGACATGTAGCGGAGCTTGGCGGCGTTGTTGATAATCTGGTCCAGGGCGAGCACCGCGAAGTTGAACGTCATGACTTCAATAACGGGACGCAGGCCGACGTGGGCCGCGCCGACCCCAAGGCCGACGAAGCTGTTCTCCGTGATCGGCGAGTCGAGCACCCGCTGCTCGCCGAACTTGTCCATCAGCCCCTGCGACACCTTGTAGGCGCCGTGATACTGGCCCACCTCCTCGCCCATGAGGAAGATGTTGGGGTCGCGCTCCATCTCCTCCATCAGCGCCTGGTTCAATGCCTCGCGCATTGTAATGACGGCCATGGTGTCTGTGTCCTCGTGGTGGGAATCGCGTTGGTGATGGCGCCGGGGCGGTGCCCCTCAGCGCAAATCGCCCTCGTAGTTGAAGGCGAACTTGTTGGGGCTGACCTCCGGGCCGGGATAGCCGGGGTAGTTGGCGTAGACGTGCGTGTACACTTCGGAGAGGTCGGGCCATTCGGCCTCCTCGGCAAACTTGATCGCGTCGGTGACCTCCTCCTTCACCTCCTCCTCCACAGTCTTGACGTATTCCTCGGGGAAGAGGTCGGGGAACTGGACGCGGATCCGGTCGATCGGGTCCTTCGCCTGCCACTCGGTTACTTCGTCCTTGGTGCGATAGGCGGTGGCGGGGTCCGACATGGAATGGCCCCGATAGCGATAGCAAACCATCTCGAGGAAGACTGGCTGGCCCTTGCGCGCCTGCTCCGCCGCGTCCTTCATGGCCTCGTAGACCTCGAGCACATCCATGCCGTTAACCCGGTGGCCGGGGATGCGGTAGGCGCACTCGGTGCGCTTCCAGAGCTCTGGCTCGGCAGCCGCCCGCGACACCGCGGTCCCCATGCCGTAGATGTTGTTTTCGGCGATATAGACAACCGGGAGCTTCCAGAGGCCTGCCATGTTGAGCGACTCATGGAAGGTGCCCTGGTTCACGGCGGCGTCACCCATGAAGCAGACGGCGATGGACTCCTCGCCGCGGTACTTGGAGGCAAAGGCGGCGCCGGTGGCCAGCGGCGTGTGCCCCCCCACGATGCCGTTGCCGCCCATGTAGCGCAACTTGCCGTTGTAGAAGTGCATGGAGCCGCCCTTCCCCTTCGAACTGCCGGCGGCCCGCATGAACAGTTCGGCCATGACCTCGCGGGCGCTGATGCCATAGATCAGCGCGTGGCCGTGGTCGCGATAGGTGGTGAAGATGTAGTCCTCGCCCTTGCGGGTGGCGTGGGCGACGCCGACGGCGACCGCCTCCTGGCCGATGTAGAGGTGGCAGAAGCCGGAGAACTTCTTGAGCTGGTATTGCTGGCCAGTCCGCTCCTCGAATCGCCGGATCAGAAGCATCTGGCGATGGATCTCCCGGAGTTGATCGGGGGAAAGATCGGTCTCGGTGGTCTTGCTGTTTTTCTTCGCCTGCTTCGTGGCCATATGCGTGCTGATATCTCCTGGGCGTTGCGAAGGGTGACGTTCCGTTGCGAAGGGGGACGCCGACCGCGGGTTCTGGGCGAGAGGCGTGCCGGGGCACTGGCGTCAGCGGCCGGGACTCTAGGAAGCCGCTCCTCGCCGATGCAAGTCATTGTGCGGCAGCCGGGGGCAACTAAATCCGGGCGGTTTTCTCGAGGAGGAAAAGGTTGTTGTCGGTCTCCTGGATTTGGACTGAAATCTCGTAGTCGATCCCCCGGCCGGGATACTTGCTGCCGATAAGGTCGACGACAGCCTTGCAAACATGGCGGGCGACGTTTTCGACGGAGGGGCCGCGGCCCTCGAGGTGGTAGACCCCCTCCTGGTCAAAGACCGCCGGGTCCAGAAACTCGGTATCGGCGTCGGTGACGAGGATGCGGTGGTCCATACGGCGAAGGAGGTGCTTGAGATCGCCGAAATCGAGGGACACATCGTGCTTATCGAGGGGGAACTCCTCGCAGCGGACGGTAATGCGCCCGCGCCAGGTGTGGCCATGGACGTAGGAGCAGTGGCCGGGGAAGTCCTTCTGGCGGTGGGCGGTGTGAAAGTGGGCGGTGACAATGATTGTTTCCATGGGAATCCATTCACAAGTGGGTTGCCCCGTTGGGGAAACGGCGTAAGACGAGGTACCGGTTACAGAGGGCGACAATCACACGAATCGGCGCCCCACGCGGGCGGGTTTTCTTCCCGGGTTTGCAAGTCATGAGCAAGGGTCAATCGACGCGTCATCTGCTGGATTTTCGCGATTGCGGGCTGGTGGTGGTGGCGGCCGGCGCGGGGACACGCTTTGGCGGGCGCAAGCAGGTTGCCAGCATCCTCCAGAAGCCCCTGCTGGTGCATACGCTCGAGGCCTTCGAGGTGACGAACTTCGAGCGCAAAATCGTCGTGCTCCCCGAGGACATGATCGAGGACGGGACCTGGGAGCAGCTGCAGGGTGAGCACGGGCGTCTGGCGGAATTCGAGGCGGTGGCGGGCCGGGAGTATCGAGCCTGGTCCGTCCTCGAAGGGCTGCTCGCGCTCAAGGGATCCTGCGATTACATCGCGGTGCACGACGGGGCGCGGCCCTTTCCCCCCATCGCAGCCGTGCAGGAGGCCTACAGCCGCCTGCGCAAGGAGCGCCAGCTCATCGGGGTCACCGTCGCCGTCGAGGTGACCGACGCCATCAAGCGCGTCGACAACAAGAAGCAGATCATCGTCCGCACGGAGGACCGGCGGATGCTGGTGCGTGCGGAAACGCCCCAACTCGCCCGCGTGCCGCAACTCGCCCGCTCGCTGCGCGACGAAGCCAATGCCGACGCCGCCGACGAGATGGAAGCCCTCGAGCGCCTTGGCTATACCACCGGCTATGTGGCCCACGGCCAGTTCAACCCCAAGGTCACCCATCGGAGCGACGTCCCCATCGCCGAGACCTACCTCCGCCACAAGCTCGACAACCTCTACGATACCGAATGAGCATTCCCGACTTTCGCACGGGCCTCGGCTACGACGTCCACCGGTTCGCCCCGGGACGACGCCTTGTCCTTGGCGGGGTCCAGATCCCCTCCGACACCGGGCTAGACGGCCACAGCGACGCCGACGTCGTCCTTCACGCGCTCATGGATGCCCTGCTCGGCGCGGCCGGCCTTCCCGACATCGGCCACCAGTTCCCCAACACCGACCCCCGCTGGAAGGACGCCGACTCCCGCGCACTACTCCGCCAGGTGCGTACCCTCCTCCTCGAGCAGTCCTTCCTCGCCGGCAATGCCGACATCATGGTCATCGCCGAGAAGCCCCGCCTCGCCCCCTCGATCCCCGCCATGCGCGAGGCCATCGCCGCAGACCTCGGCATCGAGGCGTCCCGCGTCAGCATCAAGGCAACGACCAACGAAGGCATGGGCTTTGTCGGCCGGGGCGAGGGCATCGCGGCCCTTGCCACCGTTCTCCTCTATCGCCCCACCGGGGACTTCACCTGATGGCGGGCGACCCCGCCCGCGGCGGCACCAGACTCCCCCGCCTCCTTCTCCGCGCCATGCTTCTGCTCCTTCTCTCGGTCGCCGGATTCTTCGCCATCGCCGCCGTCATTCTCCTCTTTCTCCAGTCGGCGATGATCTACCCGGGCGCCTATCCGCGGGTGCCCAACGGGCCGGATGATTTCTTGGGCGCGCCGGAAACCATGGAAACGATCGCGTTCGACGCCCCCGCCGGCGGCCAGAAGGCCTTCTACGTCCCCCCGCCCAACGGCGAGCCCCCCGAAGCCGTCTGGCTCGTCTTCGCCGGCAACGCCAGCCGTGGGCTCGACTGGCGCTTTTTCGCCGGCGAGTACCCCAACCCCGCCGCCGGTTTCCTCCTCCTCGACATGCCCGGCTATGGCGATTGCGACGGCAGCCCCTCGCCCGCCGCCAACCGGGCCGCCTTCCTCGCCGGCATCGAGGCCCTGCGCCAGCGCCTCGGCCTTTCTCCCGAAGACTTCCACCCCCGCCTCCGCGTCATGGGCCACTCCCTTGGCGCCGCCAACGCCCTCATCGTCGCCGACGCCCTCCCCGTCCGCGGCGTCGTTCTCCTGTCGCCGTTTCACTCCATGCACGACATGGCTGTCCGCACGGTGGGCTACCCGCTCTCCTGGGTGCTGACGCATCGTTACGATAACGAGGCGCGGCTCGCCTCGCTCGCCGGGCGCGCCGATCCCCCGCCGGTCCACCTGCTCCATGGCGCGGAAGACCGCATTGTCCCCGCCTCCCAATCCCGCAAGCTCGCCGAGGCTTTCCCGGACCTGGTTGTCTATACGGAGTTCCCCGGCATCGACCACAACAACCTGGTGAGCTACCGCGAGGACGAGATCCGTGCGGCGATGCTCGCCATCGACGGAGTGGCCTCCGACTAGAAGTCCGCCTTCTCCTCCAACTCGCGGACCTCGCTCGGCGGAATGCCGAGGGCCTCCGCCAGCTGCTGGAGGTAGTACTTCTCCGCCTCGGTGTCGGGATCGATGGCGAGGAGGGAGGCGAGATAGACCTGGCGCGAGAGGGTGGCGTCGTTGCCGACCTCGCGGGCGAGGGCGTGGAGGGGTGTGGGGCGGTCGAATTCCTGATGGAGGAGGCGGCGCTGCTGGTCGTCGATGCCGAGGGTTTCCACCTTGGCGAGGATGCGGCGTCGCTCCTCGTCGTCGATGCGGTGGTCGGCGTTGGCGGCGGTGACCATGGCGCGAAGGATAAGGAGCGCCCGCGCATCGCCGGGAGAAGACGGGGACGCCGATGGCGTGGCCCCTGGCGGTGGGGGAATCGATCCGCCCTGGGCGACGTTGCTCCGCGACGGCGGCGGGAGCGGCTGCTGGGGGGTGGAGGGGCTCGACGACGCGGCGGGCCGGTTGCCCTCCATCCCCTTGATCACCGCCGCCGCCCCGGCGATGCCAACCCCCGTCAGCACCATCCGCGACAGTTCTCCCTCGAACCCGAACCCCTTTTTCTTTTTCTTCTTCTTTCCAAGTCCCCCGCCCAGGCTCGAGCTGAGCATCTTCTTCACCAGGTCGTCCAGGTCCATGCGGTCCCTCCGTTTGTGTGCTGCTGGCTGAAGCGCCAGCGATGCAGGATCGTTGCCCACGGGGCTGAAGAATCCGCCATGAGGGACGTAATTCATCTTTCCCGCCCGGGGCCTGCAGTGCGATCGATCGCGGTTCTGAGCGCCATACCAACCCGGGAGTCGCACCCATGGGCGGAAAACTCGTTCCCAAGATCATCCTCGAAGGCACGCGGCTGACGTTCAAGACGGAGCTGGCCTTCGCGCTGAACGAGCACCCGCGCGTCGTCGGCGAGCGGCGCTACCGCTACCACTCGCCGGTGATCAGCGCCGAGTGGTGCGCCTTTACCAACTTTCCCTGGGGGCGCGGGATGATCAACTTCGCCCCGGAGGAGGAGGCGCTCGCCATGGAGGCCTACGCCACCTGGGCGCGTCTGTTCGAGCTCCAGCGCTACTACTCCTGGATTGTCGACCGGTTCCACCTGTCCACGCGGGGATACCAGCTCGCCACGCGGGGGGTGGACTATGACTTCGGCTGGCTGGAGGAGCGGCTGTTGCCGTTGGGGTTCCGGCTGCTGTTCCTGACGAGGAGCGCGGAGAGCTTTGTGGCGGCGCGGGCCCGCCGGCTCGAGGTGTCCGGCAAGCCGGACCAGTACGACGACCTGGGCGCCTTCGTCCGCGAGCAGGAACTCCTCACGCGGCTTGCCGGCGAGTCGCGCCTTCCCCGCCTCGACGTCGACATTTCGGACAACGACGTGCCCGCCGCGGCGGACCGTATTGCCGATTGGCTGGAGGCCACGGGGGGCCTGTATCTGGAGGCGTGAGAGGGCCCCGCATCGGTCCTCCCCGCGGGGCCGTCCTCATCGGCCCCCGTCAGCCCGCCACGCGGTCGAAGTTGC
>CAYQTO010000081.1:0-15959 GCA_964420455.1 uncultured Candidatus Sumerlaeota bacterium | reverse complement strand
AGCGCGGCGGTCGGCTCGTCGAGCAGGAGATAGTCGGGCTTGAGCATCATGGATCGGCAGATGGCGACGCGCTGGGCCTGGCCGCCGCTGATCTCCGCGGGGTACTTTTCCGCCAGGTCCGCGATGCCGAACCGGTCGAGCATCGTTCCCCCCTCGGCTCTGACCTCGTCGCGGTCGCGCTTCAGTGCCTTGACCGGGGCCAGCTCGATGTTTTCCCGCACCGTCAGGTGCGGAAACAGGTTCAGCCGCTGGAAAACGAGCCCCAGCCGTCGCCTGAAGTCGATCTCGTCAAGCGACATGATGTCCTGGCCATCGATGGTGATCCGGCCCGACTGGGGCTTGAGGAACCGCCCGAGGCATTGGAGCAGGGTCGTCTTGCCCGCCCCGCTCCGCCCCAGGATCGCGAACACGTGCTCCTGCGGCACGTCTATACACACCCCACGGATCCCTTCCTCGGTCCCGCGATAGACATACGTCACGTCCTCGACCTTAAGCATTCTTGAACCCCTTCGACTGGATGCGCCGCTCGAGCCGTTGCGCCAGGATCATCAACGGAAACGTGAACACGAAGAACATCATCCCGGCGAGGAAGTAGTAGGTCATCGGGTCGTAGGTTGCGGAGATGATGGACTCGGCCTCGCGGATGACCTCGGGCACGGCGATGACGGAGATCAATGCGGTGTCCTTGAGCAGTGCCACGGCGGAGTTCATGAGCGGCGGGACGGCGATCCGGAACGCCTGGGGCCAGACGATGTGGATGAAAATCTGGAGTCGATTGAGACCTAGCGACCGGCCCGCGAGCGCCTGGCCCGGGTCCACCGACATCAGCCCCGCCCGGATCACCTCGGCCATGTATGCCCCCGCGTTCACCGCCAATGTCAGCACCGCCGCCGTGATCGGCGCCAGCGTCAGCCAGCCCGACAGCCCCCCCACGCCGAGCCATCCCTCCACCAATCGCCCGAGCTGCGGCGCGCCGTAATACACGAAGAACAACTGGATCAGCACCGGCGTCCCGCGCAGGAAGTCCACCACCGCCCGCGTCAGCCAACGCAGCGGCCCGACCCCGTGGTGCAGCATCAGCCCCACCGGGATCGACAGGGCGAATCCGAGAAACAGCGACAGGAAGGCCACCTGGAGGGTGATCAGAAATCCGCTCCCGAGGCGCCGCGCCACCGTCGCCCAGGAGATGCCACGGACCTCCCGGGGCTCGCTCAGGGTCGTGGCGGACTCGCCCTCCTCGAGCGCAAACCACTTGTCGTGGATCTCCTCGAAGAAGCCGTCGCGCTCCATTCCCTCGAGCGCCTCGTTGATGGCCGCGCGAAGGTCCTCACTCCCCGTGCGCACCGGGATCCCCATGCGCTCCTCATAAAGCAATGACCCCGCGGGGACGAACGGCATTCCTGCCTCGCCGATCTGGTACATCCCCACAAGACGGTCGGTCACGAACCCGTCGAGTCGCCCGTTCTCCATGTCTGTAAAGATATCCACGTCGCCCTTGTAGGTCCGGATGGCGACGCCCGGATGGTTGTCATTGAGATACTTCTCGAAGGTGGTGCCGAGGACGACGCCGACACGTCCGCCGCGGAGGTCCTCGATGCCGCCCACATCGTCCGCGTCCTCCCGGTCCACGAACAGTTGGGCGCCGCTGATGTAGTAGGGACGCGAGAAGTCGACCTGCTCCTCGCGCAGGGGGGTGATCGCCATGGACCCGATGATGGCGTCGTAGCGGCCACTCTGGAGGCCGGCCAGGATCCCCCCCCACTCGGTGGGCACGATGCGGACCTCGACGCCGAGACGCCGCGCCACCTCGCGCGAGACATCCACGTCGAAGCCCACCAGCGTAGCCTCCTCGTCGTAGAAGGAGAAGGGGGGATACTTGCCGGTGAGGGCAACGCTCAGCTCGCCGTCGTCAATCCCGGCGCGGGCACCGCCCACCAGCAGTGTATAGATCGATAGACACAGCAACAGCCGTCGAAGAACCATGGCACCATTTCCGTGGCAGATGGGCCCATGATAGGGGCGGCTGGGTGCTTCGTGAAAGGCTTTTCTCGGGAACGCTGGGCCATCCGCGGCCTGGGGGTCAGGGAATCTCCACGAGAACGGCCATGCCCTGCCCACCGCCGACGCACAATGCCGCCACGCCGCGCCGCAGACCCCGCGCCTTCAGCGCATGCACCAGCGTCACGACGATTCGCAGGCCGGAAACCCCGAGCGGGTGTCCCAGCGCCAGCGCCCCACCATTCACGTTCAGCTTCTCCGAGGGAATCCTGAGCGCGCGGTTCACCGCGAGTACCTGCGCGGCGAAGGCCTCGTTGATCTCGAACAGGTCGATGTCCTCCTCCTTGAAGTCGAAGTTCTCGAGGAGCAGCGGTATGGCAAGGGCGGGGCCCATGCCCATGCGCTGGGGACGGAGGGCGACGGTGGCCGCGCCGCGAATCCAGGCAAACGGCTCGATGTTCAGTTCGTTGAGGAATCCCTCGCTGGCGACGAGGGCGGCGGTCGCCCCATCGTTGACCGGCGAGGAGTTGCCGGCGGTCACGCGGCCGTCCGGGCGAAAGGCGGCGGGCAGCCTCCCCAGCGCCTCCAGGCTCGTGTCGGCCCGGATCGATTCGTCGCGGTCGAGGATCAGCGCGGGGCCCTTGCGCTGTGGCACCTCGAGCGGGATGATTTCCTTCTTGAATTGGCCCTGGTCGCTGGCGGCGGCAGCGCGGCGATGGCTCTCGAGGGCGTAGGCATCCATTTCCGCGCGGCTGATGGCGAACTCATCGGCGAGGATCTCGGCGGTCTCGCCCATGGACACGTCGCCGGGCCCCGGCGGCGCCAGGCGGATGGGCAATGGCTTGGGCGGGGCCGGGGCGTAGGCCCGCGCGGTCTTTTCGAGCAGCCAGGGGGCCCGGCTCGCGCTTTCCACGCCCCCCACCAGAACCGCACTCGCAAGGCCCGCGTTGATCTTGCTCGCCGCCAGCACCACCGCCTCCATGCTCGACGCACACTGGCGATCCACCGTTGCCGCCGGCACCGAGTCCGGAATCCCCGCCGCCAGCGCCGCCACCCGCGCCACGTTGCCAATCGAGTTCGTCACGTTCCCCACGATCACGTCTTCCAGGCGCGACGTGAACTCCTCCATCTCGTGCTGCTGGTGGCGCAGGCCGGCCTGCACCTGCTCGAGCACCGCGCGGAACGCGATCGCCTGGAGCTCGTAGGCCTCGAACCCGGCCAGCATCCCGCCGGACTTGCCCATCGGGGTTCGCAACGGCGCCATCAGCGCCGCCGGTTGCAGGAATCTCATCGCGAGCCCATCTCCTTCGTGCCGCACCACTTCCCGAGGAAGGAAACCATCACCTCGGCCACGCGTTCCATCGAGTCGATGCTGACGCATTCATCGACGCCATGGATATCGCGTGCGAGCGGGCCGTAGCACGTTGCGGGGGTGTCATAGTACAACTCAAAGAACCGACAGTCGGTGGTTGCCGTGCAGGTGAGCGGTTCGGGGTCGCGGCCGCGCCACTCGCGATGGGCCTCGGCGAGTGTCCGGCCGAAAGCCGACGTCGCGTCGAACTCGTAGCCCTCCGCCTGAAAGCCAACATACTCCACCGTGGGGAGGAAATTCCGGAGCCAGGGATCCGCCTCGGCGGCGGCGCGCACCCGCGCCTCGATCTTTACCCGCAGGTCCTCCGGCTTCTCGCCTGGAAACAGGGCCAGCCGAAAACGGGTCACGCATTCCCCCGCCACCGTGCTCGCCCAATCGCCCCCGTTGATGATGCCCACGTTGAGGTTGATCGGGTGCTCCACCCCCGCATACCCGCCGGGGATGCGTCCCGGATCGTTCAACTCCTCCTCCAACTCGCGTAGCGCCCGGATGATCACCCACGATTTTTCGATCGCGTTCACGCCCCGCCCCGCCCCCAGCACGTGCGTTGTTCTCCCGAGGACACGCACCTGAAACCACATCACGCCAACCTGGCGATGGAGAATCGTCTCCGCAAAGGGCTCCGGATCCAGGCACGCCTCGCCCAGGTGGCCCGCTCCGCACGCCGCCAGCGCCCCATTGCCCGTGCATTCCTCCTCGATCACCGACTGGCAGACGACGCGGCTCGCGGGCTCCAATCCCAGGTCGCGCAACACCGCCAGCGCCCACGCGTAGCAAACGGTCCCCGCCTTCATGTCGCCCGCGCCACGTCCCCGCATCCACTCACCATCCCCGTCCGTATAGACAACCGGCTCGAACGGGGGCGAGGTCCAAAGCTTCACCGGCTCGGCACTCACCACGTCGACATGGCTGTTGAACACCAGCGATCGCCCGGCGCTTCCCCCGCCAGGGTCATGGATGCCGATCACGTTGGGCCGCCCGGCATAGTCCCAGTCCACCGGGCTGAAGCCCGGAAGACCGCGGATCGCGTCGACGTCAATGGGCTCGAGCCGCGTCGCCAGTCCCACCTCCTCGAAGAGCGCCGCCGTCTCCGCCTGCGCAGGCCCCTCGTTGCCGAGCGTGCTCGCGTGGCGCACAAGCCGCCCGAGGCGCTCCACCGCCCAACCGCGACGCGCCGCCACCGCCTCGTGAATTCCTGCCTTTTCCGGTAAGGCCATCCGGGTCTCCTTCGCTCGTCCGCAGAGGGTACCTGCCACGGGACAACGCCCACGCCGGATGGGGAAGGAAAATCACCAGTCCTCGAGGGGAGAAAGCACCTCCAGGCCTGCGGGCATGCCTTCGCGCGCGGACTCCACCGTTTGATCGGGATGCACTGCCGCAAGTCTGAGGCGCCCGTCGATCCGGCGGAACACCGCCCGCTCGGTGATCAGCACGTCCACGCATCGCCTCGCCGTCAGCGGCAACCGGCAATTCTCCACCAACTTGCCATTCCCCTTCTTGTCCAGGTGGCGGCTGACGACCAGCACCCGGCGGGCCTTCTGCGCCAGTTCCATCCCGCCACCCATCCCCGGCGTCAGCTTGCCCGGAATCATCCAATTGGCCAGATCGCCCTCCAGGCTGATCTCGAACGCGCCCAGCACCGCCAGGTCAAGACGCCCCCCCCGCACCAGGGCGAAGGAGGTCACGCTGTCGAAGGCCGCCGCGCCCGTTTCCAGCTCCACCGCCCGCCCCCCCGCATCGATCACCGGATGGTCCGGCGTGCCCCCATCCACCGGAGGCCCCATGCCGACAAAGCCATTCTCGCTGTGAAACAGCACCGGCACCCCTCGCGGCAACACCCGAGGGATGAAGGTCGGCATCCCGATCCCCAGGTTCGCCACGATTCCCTTCTCCGAAGCCTTGGCCATCGCCTCGAGTTCCGCCGCCGCACGCCGCACGATCACCTCCTCCACCTCGCCCATCTGCTTGTGGAAGCTCATGCGCCACCCCCTTCCCTCGCGTGGCGCCGTCGCCCGGCGGGAACCACCGCATCCACGAACACGCTCGCCAGATGCACTGCCTCCGGCGCCAGCTCGCCGACCTCGATGATTTCTTTCGCCTCCACGATGACGCGGTCCGCAGCCATACCCATCACGACGCACATGTTGCGGTTGGACCCCCGCCACCACGCGTTGCCGGCACGGTCCGCCTTGTCCGCACAGATCAGCGCCACGTCGCCCCGGATCGCCTTTTCGAGGAGATACATCTGTCCGTCGAGTTCCACCCGCCGCTTTCCCTCGGCGATGACCGTGTCCATCCCCACGTCGGTCAGGAAGGCAGGGATGCCGGCTCCCCCGGCGCGGAGCCGCTCCGCAAAAATGCCCTGCGGCGAGAATTCGCATTCCACCTCGCCGCGGTTCATCTGGTCGATGAAGTCCGGATTCAAGCCGATGTGGGTGGCGACGAGCTTGCGGACCTGGCCCCCGGCGAGGAGACGCCCAATGCCGAGGGACGGTTCGTTCGCGTCGTTCTTCACGAGGGTAAGGTCACGGTACTCGTCCGGCCGGTCCGCGATGTAGTCCAGCGTGGTGAAGGGGACCCCGCCGCGGCCGAACCCGCCCACGAGGATGGTCTGGCCACTGCGAACGCATGCGCGAACGGCCTCGTCGACCGTGCGCACCCGTTCAATCACAGGATTTCGCTTTCGTCGACAAACTCGCCCGCGAGCGAGTCGCCCTCGCTCTCGCGCATCCGTCCGGTCAGGTTTGCCGGCGCCAGCGGCTCCTCCACCCCGGTCAGGTCGCCCAGGGCGTACGCCGGGAGTTCCTCCACCTGCTGGTACCGCTTCTCGGTCCCGTCGGCCACCGCAACCGCCGTGTCGTCCTCGTAGTGCTTGTCGAGCAGCTTGAGGAGTTCGTCGAGGGAGCGGCGGAAAAGCGTGAGCAGTTCCTCAACCTGTGCGGCGTTGATGACCAGCGGCGGAGCCAGCAGAACGTGGTCGCCGCTGAGCCCATAGAGCGAGCGCCGCGGATAGACGAGAAGGCCATTGTTGCGGGCGATCTCGGTCAGGCTCCGGGCCACGTTCCAGTTCGCCGGGAAGGGCTCGCGCTTCAGCCGGTCCCGGACGAATTCCACACCCGCGAGAAGCCCCCGTCCGCGCACATCGCCGATGATAGCGTACTCCCTCTTCAACTCGTGCAGGCCCTCGTGGAGAAGCGTCCCCATCTCCCGCGAGTTTTCCACCAGCCCCTCCTCGAGAATGATGCGGACCACCTCGAGGGAAATCGCCGCCGACAGCGGATTCCCCGCGAACGTATGGCCGTGCATGAACCCGCCGCTGTCCAACACCGGCTGGACGATGGTGTCCTTCGCGATGGCCGCCCCGATCGGTGTATATCCCCCGCTCAGCCCCTTAGACACCGCCACGATGTCCGGCGTCACCTTCCAGTGCTCGAATCCGTAGAAGGCGCCGGTCCGGCCACAACCGGTCAGCACGTCGTCAACGATCAGCAGCACATCGTTCTCGCGACAGATTTCCTCGACCATGGGAAACCACTCGTTGGGGGGAACGGCCCCGCCGGTCGAGGCACCGCCGATCGGCTCGGTGATGAACGCGGCGATGTTGTCGGGCCCATAGATGCGGATGGCACGCTCGAGTTCCCGGGCGCAGGCCAACCCGCAGGAGGGGTACTCCTTGTGCAGAGGACAGTGATAGCAATAGGGCGCTGAAATCTTGGGAAAGTTGGGGGTCATCATCCGGAAGGGGATGTTGAGCGGCGCGTAGGCGGTGGCCGCCAAGGCCCCCAGGGTGGCCCCGTGATAGGAAGGGCGCCGCGCAATCACCATGTTCTTGCCGGCCTTCCCCACGGACCACCAATACTGACGCGCGAGCTTGATCGCCGTCTCGACCGCCTCGGACCCCGAATTCACGAAGAAGACCCGGTTCAGCTCCGGCGGCGCCAGACGCACCAGCAGGTCCGCCAAATCGTTGGCCGGCCGCGAATCAAACTGCGTTCGGTAGGCAAAGGCAATCCGCCGCGCCTGCTCGTAGGCAACCTTGGCAATCCGCTCGTTACCGTGGCCGATGTTGGCCGCAATGGCCCCGCTGCACCCATCGATGTAGCGCTTCCCCTGCTCGTCAAAAATGTAAATCCCCTCCCCGCGTTCCGCCATCGGCATGGGGTGGGGTTCGTGGTAAAAGAGGGCACTGCGCCCGGGCAGGATGGGCGAAGTCCCCTGGGTTCCGGTTCGTCTCTGAACCATGCGCAGGACCTGTCTCTTTCACGCTGATGATCCGGCAGGGTTGCCGGCCCGGCATGCGGGAGCAACCGCAGCGCCGTTCATGGCGAGGAGTAAGGGCCCCTGCATCCCCTTTGCAAGCGTAATGCATCGCCCCCGAAGTAGCAGGTTGATGACTCATTTCAGGCCACTTGCCCCGCGATCGCCAGCAGGTGGAGAGAACCTTGCTTCGTAGTTACAATGCGGCGAAGAGGGGGCGGACACACAGCCCTTTACAGCACCGCCCCGAACCCCTACGGTCTTGACACGATTCGGTCACGCAACGCCGACCGGATGCAGCCTGTCGGAAGGAATCCAGCCATGTCCCTTGTCGAAAAACCCCCCGTCTCTGCCCCGCCCCTCGAGGAAGAACTCCTCGAAGTGCTCCGCGGTAACAAGCATCGTGAGTTTCTCTCCGGTCCTTTCTGGCAGCGCATCCCCGCCTACTCCGACGTCTCCGAGGAGGAGTTCAACGACCACAAGTGGCAGCTTAAGCACTCGGTGACCTCCGTCACGTCGCTGGTCAACACGCTCCGTGACGCCGTCCGCGAGGACTTCATTCAGGACCTTCAGGACGGCTTCAAGAAGGCCCCCATGGCCGTCCGCGTGACTCCCTACGTGCTGGCTCTCATGGATTGGGAGAACCCCTACACGGACCCCCTCCGACGCCAGTTCATCCCGCTCGCCAGCCGGTTCGTCCCCGACCACCCCGAGCTCCACCTCGACACCCTCCACGAGCAGGAGGACTCTGCCGCGCCTGGCCTCACCCACCGCTATCCGGACAAGACCCTGTTCCTTGCCGGCGACATCTGCCCGGTCTACTGCCGCTACTGCACCCGCAGCTACGCCGTCGGCTTCGATACCGAGTCCGTCGAGAAGGTCAAGCTCGCCCAGAGCGAAGTGCGGTGGAAGCAGGCGTTTGACTACCTCGACGGTCACCCCACCGTCGAGGACGTGGTCATCAGCGGTGGCGACTCCTACATGCTGCGCGCCAGCCGGATCAAGCTGATCGGCGAGACCCTCCTGAACATGCCCAACATCCGGCGCATCCGCTACGCCACCAAGGGCCCCGCGATCATGCCCCAGAAACTCCTCACCGACCACGAGTGGTACAACGCCCTGCGCGAAGTGGCGGACATGGGGCGCAGGATGCACAAGGAGGTCTGCGTCCACACCCACTTCAGCCACCCGGCGGAGATCACCGAAATCTCACTTCGTGCGATGAACCGCCTCATGGAGGACGGCATCAAGATCCGCAACCAGAGCGTTCTCCAGCGCGGTGTGAACGACAACCCGGCCACCATCGTCCTCCTCAACAAGCGCATGTCCTACATGAACGTGCAGCCCTACTATATCTATATGCACGATCTCGTGCAGGGCGTCGAGGACCTGCGGACGACGGTTGAGTGCGGCATTGACATCGAGAAGAAGATGCGCGGTGCCACCGCGGGCTTCAACACGCCGATGGTCGTCGTGGACGCGCCGGGCGGCGGCGGCAAGCGCGACATCCACAGCTACGAGCATTACGATCGCGAGACGGGGATCTCCGTCTATCAGGCCCCTTCTGTGAAACCCGGCCAGTACTTCCTGTACTTCGACCCGATCGACACGCTGTCGACAGATATCCAGGCCGCCTGGAACAACCCCGCCAAGCGCACCGAGATGAAGGAGGCAGCCCTCGAGGCCGCCCGCCACGGTCGCCGATAGACCCCCAACACACCCGCCAGCCCGACGCGGCCCCGCCACCACGGCGGGGCCGCTTCTTTTTCCCCAAACGGCCCGCAATTCAACTTGGCAAACCGCCCCCCATCCGCGCATCCCTCCCGGCCACGAACCCACCTGAAGGAACCTTCCGCCCATGATTTCCGAAGACCTCCTCCCCTCCGAGTCCGACGTCGCCCACTACCGCGAGCACGGCTGGTATATCTCCAAGAAGATCTTCACCGACGAGCAGCTCGACGCCGCCATCGACGGGCAGGAAAAGTACTACGCGGCGGAACTGGAACCCTGCGACATCGAGGGCCTCAATGAGTTCATCCGAAACTGGGGGCCGAAGGGCGACTACGGGAACGCGCTGCGCAAATTCGACTACGCCAGCTTCTTCCGCCAGGAACTCCGTGCGATTGTCACCAGCGAAATCGTTGGCGCCATCGCCGCCCGCCTCGCCGGCACCGACGAGATTCGCCTCTGGCACGACCAGCTCCTCTACAAGCCCCCCATGAAACCCGGCGAGAAGACCAACGTGGGCTGGCATACGGACCGCGGATACTGGAAGCTCTGCACCTCGTCCAACATGCTCACCGCCTGGGTTCCCTTCCACGACTGCGACGAGGAAATCGGCACCATCACCATGGTCGACGGCAGCCACCAGTGGCCGGACAACACCGAGGCCCTCGACTTCTTCAGCGACGACCTCGACGCCCTCGCGCAAAAGTTCCAGACCGGCGGCAAGCCCGTCGACTTCATCCCGATGAGGCTCGAGCGCGGCCAGGCCTCCTTCCACCATTGCCTGACGATTCACGGCAGCGGGCCCAACCGCAGCAACCAGCCCCGGCGAAGCGTCGCCATCCATCTGCAGGATGGGGCAAACCGGTACCAGGACGCGGTCCATCCCGATGGCTCCCCCGTCGAGCACTTCAACACGCGTATTGCGCGTCAGGTGGACGGCAAACCGGACTTCGCCGATCCCCGTGCCTTCCCCACCCTTTGGAAAGCAAACGGAGCGTAGGACCCGCCGCCTCGGTCAGTAGTGCTGGCTTTGCCGCCCACGGAGGTTCAGCAGGTCATCCGCTTCCTCCGTGAGTCGCTCAAGCGGGGCATTGGAATCCCGCGGGTCCCACTGGAACACATCCCAGTAGATCCCATTGATCGGCCCATCGAGCACGAAAAACGTGGTCCCGTCCGGCCCCGCACCAACACCGTTCGCGTTTTCGGCGACATTGATCCGCTGGTTCGATCGCATGTCGTACTGCTTCACGTCGCCGTCGAACTGGATATACGACACGTAGTATCCGGTGACAGCGACCTCGGCCACGTCGTTGTCGATCTCGACGCTCGACTGGGGATTGTCGACGCTGTAAGCGACGAGTTCCTCGTCGTCGATCGCGGCCACGACAAACTCGCTGTAGGCGTAGTCATTTACGGTCGAGTCCAGCTTGAACCGGCCGACGTTGCCGTTGAGGTGCGCGAACAAATCGCCGTCGCGCTCCATGTAGGCAGCCGTCCACCGGTCGCCGCTTGGAGCCCCGGCCGCCCCCCCCTCGACGAAATAGTAACTCGTCCGTTCGATTTGGTACTCGAAGTTGGGATCCATGAAGAGGGCCGGATCGTTGAGCGCGTTCAGGTCGATGTAGAACCGCATGCCGGTGTCGGCGTTCAGGGCGTTGCGGTCGAAGTAGAGACGGGCGACGCCAAGGCCCTGCTCGCGCTGGAGCCGCCCGTCCACAAGTCCCGCCTCCGCATACTCGCTGAAGCTCTCCGTGTTCAGCCGCAGCCGCAGGACCGGCGCCACCCCGCTGTACGGGTATGTATAGCTATACAGCACCTCGAACACGAGCAGGTCGTCGGGGTCGTCCCCGTCCGGAACGAAGACGACCGGCCCCTCGAGATAACCAAAGGAATTCGTGGGGTTGGCGGCGTTGGGGCGGACGAGGATCTCGCTCCCCGTGTAGGCCGTGACAATCGGGTCGAAGGGACCCACCTGGGGCGCGGTGATGTTCCACGACCCGAGGGCGATGTCGTTGACCACGCCTTTCTCGAGCGCGGCCGAATCGGCCTGGTGGTTCGGCGCCGGGGGGGCCTCGCCGGGGCCGACGATCTTGCGACCGGCGGCGGCCACGAGCCGGCCGTTGGTATCCGGCGGCGCCGCCTCTTCCGCGGCGACCAGGCCCGCCGCAAACAGTCCCGCCATGCACAACACAATGGTCTTCGTCATGGGAATCACCCTCCCTGGAGGAGTACGCGGGCCGGCAACCGCGCGTCTTGGTCACATGACCCTCGCAGGGAGGCAAACGGTAGGCCTACTCCTCGCCGCCCTCCACGATGGGAAGGATCGCCCGGGCGTACCCATCGAGGTAGTACCAGAGAAGCTCGCGCCCTTCGTCCGAATCGAAGAAAGCCGCGTCCTTGCCTATGTCGCTCGCGAAGTGGAACCATCCACTGTCGTGAAAGTGCTGGACCTGATACTCGAGCTCGTCGTCGGCCTCCATCTCGTCCTCGAGGAATTCGGTCATGGTGCCGCCGTTGGACTCGACCGCGTCCTCGACTTCCTCGTTCGCCCATCGGTCCTTTGCCGCGAAGCCAACGCGGTAGCTGTCGCCGTTGTGGCGACGCCCCAGATAGACGACCTTGTCGGCGTCGTGGCCGATCGCCATCACGATGTCATCTCCTCCGCCGGCCACTTCCGGGGGTGGGCTTACCACAAGGTCCTTGTGTGTGGAGGCCGCTACCTTTGCTTCAAGCCACGTCTTGAGGTCGCTCATGGGGCGTCATGTCTCCGTAGGTTTGATGTGTTGGTTGATGGCTTGTCAGGATCCGCCGGGGCGACGCCGTCCGCGGCGGCGTTTCTTTTGCCGCCCGCTGCCACTGGCGTCTCCGTCGGTCTTGTCTTCGTTTTTCTCGCGCCTCTCGGGCGGTGGGCCGGCTTGCTGGCTGGGGCCCTGGGGGGCTTCGCCTCCTGGCTTGTTCCTCCCCCGGCCGCGCGACCGACCCCGACGCGAGGACCTGCGGCTCCGCTCCCCCCCCGAGTCCTCTTCCGTACCCTCCGTCTGCTCCGGATCCGTCACCAGCGGCCCCGTCGATATCGGCACTTCCATGGCCCGGTACTCGGCCGAGGTATCGCCCGGTTGCTTCACCACCTCGTCGCGGGTCGGCTCGTCGCTGTCGGGGACCGTGTCGCTCGCCTTGGCGGCCATGCGCCGGCCCTGCTTCTTCATCTGCTCGGGCACTCGCGCATTGGCAGACTCGTCCAGTTCCGACCCCTTCACCGTCCGCACGGTCCCCGCGCCGTCCGAAACCACGTAGGTCCCCCGGATCAGGTTGCGGTCGATGATGACAAAGTCCCGCCCTTCGTAGGTAATCGTGGCCCCCTTCGGCAGCGCCTCCCTTGCCATCGCCTTGTACTGGTCGACCTCGTAGGACAAACAACAGAGGAGTCGGCCGCACTGGCCCGAAAGCTTGCTCGGCGGCAGCGCGATATCCTGCTGCTTGGCCATGCGGATGTTGATCGGGCGAAACTCCTTGAGCCACGTCGAGCAGCAGGTCTGGAGGCCGCAGACGCCAAAGCCATCGACGAGCCGCGCCTCGTCCCGGACGCCGATCTGCCATAGTTCGATCCGCATCCGCAGGATCGCGCTCAGTTCCTTGACCAGCGCGCGGAAGTCGATCCGCGTGTCGCTCGTGAAGTGAAACGTGGCCTTCCGATCCGCCGTGTCATAGCGTACCCGGCTGATCTTGATGTCGAGCTTGAGCGAGCGCGCCTTCTCCTTGGCGATGACCATGGCCCGGCGCTCCTGTCCCTTGCGCTCCCACCAGGCCTCGACCTCGTCCTCGCTCGCCCGTCGCAGAACCCTCGGATAGGGCTCGCGCCTCAGCTTCAGTTGCTGCACCGACCGGTACTCGAACCCAGTTACGAAGGCGACGTCCTCCCCCGGCTCGCGAGGAACCACGACGAACTCCTCGGGCCGGAGGTTGGCCAACCCCGCCGGATCAAAGATCCGCGGCATTTCCTGCGGGCTGAAGGTCGCGGCGACCAGTTGCGCCATGGGCTGGGTGGGAGCTCCCTGAGCTGCGGTTCCATTCGACCGCCACCGGCGGCTTGCCCGCAAATTGAGAAAGACATACCAATGACAGCGGCAAGGAGGAGTGAGCAATGAAAAGAACGACCACAGAGGGGGGCGATTTGGCCGGGCGCGTGGTGCTGGTGACCGGGGCGGCGCGCCGGCTGGGGCGGTTGATGGCTCTGGGGTGCGCGGAGGCGGGCGCCGACGTGATCGTGCACCACCGCCGGTCTGAATCCGAGGCCGAAGAGCTGGCGACGCAAATCCGTGCCCTCGGACGCGCTGCCTGGGTCGCCCAGAACGACCTCGCCACCGATGGAGGCCCGGCAGCCCTCGCACGCTTCGTCCAGGAGACCGCCGGTCGCCTCGACGTCCTCGTCAATTCCGCCGCCGGCTTTCCCACCGCCCCTTTCGAAGAAATCACCCCCGCGGACTTCCGATCGATCCTCGAAACCAACCTTGTCGCGCCGGCGGAACTAACCCGCCAACTCCTCCCGCTGCTGCGCGCCGCCCGCCCCGGCCATGTGGTGAACCTGACCGACTGGGCCGTCGCCCGCCCCTACGCCCGCTACGCCGCCTACATGGCCTCGAAGGGAGGGCTCGAGACGTTGACCAAGGCGCTCGCCCGCGAGCTCGCCCCCCACATCCTCGTCAATGCCCTGGCCCCGGGCCCGACCCTTCCGCCGGAGGAGCCCAATCCCGCGCTGGAGAAAAAAATCGAATCCAAGGCCGCTCTTGGTCGCTGGGCCGATCCCCGCGACCTCGTCCGCGCCCTCCTCTTCCTCCTCGGCTCGACGGAAATCACCGGCATCACGATCACCGTGGACGCCGGCCGGACAATCGGCTAACCGCCAGCGGCCTCCGCCTGACAGGCCACCACGTAGTGGGCCTCGCCCTCGTCGTGGTTCCAGGCGTCCGTGTGCGAAATCGCCTCCCACGACTGGAGAAAACTATCGGCACTTTCCGAATCGGCGAAGCTGGCCAGCTTGCGCCCCCGCCCGATCGGCCGGTTCTCCGTCAGCCTCATGTAATGCGTAAACTGGGTATCGCGAAAGAGTTGGCGAATCTTGAAGGCGCGCGGGGCCGGGGCCGGGAGCGACTTCGACTCCTCCGACAAGGCCCGGAGGTTCCGGTCCACGCAAAGGTACACCATGCCCTCGACCCAGGTCCCCGGCACGATCCAGGGTGGCGGGGTGCTGTCGCAGCAGATCACAACCCCTGCATCGATCGACCACAGCCGCGTTTCCAGCCCCAACACCCGACCGCGCACGTGGTAATGGCAGCCGCCAAGATGCTCGAGATGGGCGGTCTCCTCCTCCACCGACCGCAGCCGGTGCGGCACGCCCTCGACCCCGATCGTGTGCACCTCGCCCACCTTCAATTCCGGCAGGCTGCCCTGCTTGATCACCCAGGCATCGAGCCCGAGAAACAGGATGGGTTGGCGTTGGGTTTTCATCAGGGAGTCAGTCGGTGCTAGAAGTTGGCCAATTCCGGGGCGCGCCGCAGGCCGCTATCTCCCTTTGGCCGGAAACGCCCGACCTTCGGGCCTTTTCCCGGGCGGGCAACCATCTTCCCTCGCAATCCGGAGCCAACCGCCGACTTACTTTACGCCATTACCGTTCGAAGCTGCGTCATTGAAAACGATTCTTTCTCCACTCGACCTTCGCACCCGCCGCCGCCTTTGGCGGCTCGGGGCGATCCTATGCCGGCCGAGACTGCGCCCTGTTCACGCCGCCGCCGTTCATCGCCTCCTCGAGTCCACCGGCTGGCGCCCCGTTCCTCCGACCCCTTCTCTCATTCTTCTCCTTCCCCTCTGGCGCCATCACCTCGACCAGCACGCGCTCGACCTCGCCGACGTCGTCGCCATCGACAACGTTGACCTCCCAGACAGCAGGCAACTCGTCCTCGTCGACGCCAAGCGCCGCCGTGCCCTTGACGCACTTTTTCGCCGTCTCGCGAGCGCCGGTTTCACCCCCATGGCCGTCAAGGGCGCCGCCCTGCTTCACCGTTATCCCTCGCCCGCCCTTCGGCCCATGTGCGACGTGGACCTCGTCCTCGCCGGAGACCAGATCGATGCCGCCGCCACCCTGCTCAAACGAGCCGGGTGGATCCGCGCCGACCACCGGGGCGCCATCGTCCTCCGCGATCCCGGCACCGGCCTCCTCGCGGACCTCCAACCCGCCTCCACCGACGACGCCCGGTCCATCCTCACCCGGGCCGTCCCGCTCCCCCGCCAGCCAGGCGTCCTTCAGCCCGACGCCCCTGATCACCTCCGCATTGTTGCCCTCCACGCTGTCCGCGACGGGGGCTTCCGCCTCTGGCGCGACCTGTGTGACGCCCGCGCCCTCGTCTCCGGAGTCGCGGACCGCCCTGCCCTCTTCCGCGAGTCCCTCGAACGCGCGCCCGGCCCCGCCCGGGGTGCCATCGCCGCGTTCCTGTTCCTTCTCGACCTGGCCGACGGCCGCGCCCCGGCCCAGCCCCCCGGCCCGGAGGCCCGCCGCATCGCCCGCCACCTGCGCGACGCCGCCACCTCGCCCTACTCCCCCGCCGAGTTC
>CAYQTO010000080.1:6330-16164 GCA_964420455.1 uncultured Candidatus Sumerlaeota bacterium | reverse complement strand
ACGACATCTACGTCTCTCCGTCGCAGATCCGTCGCTTCGGGTTGCGCAAGGGCGACACCGTCGTCGGCGCCATCCGTCCCCCCAAAGATGGCGAGAAGTACTTCGCCCTCCTCAAGGTCGACAAGATCAACGACGTCGACCCCCAGACCGCGAAGGAAAAGATCCTTTTCGACAACCTGACACCGCTCTATCCCGAGCGCCGCTTCATTCTCGAGACCAGGCGCGAGAAGCTCACCACCCGCGTCATGGACCTCCTGACGCCCCTCGGCATGGGCCAGCGCGCCCTCATCGTCGCCCCGCCCCGCACCGGCAAGACGGTGATGCTCCAGGACATCGCCAATGCCCTCACCACCAACCACCCCGATATCTTCCTCATCGTGCTCCTCATCGACGAGCGCCCCGAGGAAGTGACCGACATGGAGCGCACGGTGAAGGGCGAGGTCATCAGCTCAACCTTCGACGAGCCCGCCGACCGCCATGTGCAGGTTGCCGAAATGGTCATTGAGAAGGCCAAGCGGCTCGTCGAGCACGGCAAGGAAGTCGTCATCCTCCTCGACTCGATCACGCGCCTTGCCCGCGCCTACAACACCGTCGCCCCTCCCTCCGGCAAGGTGCTTTCCGGCGGCATCGACGCCAATGCCCTCCACAAGCCCAAGCGCTTCTTTGGCGCCGCCCGCAATATCGAGGAAGGCGGCTCCCTCACCATCATTGCCACCGCCCTCGTCGAGACTGGCTCCAAAATGGACGACGTCATCTTCGAGGAATTCAAGGGCACCGGCAACAGCGAGGTGAAGCTCGACCGCAAGCTTTCCGACCGCCGCATTTTCCCGGCCATCGACATCATGACCTCCGGCACGCGCAAGGAGGAGCTCCTCCTTTCACAGACCGAACTCCAGCGCGTCTGGCTCCTTCGCAAGATCCTCAACGAGCTCAACACCATCGAGGCCATGGACTTCCTGCTCGAACGCATGAGGAAGACCGAAAGCAACAAGGAGTTCCTGGACTCGATGAACCAGTAGGGCTCCCGGCAGGCGTGTCTATACGCCGTCGTAGACCTGCTCGAGGGCGTCCAGAACCGCCTCGGTGTCGTGCCTTGCGACGACGCGCCCGCGGTTGCGGAGGCCATGGGCAATGCGCCTGTTCCCATCGCGGAACAGGGCAACGATGCGCTCCGCAAGGAGCCCCGGCGCACGGCTCGGCACCAGGGATTCCGCGTCCACGACATCCCGCGTTCCCCCGACATCCGTCGCCACCACGGCGCGGCCGGCCGCCATCGCCTCCAGCAACGCGTTCGACGTTCCCTCGTCGTCCGATGACTGGATATACAGGTCGGCGGCCTTGACGATGCCGACCGCATCGTTCCGCGCCCCGGTAAAGATCACCGCCCCGCCGATCCCAAGTCGCTCCGCCAGCCCCCGCAGTTGTTCCCCCAGCCCGTCGTCGCGCCCCACACAGATCAGCCGCGCCGCGGGAAACTCCGACACCACGCGGCGCCACGCCAAAAGCAGCGTCCGGTAGCCCTTTTGCCGCAGCAGGTTCGCCACCGTCACCGCGAGGGGCGCCGCCGGATCGATGCCGGGCGCCAGCGAAGCCCGGTCAACCGGCGCGACGGCGTCTATCGCCCCAAAGTCAACCGCGTTCGGCAGGTATACCCAGCCCCGCCGCCGCGCCAGCCGCCGTACGTTGGTCACTACCGCGTCGGCGTGTCTATACAACCAAGTGTCCCAGGCGGCGAAGATCCCTGGCGCGTCGGACCCCACGCGGCGTTTCGAGAAAACCATCCGTCCCGACCCCCGCGGCACCACCAGCCATGCCCACACATGAGCCCAAAACAGCCATGCATGGACGACGGCAGGCCTTTCGCTCCGCAAACGCTGGCGACACGCGCGCCAGCTAGACCAAAGGGTCACCCAGCCCCACGGCGTTACGAGTTCCCGCGCCCGGGGTACGCGGACAGGAAACACCCCGAGTCCCGCCGCATCGGCCCTCCCACCAGCATCACCCCGCAGCAGCCAGACCTCCACCGGGCGGCCCCGCCGCGCCAGGCCCCGCGCCAACAACAGCACCTGCCGCTCCGCACCGCCCCGCTGCAGCGAGCCCACCACGAATACCACGCCCCGCCTCACGATGAGGTCAGCCGATCGTACAATCGGGCATGCCGCGCCGCCAGCCGCTCCGGCGTATAGACACGCCGCACCCGCCCCCTCCCCGCCTCAACCAACCGTCGCCTTCCCGGCTCATCGGCAAGCAGGTCTGCGACTGCCTGCGCCAGCTCCTCCGCCCCCGCCCCGGGCAGCACCAGCCCGCACTCCTCCCGCCCCATCAGCTCCCGCGCCCCGCCATAGCTGCTCACCACCGGCACACCCGCCGCCATCGCCTCCAGCACCACGTTTGGCATTCCCTCCGCCGTGCTTGTCAGCAGCAACACGTCCATCAGCGCATAGACGCCTTCCACCGGATCCCCGGAGTCATGGAGCAGCACCCGGTCTCCAAGTGCCATGGCGGCGATCCGTTCGCGAAGCCGCGCCCCCTCGCCCAGGTCGCGCCCCGCAATGAATCCGCCGACGTTCGGATGCGTCTGCGCCAGCGCCGCCACCGTGTCGAGGAACAGGCCAAGGTTCTTGTGCGCCTTGAGGTTGGCCACCGCCCCAACCACCGGCCGCGCGCCCGCAAGGAACTCCCGGAGCGGCGCATGCCCCCCCTCTGCCGCGCCGGCAAACCGCTCCGCCTCCACCCCGTTGGGGATCACCGTCAATCGCCCGCGCACGTTTTGCTCGCGTTGCCGGGTGTCCCGAGCCACCGCCTTCGCGTTGCACACGATTGCGTCCGCAAAACGGTTCGCCAGATTCTCGAGGTGTCTATACGCCGGCCGCTGGTCCTTGGCGAACCCCAGGTTGCGCCGCCCCGTCACCACCGCCCGCACGGTCGGATGCAACCGCCCCGCCGGCACCGCCAGCATGTTCTGCCAGAAGAGGAAGGACTGGATGACGCTGGCCCGCTCGCGGGCGGCGATGGTGCGGAGCCGCATCACAGCCCCCGCCAGCCGCCCCCAGAAGGCCGGCGACGCCGTGCCGCCGGAAAGGTTTGCCCCGAGCGTATAGACGTTCACGCCGGCCGCTTTCAACCCGCCCACCGTTGCCTTCCATTCGGGCTTAAGCGGGTCCACGACCACCACGATGGGCCGCCAACCCTGGCGGGGGAGTGCCCGTGCGAGGAGCACCGCCTGGCGCTGCGTCCCCCCCGTGCCCAGGTTCCCCAGGAGCAACACCACCCGCCGCTCGCCCCCACGGCGGGTCATCCGCCCTTACTTCCAGTGGTTGAAGTACGGCAATGCGGACGCTGTCGCGTCGATCTCCGCCCCTGCCTCGAGCAGCGCCGCGGTCGAATCCCAGGTCCCCTCGAGGAACGCCTGTCGCGCCCCGTCGGGGATGGCCACCTTCCAGCTCTGGCCGCCGCCGCGGATCTCCTTCTTCCCGAGGTCCAGTTCGAAGGCCGTTTCCGGCTGCGATTCCGTGAGGCCCATCAGCGCCTCCGCCGTTTCCTCGTCCACCGTCACGCACGGCACCCCGAGCGTCAGGCAATTCCCGAAGAAGATCTCGGCAAAGCTCTCGCCCACGAGGGCTCGGATGCCGGTGCCCCACCGGATGATCGACTGGGGCGCGTGCTCGCGCGAGGAGCCGCAGCCAAAATTCTTGTTCACGAAGAGCAGCGACGCCTCCGCAAACCGCGGGTCGTCGAAGGCGTGCGTCTTTCCGGCCTCGCGCAGCTGCGCCCGATCGTCCTCGAACGCGTGCTCCCCCAGCCCGTCGAACGTCACACACCGGAGGTACCGCGCCGGGATGATCCGGTCCGTGTCGATGTCGTTGCCGCGGACGGGGATCGCCCGCCCCCCCAGGGTGATGCGCTTCAAGCTTTCCATGTCGTTATGCCGGGCCCTTTCGTCGAACGTCGTGAATCGCGAACCAAAGCCCATCGCGGACCCGATGGCAAGCGGAGTGGTGCGAGCTGCAGGCCTCGGCAGGGCGAAGGAAAGGCTCTCCGGGCGCCGGGCCGGAGGACATTAGCGTCAATGGGTGCCCCCCTGGGCGTTGGGGGTTTCCTACCTGGTGCGCCGCTTTCCCGTCCGCCAGTGCTTGTAAGGGCGGTAGACCGACTTGCGCAGGAACCGTCCTGCCGAGAGGTGCCAGGGCACGTCCTCGAGGGCGCGTCGATCGTCGTCGTTCAGTGCCGCCTCCCCCAGAAACCAGCGCTTGAGCTTGGCGAAGGTTGTCCAGTCGATGCGCTGGGCCTCGCGAAAGACCCACGCCCGGAGGCCGCGGCGGCGGCGGCCGAGGTTCAGGCTTTGGGTGAAGTCCACGACGCAGGGGCGCGATGGGTCGCCCGGCGCCCGCAGGAGGTTCTTGCGGCGGAGGTCACCGTGGTTCACGCCGCGGCGGTGCATTTCCCTGAGCAGGACCGCCAAGCGGTCGAAGTACCTGACATCGACGGCGCCGGCCTGCTTCACCTCCGGGACGGGTTCCGCCTCGAGCCGGGTCATGGCGATCGTGACGGGGTCAGGGTGATACAGGAAGCGGGGAAAGCCGGGAAGGTCCTGAAGGGTCCGAATGATGCGGCCCTCGCGCCTGGCCAGCCACCGTCCGATGATGATCCGTTCGATCCAGGGGCGCCGCCCCCACGTTTTCCAGATCTCGTCGCCGTCTGGCCCCCGGACCAGCCAGATATCCGGCTGGGTGAACCCCCGCCCTGCCTTCAGGCGTCTGCGGGCCAGGGCTTTCAGGCCGCCGGGCCTCGGCGGGGGGGGGTGCTTCGTCGCGCCACGGTCCGGTATCGGCAATGATTGCGCTGGCATTCCGCACGCTCCACGCTTAAACGGGAAAGGTGCCCGGAGGCACTCAAGGACCGACCATGCTTTGTCAGAACTGCCAGAAAAACGAAGTGAAGTTAAAGATCACCCGCTTGGTCAACGGCGTTCCCGAGGAGTTGAAAGTCTGCGAGGAGTGCGCGATCAAGCTCAGCCCCTACCACGCCAAGCTGGCAAAGAAGCGCGAGGCGGACAAGCAGTCCGTGGAGAAAATGCTCCAGGACCTTATCGGCCAAGCCTCGGAGGAGGCTGCCACCGGCACCGCTGGCGACGGGTCGCCCCAGTGCGAAAGTTGCGGCCTTACCTACAAGCGGTTCCGGAAGACCTACATGCTCGGCTGCCCCGATTGCTACGACGCCTTCGGCGAGCACCTCCTCGAGGACATCCGTCGTCATCACGGGGCGGATCGCCACGTGCCCGACCGCTCCGAGGCCCAACTCACGCGCACCGTCGATGTTGAGACCCGGATCAAGGCCTTGCGCCTCGAACTCGACGAGTGCATCCAGAGCGAGGACTTTGATCGTGCGGTGCGCCTGCGCGATGAAATCCGTGAGCTCGAATCCCAGCTCTCCGCGGGCGAGGGAAGATAGGCCCCATCGAATGACCTTGCCGCCGGAAATCGTGGGTCGCGCGCCCGACTGGGCCGAGGAAGCGGCCCCCTGCAACAATGTCATTGTGTCCAGCCGCGCCCGTTACGCCCGCAACCTCGCGGATGAGCCCTTCTCCCCCCACGCCTCGAGCGCCATCATGGCCTCCATCTCCGAGAAGATCCACCGCTCCTTCTCCGCCCGCCATTTCTTCGACCAATATCTTTTTCTCTCCGTGGGCGGCATGACGGCCACCGACCGGGGCTTTCTCAAGGAGGCGCGGCTCATCAGCCGCGAACTCGAGGCCGGCGGCGACCATCGCGGCGTCTACGTCGCCTCCGACCTCAAGTCCTCGGTCATGGTCAACGAGGAGGACCACCTCCGGCTCCAGGTGCTCGAGCCGGGCCTCCAGATTCACCGTGTCCACGAGCGGCTCGAGGAGCTGGACCACGAAATCGGCAGCCAGCTCGAGTACGCCTACCACGAACGGCTCGGCTTCCTGACCGCGTGTCCCACCAACGTGGGGACGGCGCTGCGGGTCAGTGTCATGATGCACCTTCCGGGGCTGACACTTCGTCGCACGCTCGAGGCGGCGTTGCGGGACCTCCCCGCCGCGGGGCTGACCGTCCGCGGCTTTCACGGAGAGAATTCCGAGAACCTCGGAGACTTCTTTCAGATCAGCAACGAGGTGACCCTCGGGCGATCCGTCAGCGACATTGTGGAAGTCTTCTCGACGCGGGTGGGACTCATCCTGGAAAAGGAGCTCGAGGCCCGATCCTTGCTCCTCCGGGAGGAGACAGCAGCAAGCCAAGACTCCATCTGGCGCAGCTATGGAATCTTGGCCTACGCGCGGAAAATAGAAACCGCCGAGGCGATGAAGCTTCTCAGCCGCGTTCGCCTCGGACTCGACGAGGGGTACTTTCCCGGCCTCACCCACGAGCGCCTTAACCGCCTCGTCCTCGAGATTCAACCGCACCACCTGATGTTGGTGCACGGAGCGCCCGACGAATCCGGGCATCGCGACGACAAGAGGGCAGAACTGATCAGAACGGTCCTTGCCAACGCACGATGAACCCGCGAAACGCCGGACTGGAACGCAGATGGCAGGAAACTTGACAAGACGGTAATTCCGGTCGCATCATAGACTCTGGACCCATGCCCCCCGGTCCCGTCTTGCGGCCTCTCACACCGAAGGAGGATCCCATGGCTGGTGGCGGACTCAACGATACCCCTTTCACTCCCGGGTGGAAGGAGGTCATGCGCCAGTCTCGCAACGAGGCAGGCCGTCTTGGCCACGACTATATCGGACCCGAGCACTTCCTGCTCGGCATCATTCGCAAGGGCGAGGGCCTCGCGGTCCAGACCCTGCTCAACATGGACGTGGACCTCGACGACCTGAAGCTCGAACTCGAGCGCATGCTCGAGGTCGGCAAGGGCCCCACCGTGGGCATCTTCCCCCAAAATGTTGAGGCGAAGAAGGTCATCGAGACCGCCCGCCAGATCGCCAAGCAGCTCAAGCACAACTGGATCGGCACCGAACACCTTCTTCTCGCCCTGATCAAGGAGGAGAACACCTTGGCGGCGCGCGTCCTCAAGCAGTTCAGCGTGGACTTTAATCGGACCCGCCGCGAGGTGATGAACCTGATCGAGGGCAACAGTGCGGGGGCCGGCGCCAAGGCCACCGGAGGCCAGCGCACCGAGGGCGGCGAGAAGAGCAAGACCCCGGCACTCGACACCTTCGGCCGCGACCTCACCCAGCTCGCCCGCGAAGGCAAGCTGGACCCGGTCATCGGCCGCGAGGACGAGGTGGAACGCATCCTCCAGATTCTTTGCCGCCGCACCAAGAACAACCCGATCCTCCTCGGCGAGCCCGGCGTTGGCAAGACCGCCATCGTCGAGGGCCTTGCCCAGCGCATCGTCAGCGAGGACATCCCCGAACTGCTGATGGACAAGCGACTCCTGTCCCTCGACCTCGCCGCCATCGTCGCCGGCACGAAGTACCGCGGCCAGTTCGAGGAACGCCTCAAGGCCATCATGCAGGAAATCCGCCGCAGCAAGGACGTGTTGATCTTCATCGACGAGTTGCACACGCTCGTGGGTGCCGGAGCCGCGGAGGGCGCGATTGACGCCTCCAACATGCTCAAGCCCGCCCTCTCCCGCGGCGAGATCCAGTGCATCGGCGCCACCACCCTCGAGGAGTACCGCAAGTACATCGAGAAGGACGGCGCCCTCGAGCGCCGTTTCCAGTCCATCATGATCAACCAGCCCACGCGCGAACAGACGGTGCAGATCCTCAAGGGCCTGCGCCCCCGCTACGAATCGCACCATAACGTCATCATCGGCGACGACGCCGTCGAGTCCGCCGTCAGCCTTTCCGACCGCTACGTGACCGACCGTTTCCTGCCAGACAAGGCAATCGACGTGATCGACGAGGCAGGCTCCCGCGCCCGCCTCATGGCCAACGTCAAGCCCGAGGAAATCAAGGAGCTGGAAAAGCAGATCGCTGCCAAGGAAGAGGAACTCCGCGAGCTGACCAACGCCCAGGAGTTCGAGAAGTGCAAGCTCGTCAAGGAAGAGCGCGACGGCCTCAGCGCCCAGAAGGAAAAGGCCATCGCCGAATGGAACGAGCGCCGCAGCAAGGAAACGATGCGCACCATCGATCCGGACGACGTCGCCTACATTGTCTCCAAGTGGACGGGCATCCCGATCGTCCGCCTCGAGGAAGAGGAAACCAAGAAGCTGATGCACATGGAGGATGACCTGCGCAAGCGGGTGATCTCCCAGGGCGAGGCGCTCCAGTCGATCTCCAAGGCGATCCGGCGGTCGCGCTCCGGGCTTCAGGATCCCTCCCGGCCGACCGGCTGCTTCCTCTTCCTCGGCCCCACCGGCGTCGGCAAGACGGAGCTCGCCAAGGCACTCGCCGAGCTCCTCTTTGGCGAGGAAGAAGCGCTCATCCGCATCGACATGTCCGAGTACATGGAAAAGTACTCGGTCAGCCGCCTTATGGGTGCCCCCCCGGGATACGTCGGCTACGAGGAAGGGGGCCAGCTGACCGAGAAGGTCCGCCAGCGGCCCTACTCCGTTGTCCTCCTCGACGAAATCGAGAAGGCACACCCCGACGTTTTCAGCCTGCTCCTCCAGGTGTTCGACGACGGGCGCCTCACCGACAGCTGGGGCCACGTGGTCAACTTCCGCAACACCGTCCTCATCCTCACCTCGAACGTTGGCACCAAGCGCCTCAAGCAAGGCAAGCAGATGGGCTTCGCTGCCCCGGCCGACGGCGACATGGACTACGAAGCGATGAAGGACAAGGTGATGGGCGACGTGAAGAAGGTGTTCAATCCCGAGTTCCTCAACCGCCTCGACGAGATCATCGTCTTCCATCCGCTCTCCAAGGAAGACATCTTCCAGATTCTCGACATCATGATGAAGCGCACCAACGCTCGGTTGGCGGAGAAGAACATCACCCTCACTCTGACCAGCGAGGTGAAGGACAAGCTGGCGGAGGAAGGTTACGACCCCGAGTACGGCGCCCGGCCGCTGCGCCGCGTCATCCAACGGCGCGTCGAGGACCCCCTGTCCTACCAGCTGATCTCCGGCGAGGTGCCGGAAAACTGCGAGGTGCAGGCAAGCCTCAACGACGGGGGCGAAATCGCCTTCGAGATTGTCCGCCGCAAGGAAGAGGAGTCGGAGGAACCGGCCCTCACCAGCGCCGAGTAGCCTTTCGCCAAGCCGAATCCACAACGGGGCTCCCCTCCTGGGGAGCCCCGTCCTTTGCTTGCACCCCTCCCGCCATCCTCCCGCAACCTTCCCCTCATGTCCGAGAACCTCCACCGTACCTCCCTCGACAACGGCGTCCGGCTCCTTGTCCAGCCAATCCCTGGGGCGCGATCCGTCTCTGCCAGCCTTTGGCTGGTCCACGGCAGCCGCCACGAGGCACCCGCCGAGGGGGGCATGACCCACTTCGCCGAGCACCTCCTCTTCAAGGGCGTGCCCGGCCGGGGCTGGCGCGAACTCGCCCGCGAGATGAACCTCCTCGGCGGCCAGTTCAACGCCTCCACCAGCACCGACTGGGTGAAGCTGTATACACAGGTTGTCCGTGCGGACCTCCCCGAAGCCCTCGCCCTCCTGGCCGCCATGTTCCTGCGGTCCGAGTTTCCCCCCGCCGAGGTTGACCGCGAGCGCGCCGTCATCCTCGAGGAAATCGCCGAATACGAGGACGTGCCCGAGGACCAGTGCTACGAGGCGTATACACAGGCGCTCCTGCTGCCCCACCCGGCAGGCCGCCCGGTCATCGGCACCCCCGAACTCGTCTCCGCGTATACACGGGACCAGCTGCTGGCTTATTGGCAGGGGGCGCTCCATCCCGCCCGGCTGGTCCTCTCG
>CAYQTO010000080.1:2935-6320 GCA_964420455.1 uncultured Candidatus Sumerlaeota bacterium | reverse complement strand
AGACATCGACCCGTCCGAGGTCACCGCCCTCGCCCGCCACTCCCTCGGCCATCTCGATGGGTCCACCCCGCCCCCGGACCCCCCCAACCCGATCCGGGGAAAGGCGGAAACCGTCCTCATCGATCGCGACCTCGAGCAGATCAACTTCTGCTTTGGCGTCACCGGCCCCACCCGCGATGTTCCCCGCCGCTACGCCTGGGTGGTGTACGATGCGATCCTTGGCGGCGGCATGGGATCCCGCCTCTTTAACGAGGTCCGTGAAAAGCGCGGGATGGCCTACTCCATCGGCAGCGGGATTTCGCTGCTGGCGAACGGCGGCTACCTCACGGTCTCCGGCAGCACGCGCCCCGAGACCATCGCGGAAGTGATCGAGGTGTCGCTGGGCGAGATCGCCACCCTCGCCGGCGAGGGGCCGACCGCCGAGGAACTGGCCACCGCCAAACGCCAGCTGGCTCGCTCCTTTCTCCTCGCCCTTGATTCGATCCCGTTCCGCGAGGCCAGCAATGCGGAGCGCGAAATTTACGGCTCGGGGCACCTCTCGCCGGAGGAGGTGCTTGAGCGGCTGGAGGGGGTAACCGCCGGGGCCGTGCAGGAGGTCGCCCACGAAGTCGTGGAGTTTGGCCAACCGGCGGTGGCGCTCGTCGGCCCCCTCGACCGCGCCGGGTCTCTCGACTTCCTCCGGGGGGCCGCCCATGGCGCCGCGACTCCTCGTCGGGTATGACGCCTCCGTCACCTTGGCGCCCGGCGGCGGGGGCATCGCCCGCTACACCCTCGAACTCCTCCGCGCGCTCCTTGCCCTCAACGCGCCCGACCTCGCCTTCGCCGTCCTTCTCAACTCGTATAGACATTCCCCGGGCCCCGGGCACGCCTTCCTCCGCGATCCCCGCGTCCGGGTGATTCATACACGCCTCCCCGGGCCCGCCCTCCTCGAGGGATGGCGCCGCGCCGGCACCCCCACCTGGGCAACCCTCACGGGGCAGAAATGCCGGGTCGTCCATGCACCCGCCAGCTATGTCCCCGCCTGCAGCGAACCCCTCGTCGTTACGGTCCACGACCTTGGGTTCCTTCGCCATGGCGACGATGGCGCGCGGCTGGGCGGCGGCTGGTTCAAGCAGACCTTTCCCCGAAGCCTCCCCCGCGCCGCACGCATCATCACCCCATCATCCCACGTCGCCAACGATGTCGCCAACGTCTACGCCGTTCCCCGGGATCGCATCGTGCCCATTCATTCCGGTATCGATGCGCGCATGTTCACCCGCCGCCCCCGCGCGGAGTACCGCCCCCTCCTCGAACGCCATGGCATCCCCATCCCCTTCCTCCTCGCCGTCACCGCCGATGTCCCTCGCAAGCGCATCGGCCATGTGTACAAGCTGATCCAGAGCGGCATGCCCGTTTGGGCCGTCGGCGCCCCCTCCCACGCGCGCCATCATCCTCACTTCCTCCCCCGCCTGACGGACGACGAGCTGGCCTGCCTCTACAGCGCGGCCGACGCCGTTGTCCTCACCACCCTCGAGGAGGGCTTTGGCTTCCCCCTGCTCGAGGCCCTCGCCTGCGGCACGCCGGTGGTCTGTGGCCGGCACAGCTCCCTGGCGGAGATCGGCGGCGAATTCCCGACTTTTCTTGACCACGATGATGTGGAGGACTTCCGCGCGGCGGCGGACCGGCTGCTGAGGGAGAATCCGCTGGAGGCCTGGCGCGAGCGGGCGGCCTCTTACGCCGCCGGATATACATGGGACCGGACGGCGCGCGCCGTGGCCGACCTTTACCGCGAGGTGGCCTCCACCTGAAAGCCGAGGGACCGGAGCGCCGCCGCCACCTCCGCGTCCTCGTCCTCCATCACCACGGTGTAATTGCCGAACTCCCGCCGCCGCGGGTAATTCTTTCGCAACTTGTCGAAGTGCGCGCCCCAGGCGGCCTCTTCCTCGATGGAAATCCCTTCGCGGAGGGCATCGGTGTCGCGGCGGATCGGGTAGGCATGGGCGATCGCCTGATGGAGGCGGTTCATGGGGCGGCCGGGGCCGATCACCACCCGGGCATCGCACGGGGGGGCCAGCACCGGTGTCCACGTCCGCTCGCGCCCAACCATGTGGGCCAACGCCTCCGCAATCTGCACGGTACCGTTCACCTTTCCCTCGAAGGAATAGCCGGCCACATGGGGCGTGGCGACGAGGGCATACTGCACCAGGGAGGGGATGGGCGTGGGCTCGTTCTCGTAGACGTCGAGGGCGAAGACGGTTGCCTCGGCGAGGGCAAAGCGAAGAGCGGCCGAGTTGTCGAGCACCGGTCCCCGCGAGGCATTGAGCAGCAGCGCCTGCGGCTTCATGAGGTCCAGCTCGAGCGAGCCGATCAGGTGAAAGGTGGGATGGGGCCCCTCCCGTGTGAGGGGCACATGAAGGCTGACGAAGTCGCTCTCGGCGAGGAGTTGGTACAGGCCCACGGTGCCCCCGAGTCGTCCCGCCTCGGAAAGGGGCGGATCATTGACGAGGACCTGCATGCCGAGCGCCCGGGCCACCAAGGCGAGGCGCGAGCCGATGTTGCCATGGCCAACAATGCCCAGGGTCCGCCCGCGCCAATCGATCCGCTGGGAGAGGCAGTACTCCACCAGCGCCGCCAGCACCCATTCGACCACCGAGCGGGCGTTGGATCCCGCCGCGCTGGCGAATCCGATCCCGTTGCGTGCGAGCCATTCCTCGTCGATATGGTCCGTGCCAATGGTGGCCGTTCCGACGAAGCGCACAGGCGAGTGCTCGAGCAGCGCGTGGTCCACCCGAGTGACCGACCGCACCACCAGCGCGTCGACCTCGCGGAAGTCGTCTGCGCCCATGTCTCGCCCCGCTTTCAGGCGGACCTCGCCGAATTCCGAAAACGCCTCGTTTCCGAAGGGAATATTCTCATCCACCAGGAGGCGCATCAGAAATCCATCCGTTTCACTCGGTGGCGCCGTTTTTTTCCGCCGGCGGGATTGGGGCGCCATCGTCCTCGTGGCCACACGCCTTCTTCACCTCGACCTCGATCTCCGCGAGCAAATCCCGGTTTTCCTTGAGCAGTTCGCGGACCCGTTCGCGCCCCTGGCCGAGTCGCTCGCCCTTGTAGCTGAACCAGGACCCGCTCTTTTCGATCACCCGCATCGTCACGCCCAGGTCGATGAGGTCGCCCTCGCGGCTGATCCCCTCGCCGAACATGATGTCGAACTCCGCATCGCGAAACGGGGCGGCACACTTGTTCTTCACCACGCGGGCGCGCACCCGGTTGCCGACATCCGTTCCGGCGTCCTTGATGCTGCCGATGCGGCGGACGTCGATCCGGATCGAGGAATAGAACTTGAGCGCGCGGCCGCCGGTCGTCGTCTCCGGGCTGCCGAACATCACCCCGATCTTCTCGCGGA
>CAYQTO010000080.1:0-2925 GCA_964420455.1 uncultured Candidatus Sumerlaeota bacterium | reverse complement strand
TGATGAAGATCACCGTGGTCTTGGAATGGCTGATGGCGCCGGTCAGCTTGCGGAGCGCCTGGCTCATGAGGCGGGCCTGAAGCCCCACGTGGCTGTCGCCGATCTCGCCTTCGATTTCGGCCCGGGGCACCAGCGCCGCCACCGAGTCGACCACGATCACGTCGACACTGTTGGAGCGCACGAGGGTTTCCGCAATGTCGAGCGCCTGCTCGCCAAAGTCCGGCTGGCTGATGAGCAATTCGTCCAGGTTCACCCCGAGCGCGCGGGTGTACTTCGGGTCGAGGGCATGTTCCGCGTCGATGAAGGCGGCGATGCCACCGGAGGCTTGGGCATTCGCCACCACCTGCAGCGCGAGGGTCGTCTTGCCGCTGGATTCCGGCCCGTAGATTTCCACGATGCGGCCGCGCGGGATGCCCCAGATGCCAAGGGCCCGATCGAGAGAGATCGATCCGGTCGAGGTGACAGCCATCGGCGCCACCTGCGCCTCGCCGTACTTCATGATCACGCCCTCCCCATGGTTGCGGCGGATCTGTGTCAGGGCGAGATCAAGGGCCTTCCCGCGGGCCTCGGCGGTGGCGGGCAGGGCGGTGCGTTCGGTGTTGGTGGAGGGCTTTGCGGCCATGAAAGCGAGGCTCCGGTAGGTGACAGTGTTGAGGGCAAGATGCGGTGCGACGGCCAAAGGGTCAAGGAGAATAAAAAGCGAAACTTCCCCATCTTCCCTCGTTCTCCTCCCCCACGAGGGCCCGCAGGCGGTGGTGCGTTCCCAGCAGTTCGTTCAGCCAGTACACCTCGGAGAAGACCGCCTCCGTGTAGACGCGGAGGGTGTCGAGCAACGCGGTAAAGTCCTCGGCGCCCTCGCGATGGCGGGCGCGGGTCTCCTCGAAGGCCCGCCTCGCCGTCGGCACCACCCGGATTCGATACTCGGACACAAAGGTATCGACCTCGTTGAGGCGCTGGTAGGTCTCGAGCCACTCGCGGCGGAGGCCCGCTTCGACGCCGATGACTTCCGCCTCGCGCCGGCTGATCTCCGCTTCGGCGGCGGCGATGCGCCCCTGCTCGCGATTCCAGAGCGGCAACGGCACCGATAGCCCTGCGGACGCGAAGGTCTCGTCCAGTCGCTCATTGTAACCCCCTCCGATGCGGACGGTCACGTCTGGGATGACGTCGCGCTGCGCCGTGCGACGGTCGCGTTTCCCCGCCTCCACCCGCCAGAGGGCGGCGGACCGCTCGGGATGGCGCCCAAGCATCTCCTCGCGGTCATAGCCATAGGTCTTCCTGAGCAACTCGTCGCCGAGGGTGCCGGCCACCTGGTCGGGTGTCAGGTCCGCACCGCCAAGCACTTCCTCCAGCTCCTGGAGGGCGAACACCTGTCCGGCGACCGCCCCGGTGACTTCGAGCTCGAGTTCCAGCATCGCCACTTCCGCCCGTGCCCGTTCCCCTTCCGTGCCCGCAAGCTCAACAACTTCCTCCGCAAGAGCCAGCATCCGCCCCGCCTCGGTCCGCAGCCTGCGGAGGTACTGGACCCGGCAATGAAGGTCGCGGACGCGGCGAAAGATCTGGCGTCGCGTCGCCCTCAGGTCCTCTCGTGCCGCGGCCACTTCCGCCGCCGCGGCGTTACTTGCAGCCTCCAAACGCCCCCCGATGACCACCGGTTGGGCGATGTGGACGGACCACTTGCCGGACTCGTCATCGAAATCGGCGGAGTCGAGGTCGCCCACGGTTGCCTCGAGGCTCGGATTGGGCCACAGTGCTGCCTGCCGCCTCCGGCCCTCCGCTGCCTCGACACGGGCCCGCGCCGCCGCCAGCTGAGGATTTCGCTCGTCGGCCACGGCAAGGAACTCCTCGAGCGTCAGTTGCTCCTTCGCGAGCAGCGCCCCCGCCTCTTGGCCGCCCCTGGCGGTGGTGATCAGGGCCGTGGCGACGACGCCCGGAAGGAGCATCTTCCTGACTAATGCTAAGACGCTCAAAAGGGGGTATCCTCCCAGGGGCGGCGACCTCCCTCCGATTTGTCGAGCCCGTCAAGGATCTCCGCGGCGCGCATGCGGATGCCCTCTGTGGTCAGTCCGGGGGCGTCCATCTGGAGGTCCACCTGCGCCTCCGCAAGGTCGTATTGCCGGGTGAGAAATCGTCCCGGCTCCAGTTCCAACTCTTCCAACCACCGCTGCACGGCGTCCGCACTTACCTTGTAATACCTGGCCACGTGGTAGGCGTTGGCGAAACGGTACTCGCCATCGGGGTTGAACCCGAGGTAGTAGAACGCGAATAACTCGACGCGGTCGGGACGTGCCTTGTTCGTCATCGTTGAGAGCGTGGCTCGGGGCCCGGCGCGGATCAACCGCCTTTGAAGACGTCAAGCCGACGGAGGAAGTGACCCTTGATGAAGTTCCATTTCGGGGCGATCGACGAGGAAGGGCGTCCCCGGCGGGGAGTGCTTTCCGCGGACTCGGAGGTGGACGCAATCGCGCTTCTCCGGGGGGAAGGGCTCTTTCCCAAGAAGGTCACGGAGGCGGATTCCGGAGCGAAGGTCACCTTCGCGCCGAGGAAGGCCATCGAGGCGCGGCGCGCCCAGGGCACGTCCTACCAGGGAGGGAAAGACGACTCGCCGGTGGACCTCCCCAAGATCCAGGTTCCTGTCACGGCCACCATGGGCTTCGCGGCACCTGTCCTGGGATTCATAGGCCTGACCGATGCGGACCAACTGGTCTTCTTCTCCCAGGGGGCCGACAAGCTGGCCGCTGAACCCCGGCAAATCGAATCCGCCCGAATCGTGGGTTTCCCTTTCCGCCGCATCCGAATCACCCTTGTTAACGGCCAGATGTACGAGTTCAGTGCCGGGTTCCTGCTGACCAACGGTGCCCTGCGGAAACTCGTCGCCGACCTCAACAAAACGCTCAAGGAATCCTCATGACCGCGATTTACGCCGAT
>CAYQTO010000079.1:0-16190 GCA_964420455.1 uncultured Candidatus Sumerlaeota bacterium | reverse complement strand
GCCGCCTTCTCGATCCTCGAGGGCCAGACGACGCTGCTGGGGGTGTTCAGCCTGGTGGCCTCGGTGGCGATGGCGTGGTATTGGTACTCTCTGCCCCGGGGCGAGGTCTGGGGCCGGGCGGCGGTGGCGCTGATCTTCAGCGGCGCCGTTGGAAACATGATCGATCGATTCTTTCGAGGATTCGTGGTAGACTTCATTGACGCTTACGTGGGTTCCTACCACTGGCCCACGTTCAATATCGCGGATTCGTGTATTTGCGTGGGTGCGGCCATTCTGGCCGCTAGGTTCCTGCAACGGAAGATCTGATCGTGCAACCACCGGAGACCCCCAGCCACCCAACCACCCAACACCCGATGTTGGTCCGAATGACGGCACGCCAGGAGGCGGTGCTGCGGATTTTCCTCGGGGCAAAGGCCCCACTGACCCCCCAGGAGGTGCTGGAACGGCTCCGGGACGACATGCCCGGCGCCGGGCTGGCGACCGTCTACCGGGCCATCCGCAAGTTCCTCGACATCGGCAAGATCCGGCTGGTCGACATTCAGGGCGAACCGCCCCGGTACGAGGCGACCGGACGGCCCCACCACCACCATTTCTACTGCCGGGTTTGCGGCCGCGTGTTCGAGGTCCAGCGGTGCCCTCCCCGGCTCGGATCGATGGTGCCCGACGGGTTCCAGCTCGAAGACCACACGATCACCCTCTATGGGCTGTGTCCGGACTGCCAGGAGGCATCCGACGACGAGGAGTAGGGGTTTCCCTGTCTCTCGTCTGGAAATCCCGTTTCGAGCATGGCCGTCTCCATCCGGGATTCTCCGCCCCCATGGATCGTTGATTTCCCAAGTCGCCGTTCCCGAAGGCTTCTCGTAATCCGAATCAAATCAACAGTTTGAGTCCTTCCGCCGTACTCGATGTGGAGGGCATTACACATCGAAACAAAGTCGGGCTGCTGGTACATGGATCGCCTTATCTTGGGAAAACCCTCAGGATCAGGCTCCCATGTCCAAGAAACGCACTCTGGTTGTCTTCGCCGACAGTTACCCCGCCTCGCAGCTGGCCGCGATCGAGCGGGACGAGGAACCGCGGGTCGATATGCTCGACCTGGCCCAGCGGGTCGGGGCGGACCTGCTGACCTTCGACAGTTTCCGGGCGGACGACTTGCCGGCGGACGAGGGGCGCTATCCCGGGCTCCTCCGCCTCGGCGAAAAGTCACGCGACCTCGCCCCCTTCCCCGAGAAGATCCGCCGCAGCCAGAAGCTGCTCTGGAAGATTGCCAAGGCCGCCTATGAAATCGCCGCCGACTATGATTCGGTGTTCTTCACCGGCGAGGACCTGGCGCTGCCGTTCGCTGCGATCTCCTCGGTCCGTGGGCGCCGCACCAATGTCGCCGCCATCGGCCATTACCTCCACCCGCTCAAGAAGGCCCTGCCGCTGGACCACCGGCTCCTCGGCCGCTTCATCGACAAGCTGATCGTCTACTCGCCGCGCCAGCACCTGTTCGCCACGGAGCGGCTGCGCTTTCCCGAAGCGAAGGTGGAGCTGATCCCCTTCCACGCGGACGCCTCATTCTACCGCCCGGCCCCGGTCCCCCGGATTGATCGCGACCTGGTGGTGGCGGCGGGGTTCGAGCGCCGGGACTACGCGACGTTGTTTGCAGCAATGGACCAGGGGGGATTCCGGCTCGAGCTGGGAGTCGGCAGCCCCTGGTCGCGGTATCGCCGCCGCCTGCCCGAGCTGCCTTCCTGGGCAAACAATGCGTATCGGACGCGGCGGGAATTGCGCGAGCTTTACCAGCAGGCGCTGGCGGTTGTCGTGCCGCTGGTGGACACGGAATTCCAGGCGGGCATCAGCGTGGTGACAGAGGCGATGGCCTGCGGCGCGCGGGTGGTCGTCACGCGGACGCGGGGGCTTTCGCACCTGCTCCACGACGGCGTCGACGGCATCTATGTCCCCCCGGGCAACCCGCGCCGGATGCGGGACGTGTTGCAAAGCCTGCGGTTCGACGAGCTGGCGCCGCAACGGCTCTCGGAGAACGCCCGCCAGGCGATCCTCGATTCCATGAGCACCAACCACTTCGTGCATCGCCTCAGCTGGATCATCGAGGCGACCGGCGGCGATTCCCGTTCGGCCCAGTTCTACATCGTGCCGTCGGCGAGCCCCCTGCCCGATACGATCGGAGCGGCGTAACATGACAACCGTCGACCTGGTTCTGCTGATCGCGGGCGCCCCGCTGCTGGGCTTTGTCGCGTACCTCACGCTGATTGTGGCGGCGGGCACCCGCCCCCGAGTTCGGCGCGAACAAACCCTGCCGCGCCTCGCCGTGCTGATCCCCGCCCACAACGAGGAGCTGCTGATCGGCGAGACGGTGAAGAACATTCGCGAGACGGCGCAGGCGGCCGGCGCCGCGATCGACCTGCTGGTGGTGGCGGACAATTGCAGCGACAAGACAGCGGCCGCCGCGCGCGCAGCCGGTGCCCGCGTCAGCGAGCGGTTTCACGAGACGGAGCGCGGCAAGGGGTTCGCCCTCGCGCACGGGATCGGCGTGCTCTCCGCCGACGACCGCTGGGAGTATGTGCTCGTGGTGGATGCGGACACGATTCTGGACGCGGATTTCTTTGGTGGTCTGGCGCCGGTACTTGCGAAGAAGCCGGCGGCCGTCCAGGCACATTATCGCGGGACCGCCGAAGCGGAATCCTGGCGGACGCGGGGCCTTTCGATCGCCTGGAGCGTCTTTAATTATAGACGACCGCTCGGGCGGACACGGCTGGGCGGAACCGCCGGCATCCTTGGCAACGGGTTCCTCGTGCGGCGCGACGTCACGGCGGAGGTGTCCTTCGCCTCGGGGTCGATCGTTGAGGACGCGGAGTACGCGCTGAGGTTGCTGGAGCGTGGCCATCGTGTGGTTTTTGCGCCGGAAGCCGCGGTGTTCGGGCGAATCGAGGCGGGCGAATCGACGGCCCGGGGCCAGCGGGTGCGGTGGGAAGCAGGACGCGTGCAGGTGGCGCGGACATGGATTCCGCGGCTGGCCGGCGGGTTCCTCCGCGCACCTTCCATCGCCCGGCTGGATGCGATGCTGGACCTGGCGACGCCGCCGCTGGCGATGCTCGCTGGGGCGGTTGCGATGGTGGGCCTGGTGGCGGTGTTCGCGGGCGCGTGGGTCGCGGCCGGGTCGATGGGCGGCGCGCTGGCGCTCCTGATGGCGCTGGTTCTCGTGTCGATGCGGTCGGCCGGCGTGCCTCTCGCCTATCTCGCGAGCATTGTTCACCTCCCCGTCTATATCTTCTGGAAGCTGCGCCTGTACGCGGCCGGCTCGTTCTGGCGTCCGATGACGTGGAACCGCACGCCGCGCGAGACCAATACTGCGGAGCTGCCCCGCTGATGCGAGCCTTCGTCCTTCACCTGTTGCTCCTTGCGGCCCTGGCGATCGCCGCTGGCGGTTGCGCGGGCAAGACGCGCCTGCCCGAGGCCACCCCCGGGACCTTTCCCCTGACCGCCGAGTCGACCAACTTCGAGTCGGACACCGAAGCCTTTCCCGCCCGCGCGAAGACGGAGCACCAGCTGCTCCGCGAGGGCGACGTGATCGAGATCGGACTGCTCGAGGACGAGATGGTGAGCGGCGAGTACCCCATCGGCCCGGACGGCTACATCTCGGTGCCGCTGATCGGCGACATCCCCTCCACGAACACGCTGAGGGAGGACCTCGAGGAGGAAATCGAGGCCCGCCTGGCCCGTTACTACGAGGAACCGGACGCGCGGGTGTCGGTGGCGGAATACCGCCCACGCCATGCGTATATACTCGGTGCGGTGCGGGCCCCGGGGGCGGTGGAGCTTTCTCCGAACGACACCCTGCTGACCGCGGTGACGAAGGCGGGAGGCATGATCGAACGAAAGAACGAGCGCAACCAGTCGCTCGGCTTTCCCCAGATGGCCCGCATCCTTCGCCAGAATCGCGACATTGCCTTCGTCAACATGCTCGACGTCCTCAACGGCAGGGACATGCGGGCGAACGTGGCCATCTTCCCCGATGACATCATCTTTGTGCCGCTGGAGGGGACGCCAACGGTGTCGGTGCTTGGCGAAGTGGGTCGCCCCGGCCTCTATGGCCTCGGCCCTGGGATGGACATCACGCAGGCGATCGCCCTGGCCGGGGGATTCACACAAAATGCGGACATCACCCGGGTGCGCATCATCCGCGGGTGGTGGGAAGCGGAGCCGCAGGTCTATACGCTGAACTATCGCGATATCCGCAGCGGCAAGTACACCGCGCCGCTCCTCCTCCGGGACCAGGACATCATCGTGGCCCAGACCCACTACCTCGTGAAGTACAACTGGGTGGTTCAACAGGTGAGCCCGACGCTGACGACCCTGTCCCTTGGTGCCATCACAAGCGAAGTGCTGACGGACGGGTTCTACGCGGAGTCCGACAGCAGCGGCGGCAGCGGCGGCGACAGCGGCGGATCGGAGGGCACGCAATGAAGACGCTCCTGATCATTGTGGTGTTCGCGGTGGCGGTGGGCCTGCGCTCGGAACGGCTCCACTGGCGGGAACTGGGGCTGCTGGCGCTGTTCGTCTCGGCCATCACCTTCTGGCAAACCTTCAACATTCTCTTCCGCTATATTGGAGTGGAGTAACCATGGCCCAGACGCCCCCGGAAGAGACCCTGTTTGACGGCGTGACGGTCCGCGAACTGGTGCGCCAGGGAATCCGCTTCCTTGGATTCGTGCGGCGTCACATCGTCCTGGCGCTCGGACTCGGCATCCTCCTCGGGGCGCTGGGCGGTGTGGTGGCCGTCCTCCTCCCAAAGACGGAAAAGGCCTTCATGGATATACGTCTGGTGCGCGACGCGTCCCAGAATCCAGTGGCAAAGTTCGAAAGCAACCTGGTGTTCTTCGCATCGGTGGAGCAGAACTTCCGGAGCCCGGCACTGGCCGCAAGGACGCTGGGGGAGATGCTCGGAAGGGACCCGGAGCCGGCGGAGGTCGACGGGTTCCTCGAGCGCTTGACGATCTACCCGACGGCGCCAAGCACCTACTACCTCGAGGTGAGCCATGACGAGGCGGAGAGGGCGCTGGCGTTGTTGAAGAAGCACAGCGAGTTGTATATCGAGTCGGAAATCGACAAGTCGCTGGGTGGCGTTGAGGCGGAGGCGACGTTCCTCCGGGAGCAGGTGGCGCAGGTGGAGGCGGACCTGGCGGCGAGCGAGGAAGCGCTCCAGCAGTTTCGGGAAAACCACGCGGACGGGCTGCCGGAGCAGGCGCAACTGCACTACAACGCGCTGCGGGGACTGGAGCGCCGCAAGATCGAGGTGGAGGCGAAGCTCGACCAGTACGCGCTGGAGCTCGAGCTGAACCGCGAAAAGCTTTCCGGCGAGAAGCTGTTCGTGGAGAGCAAGGTGATCTCGACGCAGCGCAAGCAGCCCTTCCTCGACTCGATCGTGGATCTGAAGAAGGAGCTGGCGGATGCACGGGCGTCGGGAATGACCGGCGAGCACCCGAAGGTGGTGCGGCTCGAGCGGCTGATCGAGGACTACCAGCGCCTTTCGAATTCGCAAAGCGCGGTCGAGCAGGAAGAGACGGAGCAGAAGCGCAACCCGATCTATGAGAGCATCCAGGACACGATCTACCAGCTGGAGGTGGCAGAGGCGGTGGCGCGCAAGGAGTTCGAGCAGGTTTCGCGGGACCTGGCAACGGTTCGCGAGATCGTCCAGCGGTTGCCGGAGCTCGAAAGGCGCTATACCTCCCTGACACGCAACTACGAGGCGACGTCGGACCTGCAAACGCGGATCTTCAACCAGCTGAAGGTGGTGGAGCTGCAGATCGAGCTGGAGAAGGCCTCGCTGAACTCGCGCTACGACATCATCACACCGGCGCAGCTCAAGCACCAGTCGATCATCCGCGGCATTCTTTTCCTCGCCATCGGTGGCTTCATCTTCGGGGTCATGGGCGGCTACCTGCTGGGACTGTTGTGGGAAATCCGGGGGATCCTTCGTGATTTCACCTGAAGTACTTGGCCTGCTGCTGGTGGTGGCAACGGCGGGGATCGCCTTTGCGAGCTACCTGCTCGTGCGTCCTGCGGACGGCCTGCTGCTGATGTTCGGCATCGCGCTGCTGATCGAGCGCTTTCCGTTTCACGACGTGGCGACGGCGCACCCGATGGTGTATGACAACCTGAACGCGACCTTCGGCATCGGGGGACTCTTCATCAACCCGATCGAGATCATCCTGGGGCTGGTCGCGGCGGGGTGGGCGCTGCGGGCGTTGGTCGAGCCAAACCAGAAGCTGTATATCCAGACGATCTCGCTGCTGGGCGTGGCCTATGGCGGCTGGATGGTGGTATCGGTGCTTTGGGGGTTCGTAAACGGGGGTAACTGGAAGGTGGCGCTGTGGATCCTCCGGCCGGTGGTCTACTTCCTCTCGATCGCCTTCCTGACGTTTCAGATTCTGAAGACTCCCAGCGAGGTGAAGCGATTCGTGATCGTGCTGGTGGTGTGCGTCACCATCAAGTCGTTCCAGATCATCCTGCGGAAGTTCGACCTGCCGCCGGACCTGCAGGCGTACGGCGAGCACGAGGACACGGGCTTTGCCCTGGCGGCGCTCTGGATGGCGATCGGAGCGGTGTTCCTCCCGATCCCCAAGCCGCTGAAATGGTTTCTGTGGCTGACGCTCCCGATCCTTGGCCTGGGCATCGTCTATAATGACAGACGCATTAACCTGGCAACGGGCATCCTGGGCATGATGGCCATTCCGCTGCTGCAAAGCAGGGGGCGGCTCTGGCAGTTGCGGACGCCGCTGATGCTGGCCGGTATCGTGGCCTTTCTGTATATCGTCGTTGGATGGTTCGGGCCCGAGAACCCGGTGACGGCCCCGGTGAAGGGATTCAAGGAAGGGATCCGGGCGGAAGTCTACGGCGACAACACGGACAACTCGAGCTTCTATCGCAAGGTCGAGCGCTTCAACCTGCGGCACACGATCCGCCAGAATCCGGTCATGGGCACCGGCCTCGGGGTCAAGTACCTCCAGTTGATCACGCTGGACCAGTTGTCCTTCGAGTATTTCGTATATATCCCGCACAACCAGGTGCTGCTGGTGCATTCGGCTACGGGAACGATCGGCTATACGATCTTTCTGCTCTTTTTCGCGGCGCTGATTACCCAGATGACGATCTACTACCGTTATCTGCACGTGGGGTGGCAGCGCCTGCTGGCACTCGTTGCGCTCCTGTCGATCATGAACTGGCTGATGGTCGGCTATTACGACCTCCAACTGTTCTTCTACCGAAACTCGATGGTGATGGGCATCCTGGTGGCTCTCCCGGCGGTGCTCTACCGCCACCAACTCCTAAAGGAAAAGGAGCCGGACAATGACGACGATTGTCTTTGCACACGACCACTTTGACTACATCGGCGGTGGCGAGCAGATGCTGCTGCGGGTGCGGGGGCTGCTGCCGGCGGGAGTGCGGGCGGACGCGATCCTGGCCTTCGCCGGAGACAGGGGCCTGCTCGGGCGCGAGGACGGCAAGGCCTTTGGCGAGGTCCTCCTCCCCGGATATCCCCAGCGGATGAGCATCGGCACCTGGTCCGAGGCCTTCGAGGCGGACGACAAGGTGCGAGCTTTCCTGAAGGACCGGGAGGTGGCGGGAATCGCGGCGTTTTCCTTTCGCACGGCACTGCGTCTCATCCCCCAGGCGCGCCGGCGCCGGGTACCGCTCCTGTGGATGTGCCAGCAGTCGTTCCCGTTGTTCGAGCCACCGTTCCGCACGCTGAAGGCCCTGGCGGGCAACGAGCGGCTTCGCCAGGAGCACGTCCACATCGTGTGTATTTCGGACGAGGCGGTGGAGCGGTTCCGGCATCTGGGCATTCCGGAAGAACGACTGCACCTGGTGCGCAACGGGATCGACGTGGAGAGGTTTGGCGAGGTGCCGACGGAGGGGGGGGCGGCGCTGCGGGAGGAGCTGGGGCTCGCGGGATGCGACCTGGTGGTGGCGTGCGTGGCGCGGCTGGACCCGATCAAGAACCAGGAGGTGGCGCTGGCGGCGGTGGCGGAGGCAAAGACGGCGGGGGTGAAGGTGGGCCTGATCCTGGTGGGGGGCGAGGCACCGCACGCACCAGAATATGCGCGGGAGCTGAGGGCGGAGGCGGAACGCCTCTCGATCGTGGACCGGGTGGTCTCCGTGGGAGACCAGAAGGACGTCCGGCCGTACCTTGCGGCGGCGGACGCGGCGCTGCTTCCGAGCGTGAAGGAGGCCGCGGGGCTGGTCCTTGCGGAGGCGGGGGCCGCCGGGCTGCCGCTGATCGGGGCAAACGTGGGAGGCATCCCGGAAATCGTCCGCCATGGGGAAACGGGTATGCTTTTCGATCCTGCAAATGCCAAGGAACTGGCCCAACACCTCGCCCATCTGGCGGATGCCCCCGAGGAGCGCCGCCAGCTCGGCACCCGGGCGCAGGACCTGGTTCGAAGCGACTTCAACAAGACCCGGCAGGACGAAAAATGGTCGGCACTACTCACAAAGGTGTTCTCGCTCGGGACGCGGCCGGAATCGACGACGGCGAACCCACAGCCGGCGGACCCCGCCGAGGCGTCTATACAAGGCTGAAGCGCGGGGCGGACGCGCTGGCGGGCCTGCTACTCGCCACGACCGGCGGGCGGCGCCGCCGCATCGGGGCCCTGCTCCGGGCCGGCCGTCGCACCCTCGTCGGCCCCCCGCAATCCCTCACCACCAGCACCGGCAACCGGATCCCCCGCGGGCTTGTCCACGGCGGGCTTGTCTGCGAGGCCCTTCACCTGGAGGCGGACGCGGAGGAGCTGGCCCGCGAGTACGCCGCGAAGGCCGGCCCCCGGGCGGATCTCGCCCTCGGGCTCCAGTACCTGTGGGCGCGGCTCGTGGTCGGCCGGTCGCCGCGGCGCCCCGCCGGATCATCCATCCGCCTCTTCGGCCTCGTGATCAACAACGCCCGCACCGAGGAGATGCACCGGTCGCTCTGGCATATGCTCCAGACGCGCCTGCCCGGCGCAGGCCCCGGCGCCATGATCACCTTCGTCAATGCGCACAACCTGAACATCGCCCACGAGCGGGAGGACTACCGCCGGATCCTGGCGGACGCGGACCTGATCCTGCCGGACGGGATCGGGGTGAAGCTCGCGGCTCGGTGGGCCGGCCAGCCGCTCCGTCACGACCTCAACGGAACGGACCTGTTTCCCGACCTGATGGAGCTGTGCACCCGCGAGGAGTGGAAGGTGTTCTTCCTCGGGGCGGAGCAGGAGGTGCTCGACCGGGCGGTGGCGAACACGCGCGAGCGGTTCCCCGATGTGCAGGTCGCCGGGTCCCACCATGGGTATTTCGGGCCGGACGGCGAGGCGGATTTGGCGGCGGCCATCAACGCCGCGGGCGCCGACATTGTGGTGATCGGCATGGGGACACCGCGCCAGGAGCTGGTTGCGGCGCGGCTCCGCCCGCTGCTGCGCGTGCGCGGCCTGTTCTGCATGGGCGGCATCCTGGACTTCGTCGGAGGAAAGAACGCCCGTGCGCCCCAGTGGATGCGGCGCGGGGGTCTCGAATGGTGCTACCGCCTGTGGCTCGAGCCCGGACGCATGTGGCGCCGCTATGTCCTTGGCAACCCGCTCTTCCTGTGGAGGGCGACCCGCTACTGCCGCATGGAGGCGCGACGGCGCCGCGGCGAAAGGAGCGCCGAAGGAAAATGAAGCTCACGGACGAACGCACGGTCAGCGACCCCCTCGCGGAGTTGCGCAATCCCGCCACCGGCCAGGTGGACCCGGACTGGATCCGCACCCGGCTGCGCTATCGCCATCCTCTCACCTTCTGGACGACGGCCCACCATCCTGTGGGCGCGAAGATGAAGCGGCTGACGGACATCGCCCTCTCGTCCTTCGCCCTGCTGATGCTGGCGCCGATTTTCGCCGCGGTGGCGATAGCGATCAAGATCGACTCGAAGGGGCCGATCTTCTTCGCGCAGAAGCGCGTCGGCCGCGGCGGGCGCGAGTTCCCCTTCTACAAGTTCCGCTCGATGGTGACCGACGCGGAGAAGCTGAAGGACCAGCTGCTGAAGCAGAACGAAAGCGGCCAGGGCGTCATCTTCAAGATGAAGAACGACCCGCGGATCACCCGCGTCGGCCGCTTCATCCGCAAGTACAGCATCGACGAGTTGCCCCAGTTCTACAACGTGCTGCGGGGCGACATGTCGATCGTGGGGCCACGGCCACCGGTGCCCCGCGAGGTGGTGATGTACGACGACATCGCCTTTGGTCGTCTCGACACGATGCCGGGGCTGACGTGCATCTGGCAGGTGAACGGGCGCAGCGCGATCGGCTTCCGCGACCAGGTGCGGCTCGATGCGCTGTATATCCTTCGCCAGGGCTGGCTCACGGATCTGGTGCTGATGTGGAAGACGGTTCCGGCGGTGCTGAAGGGCGAAGGAGCGTTCTAGGATCATGGGGCGCACGGGCACTTCGCGGGCGATCCTGCTGTCGACGGGCCTGACCGGAGTCGGGCTCGTCGTGCAGTTCGTGCTGCGGGCGGTGCTGACCGCGCGCTTTGGCGCGAGCGCCCCCTACGAGTTGTTCCTCTATGCGATGATGCCGGCGACGCTGGTGGCGCAGGTGGCGTTCCAGGCGTTTGCGTCGGCGTTGCTGCCGCGGATCAGCGACCTCGAGAAGTCCGGCCAGACGCGCGGCGCGATGGGTCTCTTCCGGCGGGGGCTGTGGACATCGCTCGCGCTGACGTCCACAATGGGCCTGCTGGTGCCGGTGGCGGCGTGGCTCGCGGCGCCAGCCCACCTCGCCGCAGACCCGGCCCAGTTCCTCGTGCTCCTCGCCGTCTATACGGGATGGGGCGTGCTGGGGGGCGTGCTGGTGCTCCAGCGGCAACTGCTGATCTACCTCGACGACTTTGCGATGGCGGCGGTGCTCGGGCTGGTTCAGCCGTTCGTGCTGCTTGGCCTGTTGCTCGCCGTGGCGGACGTTGGGGTGCTCGCCTTCGCGGTGACGGGGGTCGTGGCGATGTTGGGGGCCTGCGTCCTGATGGCGGGGCGGATCGCGAGGCGCTGGAGGGCTGGCGAGGACGAGCCGGCGGCGGCGATGACCCCACTGCTGCCGATCGTGGCGGCTACCGCACCGATTTTCCTCGCCAGCCTCAACGCTCAGGCGATGCACCTGATCGACCAGTGGATGGCGGCGTGGTGGGTGCCCAACGGGCTGGTGCTGCTATCGCTCGCACTGGCGGTGGCGCGCCTGCCGCATACGGTGGCGGACCAGGCGATGATGGCGGTGGGCTACCGGCCGTTGCTGCGGGCGGTGGAGACGGGCGACACGGTGCTCGGCGAGGAGGCGCGGGGGGCCTTTCGCCGGCTCGTCGGCCTCCAGGCGATGGTCGTCTTTCCCGCGATGCTGGTGATCCTGGCGGCGGCGGAACCGTCTATACGGGTCCTCTTCGAGCGGGGGGCTTTCCTCCGGGAGGACTCGGCGAACACGGCGGCGATCCTGCGGCTGTTTCCACTGGTGTCGTTGGGGGTGATGATCCAGGTGGCGCAGGTGCAGATGCTGGTGGTGCTGGGGCGGGCGCGGCTGGCACTCGAGGCGGAGGTCGTCCTCACCGGCCTGTCGGTGCTGCTGAACCTGGCGTTCCTGCCGGTGATGGGGCTGCCGGGACTGATCCTGAGCACGGGTCTGGCGCAATCGCTGGTGGTGGTGTGGATCGCTGGGCGGCTGATGCGTTTCGGGGTGCGGCTGGGGGATTTCTTGTGGCCGCTGGCGGTGCCGGCGGCGGGGCTCGTGGTGCTGTTGCCGATGGCCTTGGGCGTCGTGTCGCTGATGGGATCGGCGTCGCCGCTGGCGGTGGTGGCCGCGGTGGTGGGGATCGCGGCGGCGTTCTTCGCGGTGCTGGCGGCGCGGATGTCAGGGGCGCGGTTTCGGGTTCCCGCGCCCGCCGCGCCGGCTCCGGTTCTGTCGGAGTGAGACCTCGAATCGAGACCGGCAGGTCTCGACCAGAGACATGCCACCCGGACTCAAGCGCGGCTATTCTCCAAGTCCAATAATATCAATGCGACAAAAGTAGTTTTTCGCTCTCCAAACTGGCGCCCCGCTTGCCTTTCCCTCTCCTGACAACACTCCGGGATCGACAGATGCTCTCCGCGCCTTCCCCCCTCAGCTTCAGCCTCGAGAACGGATCGGTGGCTTGCCGCCCCCGCCTCCGGGTCCTCTGGCTCAACGGCTTCGCTCCGCTTACGTTCTACGGCGCGGGACTCCGTTGCCACCATCTGCTGCTGCATCTGGCGGCTCAGCACGACGTGACCCTGGCGATCACCGGCGAGCGCCAGGACCTGGCCGAGGACTTGTCCAGCGCTCTTGCGCAAACACTGTTTTTCCCGCTGGACCACACGGAATCGGGGGCGAAGCGCGCGTCGGTGCTTTCCGGCCTGTCGGCGCTCGAGCTGTCGAGCGCGTCCTCCGCGCTCCAGCGCTGGCTCGATGAGTCCGCCGCCCGATTCGACGTGATCGTGGTCGACCATACCCGCCTGGCCGCGTTGCGCCTTCCCGCCACGGCGCCGGCGATCCTCAACCTCCACAACCTGGAACACGAGCTCGCCTGGCGGACCGCCCGCCACGACCACCACCTGCTGAGGGCGGCCTTTCGCACGGTCGAAAGCCTGAAGCTCCGCCGTCGCGAGCACCACCTGCGCGAGAGGTTCGCCGCGGTCACGACCTGCTCGGACCGCGAGACCGCCGTGGTGCGGAGCTACCGGGGGACCGCCCGGGTGGAGACGATTCCCAACGGCGTGGCGCTCCCCGAACGGGATGCCGCCGCCGAGCGGCCGTTCGAATTCCTCTTTGTCGGTACCATGAACTATTACCCGAACATGGAGGCGGTGACGCACTTCGCCGGCGAGATCTGGCCGGCCATCCGCCGGTCGCGGCCGGAGGCGCGGCTTCGGGTGGTTGGCGTGAATCCGCCCGCGTCGGTTCGGGCGCTCGCAGGCGACGGCATCGAGGTGACCGGCGGCGTGCCCGAGGTGGCGCCCTACTACCGCACCTCGAAGGTCTTCGTGGTGCCGCTGCTGAGTGGTTCGGGGACGCGGCTCAAGATTCTCGAGGCGGCGGGGCACGGCCTGCCGATCGTGTCGACGTCGATCGGGGCGGAGGGACTCGAGTTTGAAGACGGACGCGAGATCGCCCTGGCAGACACGCCGGAGGCGTTTGCCCGCGCGTGCCTGCGGCTGCTCGACCAGCCGGAGGAAGCCCGGGCCATGGGCGAGGCCGCCCACGCCCGCGTTGAAGCCGACTATCAATGGAAGTCCATCGCCGCGCGCTACGAGGCGCTGCTCCGCGATGTCCATACACATCACCTTGTCGGAGGAGCCGACGAACGATGAGCAGGACGCCCCTGATTTTTCTGGATACGAACCCGGCCTTTGGCGGCGACACCCGCGTACTGATCGAGATGGCGCGGTTGCTGGAGGACTCCGTGTACCTGCCGATTGTGGCGTGCATCCGCGGAACGCGGCTTTGGGAGGAACTCGGTGGAATGCAGCACGTGGAACGGCTGGAGCTGGTGGCGCGGGGGGAAAGCTATGCGGCGAAGGCGGCGGCACTGGCGACAAACGCCCAGCGGCTGGCGCTGACGGTGCGTGGGCGGGGCATCCGGATGCTCCACGTGAACAACCCAAACTCGCGACGGACGCTCCTTTTCGCCACGCTGGCACGGCTGGGCAACCCGCGCCAGATCCGCGTCGTCTATCACGGGCATTGCTCGCCGTCGGGCCGCGGGACGGAAAACCGCTTCCTTGCGCGTATAGACACCTTGTGGGCGGTGAGCGAACACGTCCGCCGCCAGTACGCCCAGATGGGCCTGCCAAAGGAATTGCTGAAGCTCATGCCGAACCCGCTCCCGACGGTGCCGGGCAATCTCCCGGAGAGGGCCGCCGCGCGGGCGGAGCTCGGCATTCCGGCGGACCGCAGCATGATCGTCATGGTCGGCCGTCTCAGCCCCAACAAGGGCCAGCACCTCGCCATCGAGGCCTTCGGACGCATCAGCGAGTCGATCCCCTCGCACCTGTACATCGTGGGCGACGACGCGCTCCCCGACAACAACGAGGGGTACCTTGACTCGATGAAGGCGCGCACCCGCGAGCTGGGCCTGGAGGACCGGGTGCACTTCGCGGGATTCGACCCGAACCCCTGGCGTTGGCTGCGGGCGGCGGACCTTGCCTGCGTCCTCACGGAGGACGAGGCGTTCGGCATCGCGGCGCTGGAGGCGATCCTCAGCGAGCGTCCCCTGGTGGCCGCCGACAGCACCGGCCTGACGGAAATCATCGGCAACACCGCCGGCGTCCCCCTGACGCCGCGCAACCCGGCGGACATCGGCGAGGCGATCCGCGCCTCGATCCACTACCCCCCCTCGATGAAGGAACCGGCGGACCGGCTCCGCCAGCTCTACGGCCCGGAGCCCAGCCGCACGCGACTCCTCGCCGAGCTCGATCGTCTCCACATGCCCAACCCCCGCAGGACCAATCCCCCCACCCGGCCCAACATCCTCGCCGGCCTAGGAGCCTGATACCATGTCCAGCCCCAGCAAGCATCCGCGCACCGTCCTCTTCGTGGAGGACGACCTCATCCAGGCGGAGATCCTGCGCCGCCACCTGCGCCAGTACGATCCCGAGTTGGTCGTGCACGAGGCCAACACGGGCCGGCGGGCGCTCCAGCTCCTCGAGCAGGTGCGGCCGGACATCGTGATCCTCGACCTGGTGCTGCCGGACGTGGAGGAGCTGACCCTGCTCTCGCATATCCGCGACAGCAGCCAGAACCCGACGATCATCATGGTGTCGGCAAACGCCTCGACCCAGCATGCGGTGGACGCGATGCGGCTGGGGGCGCACGACTTTCTGACGAAGCCGGTGGAGCCAAAGCGCCTGAACGCGTTGTTGAAGGCGGGTTTCGAGCGGGCGCGGATGCTGGCGGCGGTGCGCTCGGGGGGGGCGTCGGTGTCGCTGCTGGGCGATGCGATCTGGCTCGAGGGCCAGTCGCTGGCGGCGCGGCAACTGGTGCGGTCGATCCAGGCCGCCGCGCGGGGCCGCGCGCCGGTGCTCGTCACCGGCGAGGAGGGATCCCCCGGGAGCCACATCGCCATGGCGATCCACGAACAGTCGCGCGAGTCGCCGGAGCCCTTCTTCGCCGTGGAACCGGAGGACCTGATCACTCCGACCGGAGACCTCGACCTGGCGGCCCTTGGATCCTTTCTCCACTCGGCGAGCGAAGGGACGATCTTCTTCTCAAAGCTCCACGTCTATACAAAGCTGCTGCAGGAGCAGCTCTTCCATGCGCTGCTGTCGGGAACGCGGCGTCTGGGGATGCGACTGATCGGGCACGCAGTGCAGTCGGCCCGGAGCGAGGACGCCGGGCTGGACCCGCGGCTCGAGGCGTTCTTCGGCGTCCAGCGCATCCGCATTCCCGCCCTGCGCACGCGCCTCGAGGACCTCAAGCAGCTTGCCGAAACCCTCATGCGGGCGGCGTCGGGAGCGCGCGGCTTCACCTTCGAAGGCTTCAGCGACGACGCCGTCGAGATTCTCCAGGCCCACGACTGGCCGGGCAACGCCGAGGAACTCTACAACGTGGTCGAGGAAATTGCGGACCACCACGCGCCGACCCTCGTCACAGCCCAGCACCTGCCGTCGCACCTGGTGCAGATGGCCCGCCGGTCCCGGAGCGGCTCGCGTACGAGCGTGCCCAAGCTGAAGGATGAGGAGTTGCTGACGCCGGCGGTGAAGCCGCTCTGGCAGGTGGAGAAGGAAGCGATCGAGGAAGCGGTCGCGTTGTGCAAGGGCGACGTAACGCGGGCGGCCCGGCTGCTGGAAGTCAGCCCGGCGGATATCTATCGCAAGATGAAGTCATGGGAAGCCCACAGCGCGTCCATCGGTCGGTGAGGGGGGCTTGACGATGCCGAAATCCTTGGCGCCCCTCCCCCGCAACCCGATGAAGGAGAACTCCCGCGGGCGCATCGCCGGTGAACACCCGGGTCTTTGACCCAATGGGCAGGGCAAGGAGCGCATTCGTGGGGTTTGTTCGGGCTGGTACCGGGAGGCGGATTCGAACCGCCGACCTCGGGGTTATGAATCCCGCGCTCTCACCAGCTGAGCTACCCCGGCACCCCTGGTGACCGTTTGGAAAAGGTTGGTCGCGGGGGCAGGATTC
>CAYQTO010000078.1:0-16202 GCA_964420455.1 uncultured Candidatus Sumerlaeota bacterium | reverse complement strand
GGGCTGTTTGCGGCGCGGGACCTGGCCACCCTTGGCGCGGGGGATCGCTGCGACCCGGCCACCTGCGCCGGCGCTCTCGGCATCGTGCTGAACCGCCGCCCGCTCCAGCTGATCGTCTGGATTCGGGGCGAGCAGGCCGAGGAGGTGCACTGGGCCGGCAATCCGTCGAAGAATCTCGGACTAGCGCCGGACGGCACGGTGATTCTCTCACCGCGGGAATCCTTTGCCCTGTGGCGCGAAACCATCCGCGGCCTTTCCGCCCGGTGGACCCCGGAGGAACTCGAGCTCGCCCGCTCTCTCCGCACTGCCTTCTCCGACATCCTCCTGCGCATGGAACGCCTCCGCCGTCGCCTCGAGGAACTCGACCTCCTGCGCATCAAGTGGGCTCTCGACTCGAGCAGCCAGCCCAGCCTCGTCCTCAGCGGCCACGGCGAAATCCTCTTCATCAACCAGGCCTTCGCCAACCTCACCCGCTTCACCCAAAGGGACATCGACGACGGCCTCGGCATGGAGGAGATCTTCGCCGCGCCGGAAGCCTGGAAGCGGCTCGACGGCCTGCGGGCGGAATCCGGCGACTCCTCCTCCGCCGTGGGACTCATCCGCACCGCCCGCGGCCACACGGTCCCCTGCGCCGTCTCCGCCAGCACTATCGCCGATGATCGCAAGAACACCCATGGCACCGTCGTCGTCCTGACGGACCTGCGCGAGCGCGACCAGCTCAAGACACGCCTCGAGGACCTCGACGCCCTCCTCGAGGAGGCCCAGCGCCTCGCCGACATGGGCACCTGGGCGCTCGACACGCGCACCAACACCCTCCAGTGCTCGCCCCCCATGTGCGACCTCCTCGGCCGCGACCCGCAGGAACAAAGCCTTCCCCTCGAGAAGGCCCTCGACCTTGTCCATCCCGACGACGCGAGTGCCGCCCGCAAAGCCCTCTGGCGTTCGCTCGACGGCGGCCAGAAACTCGACGTCCTCTTCCGTCTCCGGCACGCCAACGGCGATTGGCTGTGGTTCCGCCTGCGCGGCGTCCCCCGCCCCGACGGCCAGCGCCACCCCGCCCTCCTCCTCGGTGCCATCCAGGACATCACCGAATCCATCGAGAAGGAAAACGCCCTGCGCGACAGCGAGGAACGCTACCGCCTTGTCGTCGAAACCCAGACCGAACTCATCTGCAAGTGGACTCCGGACGGCACGATCCTCTTCGCCAATGCCGCCTTTTCCAGCTACTTCCGACACCGCTCCGGGGACGTCTCGACCCTTTCCTTCAACCAACTGGTGGCCAACGTCAGCCCACTCAGTGACGTGGAGAAGAGGGAGAAGACCCCCAACGGCGAGCTCAGCGCCCATCGCTATGAATCGTGGGACGAGGGGCCGGACGGCAAGCGCCGCTGGCAGCTGTGGACCGACACGCCGGTCCCGGCCGACGATGGCGCCGTCCGAAGGATCCTCTCCGTTGGGATCGACATCACCGAGCGCAAGCAGGCCGAACTCGAGTACGAGAATCTCCAGCAGGAGCTCTTTCACGCGCGCAAGCTGGAGAGCATCGGCCAACTCGCTGGCGGCGTCGCCCACGACTACAACAACATGCTCACCGTCATTCTCGCCAACGCCGAGATGATGATGATGGACCTCGAGGAGGGGTCCGCGCTCTATTCGCAAATGGAGGAAATCCACACGAGCGCCCGCCGCTCCGCCGCGCTCACCGCCCAACTTCTCGCGTTTGCGCGCAAGCAACCCGCCAATCCCCAGACCCTCGACCTCAACCAGCTCATCCCCAAATCGATGAACCTGCTGCAACGGCTCATCGGGCCGGGGATCGACATCGTCTGGGACCCGGCGCCGCGCCTCCCCGGCGTGCGGATCGACCCCTCGCAATTCGACCAGATCCTCACCAACCTGCTGGCCAATGCCCGCGACGCCCTCGAGGGCCAGGGCACTATCTCCATCCGGACAGGCGCCCAACGCATCGGCCGCTCCGATGCCGCCCTCCATCCAAGCCGCCGCCCAGGCAATTACGTCGTCCTCACCGTCGAGGACAACGGATGCGGCATGGACGAGGAAACCCGGGAGCGCGTCTTCGAACCCTTTTACACCACCAAGAAGACCGGCCTCGGGACCGGTCTCGGACTCGCCACCGTCCACGGCATTGTTCACCAGAACAGCGGCTTTATCTGCCTGAATTCCACTCCTGGCGAGGGGACTCGCTTCGACCTGTACTTTCCCGCCACCCAGGAAGGCACGGGAACCACCCCCGCCTATCAGACCGGCAGTCCCCCCAAGGGAGAGGAGACGCTCCTCGTCGTCGAGGACGAGGAGGGCATCCGCAAACTCATGGAGCGCACCCTCCGCCGCCTTGGCTATACACTCCACGTGGCCTCGAACCCCGCCGAGGCCATCGACCTCTGGAAGGCCGAGCACGACCGCATCGATCTCCTCGTGACCGACGTCGTTATGCCGGTAATGAGCGGGCGCACCCTCGCCCGGCGCCTGCGCAACGAAAACCCTGACCTCAAGGTCCTCTTTATCTCCGGCTATACAAGCGCCGAGTTCGCCGATGACACCGGCGAACTCGATGAAATGAACTTCCTCCAGAAGCCGTTCACCATCCACACGCTGGCAACGCGCATCCGCGCGGTGCTCGACAACAGCTCAACAAGTTGACGGAGTCGCACCGAAAGCCAGTGTCGACACGGGAGACCGCCGCAACCGCTTAGCCAGCCAGCAACGTCCGGAACCCGTGTCGTTCCCGGTCCATGCGCTCCGTCTGGCAGGGGATGAGGAAGAGGGGTCTTCGTGCTTGTGGTCCCTCGGCGGCCGGAATCGCCCCCGCCCCGCGAGGACGGTGGCATGCCCGAAACAAAAACGCCAACAGACTGCTTCTTGCCTTTGGCGGTTCCGGGGGACACTCTCGTCAGGGGTAAACGGGGGGGCTTTCGGCGGTTTGACGGCCAGATACCCCGACCGGAGGGGCGGCATTTGCAGAAGAAGGGACGCCGCAAGAAACGCGACAAACAAGTTCCGACAATCTTTCGCCCCGCAACAGGTCGCCTTTTCGCCCCGCGACTGTCACTTGATCTCGCGAGGGGTTTTTGATTCCCTTACAATGTTAAGGTATCACTCCTCCTGCGAGGTCCGTCCCATGAACAGCAGCACGCGCTCCGGCTTTACCCTCATCGAACTGCTCATCGTCGTCGCGATCATCGCGATTCTCGCGGCAATCGCCGTCCCCAACTTCCTCGAGGCCCAGACGCGCTCCAAGGTCTCCCGGGTAAAGTCCGATCAACGGACCTACGCCACCGGCCTGGAGGCCTACTTTGTGGACTACAGCTCCTACCCGCCCTGCAACGCCTTCGGGGTTCCGGTGAACAACACGGCGCCCGGCATCGGCGGGAGCTCCAACTGGGCGGTGCTCGAACGCCTCAGCACGCCGGTCGCCTACCTGACCACGGCCATCCTCCCCGACCCCTTTATCTCCCAGTTCCGCACCGCCAGCGTCTACACCGGCAACGACAGCCAGCCAGGCCTCGACGACACCTCCGGCTATGCCACCAACGATACCGGCAACCCGATCTATCAGAGCTACCAGTACCACAGCACCAACGACAATGGCCGCGCTTTCCTCAACAACTTTCCGGAAGACCGTAAGGCCTTCCAGTGGGTGATCGGCTCCTCCGGTCCCGACCTGATCTACCTCAACATGGGCGGCGTGCTGGCAAACAACAGCCTGAACCAGGACGGACGCACGGCGGAGCAGAAGCGGGCCTACTCCACGAACCTGATTTACGATCCCTCCAACGGCACCGTCAGCTTCGGCGAGATTTTCCGTGTCGGCGGGAACATCACCGGCTCCTACGCGCTGTACTTCTACCAAACGGTCGACCGTCTGGACTGATCCGGGCGCGACCAGAACCGCGGTCCGGGCGGACGTCCCCGTCCTCCGGGCATCGCCACGTCGAGACTCCCTGCCACCCAAGACCCTCAACCTCCCACCCCATCCAAACGGAGAACATCCATGCGCAAGACCGCTCTTCTCTCCCTGCTGGTCGCCGCGTCGGCGAGTGCCTACGCCCAGCCGACCATCACCTCGCTCTACCAAGGCGACGGCAGTTCCAACATCGCCCTGAGCGACGACGAAAGCTCCATCGTCATTGCCCAGATCGACAACTTCGGCGCCTCCAGCAATGACCTCATCTCGGTCCCCGTCGGTGGTGGCAGCCCGAGCGTCCTCGCCTCCGCCGCCGACATCAACGCGGTTGTTGGCCTCACTGACGCCAACATCAGCCCCGGACTCGTCTCCATCGACACCCTCCCCGGTGGCGGCTACATCATCTGGGACGAAGGCTTCCGCCAAGGCTCCGAGCAGTTCATCAGCGTCTCCGCTGACGGCTCGTCGATCGTGCTCGAGCTTGCCGAGGCCGACATCGACGGTGGCGTCGCCGGTGGCTTCGAATCCGTCGCCGTGGATGCCAACGGCACCATCTTCGCCCACAACGAATTCCCCGCAACCGGCGGGAACGCCGGCCTCTTCATCTATCCGGCCCCCTACAGCTCCTCCACGGAGATCATCATCGACGACGCCACGATCACCGGCGCCATCTATCCCGCCGGGACGGACTTCGAGCCCGCCGTCGGCGGCCTCGTCGCTTACAACCCCGATGCCAACACGACCATCATCTACTGGGCCGAAGAGAACAACGACGGTGAGGGGATCTACTCCGCCACCTTCGACGCCAACAACTACGCTGCGGCTCCCACCTACGCGGTTGAGGTGACCGAGGCCGAGATCACCGCCTTCACCGGCGAGACCGAGATCGACCTTCGCGCCCTCGCCGTCGACGAGAACGGCGTGCTCTACACCTACACCGACAACAGCGGCGATGCGGCCCCCAACGCCCAGCTCGTCTCCATCGACATCAGCGGCGCCAGCCCCGTCTTCACCACGATCGCCACCGAAGCCGAACTCCTCGCCGTGACCAACGCCACCGGCACCGCCGGCGATGGCATCTCCAATAACGGCATCCAGATCGCCTCCGACGGCACCATCTACTTCAGCCAGTTCAGCGGCGACGACGACCTGCTCAGCATCGTCCCCGCCACCCAGACGAACGTCCAGGACTGGACCCTCTACAACTAAGCGGCACCCAGGCGATGGCCTGAGCACGACCCCCCGGCAGCCCACGCTGTCGGGGGGTCTTTCTTTGCCCGCGCAAGCCACGCCCCGCCCTCCCTTGCATTGACCTGTCGCGACAAGCGGCCGATCTTCCCTCCATCTCCTGCAGTAACAGGATCCCTCCCATGAGCCCCTCCCCGATTCCTCGGCGCGCCCTCGGCCGGACCGGAGACGCCCTCTCCGTCCTTGGATTTGGCGGCATCATCGTGATGAACGAAACGCCGGACTTTGCCCGCGAGGCGGTCGCCAAGGCGGTCGATCGAGGCATCAACTATTTCGACGTGGCGCCGACCTACGGCAACGCGGAGGAACGCCTCGGCCCGGCCCTCAAGCCCCACCGGGACAACTGCTTCCTCGCCTGCAAGACCGAACAGCGGACCGCCCCAGAGGCCCGCGCCGCCCTCGAGAATTCCCTCCGCCTCCTTCACACCGACCGCTTTGACCTCTACCAGCTCCACGCCATTACCGAGATCGACGAGGTCGAGAAGATCTTCGGTCCCGGCGGCGCCATGGAGGCCATCGTTCGCGCCCGCGAGGAAGGGCTCATTCGCCACATCGGCTTCTCCGCTCACTCCCACCGCGCCGCCATGCTCGCCATGGACCACTTCGATTTCGACACGATCCTCTTTCCCTTCAATTACAGCACATGGACCCGGAGCAACTTTGGCCCATCCGTGCATGCCCGCGCGGCCGAGCGGGGAATGGGCCTCCTTGCGCTGAAGGCGATGGCTTGGCGCAAGTGGCCCGAGGACCCCCCCACCGGCCAGCGGCAATGGAACAAGACCTGGTACGAGCCCATCGCGGACCGCGACATCGTGGCCCTCGCCCTTCGCTTTACGCTCGCCCGCCCCGTCACCGCGCTGATCCCGCCGGGCCATTGGGAACTGTTCGAGACCGCGCTGGATCTCGTCGAGAACGGAGCGGTCGAGCAGCCCCTCTCCGACGAGGAGGAGGCCCGCCTCGCGAACGCCCTCGCCGAGGGCGCGCCAGTCTTCGACGCCGCCGCGGCGGTCTAGGGATCCTTTACCTGTGCCTCTACAAACAAGCTCCCAGCGGTATCAGTATAGACGGAGCGCCTTCGCGCTCCTGCTCGCCGTCACCCTTTTGGCCTTACCTCGGGAATCCGTTGCCGACGCGCTGACGGCCTTTCGCGTCCGCTCCGGCTTCGAAGCGCCCCTGAATGCTGATGACGGCTGGGCGGGAGCCACGAACGAGAACGTCACCGTCACCGCGGACCAGCCCTTCCGGCTCCGCTTCGAAGTGGAGGGCGCCGGCGAGTCCCCGACGGCCCGGGGATTTCGCCTCCAGTATCGCCGCAACGGGGGCGACTGGACCGATGCGGAGGCGCACGATTTCCCGTATCCCCAGCGTGATCTGGAGGTCGACTTCGACGGCGAAGGCGCGGAGGGCGTCCCTCCTGGCTGGAAAATCGCCGGGGGCGAACCCGCCGACATGGCTCTCACCAGCGAGGACGGGGAAACCTTCCTGCGGGTGGGCCCGCGCACGGAGACCCTCGCGGCTCTCTACGAAACGCCGTGGGAACCGGTGGAGTTCGCCGCCAGGTTCGACATCGGGCCCTTCGCGCCGCTGGGAGTCCGCTTCCTCTTCGCCTATGTCGACGCAGAGAACCACGGCCGGATACACGTCGACCCCGCAGGCGCGCTCCGCATCAGCCGCCTTGCGGACGGACGCGAGACGATCCTCGCAGAGGAGGCCGTCGTCGTCCTTGGGGCGAAATGGCTCGAGCTCGAATTCGAAATCGATGGCAGCACGATCGAGGTGAACTTCGACGACGACCGGCTGGAAATGGAGGCGGACTTCGGCGCCCCGATTCCCCTTACCGCGCTCGGCTTTTCGGTTCCCGGGGGGATCAACAGCCAGGTCGACTTCCGCGAGTTTTCCTTCCAGGGCCTGGCGGGGGCTCCGCGCGCGAGCATCGTGAAATGCCCGGCCCTCGAGGCCGCCGGGGGAATCAGCCTCTCCGAGCGCACCCCCCCATGGGCGGACGGTGCGACCGAGGCCGTGTTTGAATGGCCGCTCGTCATCCGCCGCTTTGCCGACGGACCTCTCGTGAACGAGCCGGGCGACCGCTTCGCCTTTCGCATGGTCGACGGGCAAGGCACTCCCTTGAAGGGCGTCGCCGGGCCGATCCTTACCCTCGAGGTGCCCCCGGGACACCTCGGCGGCACCTACGTCGAAACGCCCGGCCGGATCGGACCCTGGCAGGCCTCCAACGGTGACCTGTACTTCATCATGGAGCCGACCGAGACCGACAACGTCTTTATGATGGTGAAGTCGGAGGACCGGGGCCAGACGTGGCGCGAGGTCGACGGCGCCAACCGGCCCGGCACCGACGATCTCGAGTCCGTCGATTCACGACTCGTCGGCGATACGATCCACATCATCCACCAGGTTACCCGATCGACGCGGTACCATGCCTTTCGCACGTCGGACCACCCCACCAGCCCGGACACCTGGGCGGTGCGCGACGAGGTGGCGGGCACCGTCGACGCCGTCGCCCAGATGGCATCGATGGTCGTTCGGCCGGACGGCAGCGTTGTCGCGTTCTATCTCGGCCAGAATCGGATCCACTACAGCGTTCGCGACCCGCGCGATGGATGGGGCGCGGGGGGCAGGATCGACGACATCCCCTTTTCCCAGTCGGGCCCCCAAGCGGTCCTCGGCGCGGACGGCGTGGTTCACATCGCCTATTGCGGAACGAACGGAACGATCCGCTACCGGCGCATGCTGGCCGATGGCGCGCTGACCCCCATGCAGCAGCTCGCCGAGGGGGCCGGTACCTCTCGGGCCGAGTACGGCGCCGTCCTTCCCCTTGTCTACCTCCCGGCAAAGGACCAGGTCGTGATTGTCTACCGTCTCGAGGACGGAACGCTCTGGGAGCGGCGCGCCTCCAACGAAGGGCTTCTTTTAGACCCCCGCCAAGTCACCGACGTTCCGGTCATCACCGACGCGGTGGATTCCCAGCAACCCGCCGCGGACGTCGTCGCCGACGGCGAAACCGTTCATGTGACCTTCGTCGACGAATCCTCCCGGAGCATCCACCACACGCAGGACGCAGACGGATGGCACCCGCCAGCGGTCGTTGTGGACGGCATTCGCGGATCCTGGATCCGCGGCAACGTGTACCCCGGCCCCGACGGCGCCCGGGTGTACGGGGTTGTCTACGACGCCGGGTCGGAAGGTGGGGCGGGTATGAACCGCTATGTGGAGATCGCGCTAACCGGGGAATAGCGCGGAAGAGAAGTGGTGGGGGAAGCGTTACTGGAGAAGGAAAATCCGGGAGGAGCAGAGTGGGACATCGAACTCCACGCACTTTTCTTTCGTGCCCTAAACCATGAACCTTGGTAATTGGTACGCAGCCTTTGTGTCTTGACGTTTCACTCGACTTTCCGGGGGCGAGGGGAACGGGGACGGTACCTGCGGGTCTAGCGAACGCTCAGTCGTGAGTTCCATCTGGGGTGGATGCACAGCCCGGGAATCCCGAATTGCCCGGTTGCCCTTCAAAATAGGGCGCAGTGGATGTCAGACCGAAAGTGAGAGTGCCGAACATGTGGCGCGGGTTTGCCCCATCCCGCCGGTTTGCTCTCCAGTGGGATGGGGGCCCCGACATCGTTCTGCTATTTCTCAGTCAGGTAGAGTTGCACATCGTCGAGGGCGATTGCGGCACCGTCCACGGCTGGCCAGGAGTTCTCGCCGCCAACGGCAAGGCGAAGAGGGTACCCCTCTGGCACCATTGCACGAAGCATCACCGGAGTCCATTCCGTGGAGGTACCGGAGAGCATGGAACGTTGCTCGGCGAAAGTCAGCCAGCGACCGTCGGGAATTTGAAGTTGCAAGCGCAGGACTGCCGCCCCCCACTCTTCATCCGGTTTGACACCGGTGGCGCGGACGGAGGCGCTCACGGCGAGTTCGCTGTTTGCCTTCATTGTGGGAAGCTCCTGGAAGGCGAAGGTCGGCTCTCCGACTGTCAGTTCTGCATGGAAGGATTTACTGCCGGTCTTTCCTCCAGCCGCGGGGGCGCCTTTGGCGCTGCCATAGGTCCAACCTTCGTCTTCCTCGAAGGAGGCGTCAGCGATCTGGACCTTCTGGGGCGCTGCTGGAGGCGGAAAAGGATTGCTCGAATCCGCGGGGGCATTGCCGTCGATGCTGATGTGAGAGAAGGCGGCCGCCGTGAATCGGTCCTGCACGTGGCTCGAAACCGCGAACCCGAACCGTGCGTCGTTGATGCCGCTGATCGTGGTATCGGCGACTCGACGCCAGCTCTTTCCTTCATCCTCGGAAATCCAGGCAACGGCCCTGTTGTTTTCCCGGGTGAGGCGCAGGTCCACGGGCAGGGGCGAATTACCAACGGCCATTTCAACGAGACCGGTACCTTTGTCCCTGCGCTGGGAGAACATGATCCGCCCATCGTTGAAGATGTGAAGGAGGACCAGCGGCGCGTCCTCCTCCAATCCACTGCGAAGCATCACTCCGGCCTTGGCGTATTGGGCGGTGTCCAACAGGTGATGAACACGGGCGGACAGTTGTGTTGCCGCTGTCGGTGCTGCAACAAAGCGGAAGCTGTCGCTGGTGGCCCAGATATCGGACCCGGCGCCATAGATTTCGATCGCCGATTCGTGGTGGACCTTCTGTCCACCGGCCTTGGCGCCGCCGATGTCGGTGGCGCTCCAACCGGCAAAGGTGTCATTTGCGGGAGGCTCAACGAGTCCCTGCTCCTGTATGTGCACTGGTATCTCAACGGGATCGGGACGCGTCAGCGCCACGCGCATCGGTTCGTCCACGATCAGTTCCATGGAGCCGAGCCCTTCGAACCATCGACGAATTTCCTTCTCTGGCGCGGTGCGGAAATCGATCCTCGGCAGGGGCGCCTTGTTGGTCGCCATGTACCAGTTGTCGTCGATCACACTCCCCTCCTTGTGGAGGATCTTGTAGGACCACATCGTCGACGCCCAGCCCACCTCGGCGTAGGCATCGAAGTACATGCGCATCATGTCGCCGCCACCGAGGTCCTCGAAGACGGGATTGAATTCGCCGATGAAGAGGGGAGCTCCCTGCGCGGTGATGTTTTTCGCCTTGGAGGGAATATCGCGAAACAGACCCCAGTGGGAACGAAGGCTACGCTCGCTGCCGAACAATCCGGGATAGTGGTGTTCCGTGAAGGCGATGTTTTCGTAACCGCGCTCGCGGGGATTGCCATAGAAACCGTGGCCTCCCCAGATGGGGTTCGAGAAGAAGATCACCACTTCCTCGTCGATGGCGCGAATCGTGTCGGTCACTTCATACATCAGGGGCCCAAGCACAGGGCGTACATCCATGGAGAAATCGCCGTAGGGCTCATTGATGACGTCGTATCCGGCGATGGAATCCCGCCCCGCATAGTGCGCCGCAATCTCCCCCCAAAGCCAGATTGTTCGCTCCTGATGCTTGCGATGGTCCCACAATTCGTTCATGCCCACTCGACCGGCTGGCTGATCGGTGGATTGGCGTCCGGGCACGGCGTGCATATCCAAAATGACGTAAAGCCCCTGTTGCTCTGCCAATTCAACGGCGCGGTCCAGCCAGTGGAAGGGATCCTCCCTGAGCACCAAATCATCCCCTTCGTAGCGGGCGATGAGTTCATAGCTGAAGGGCAGACGAATGACGTTGAAGCCAAAGCTTCTGATGATTTCGAAATCGCGCGGCTGGATCCAATTCTCGCGGTAGACGTTCATCAACTCCCAGGCCTTCTCCTCCCCAAAACGATCTATCAGGTTGCGGTTGAATGTGTAGTCATCCACGAGGCCGTCGCCCGCATGGGAGAGCATCCACATCTCGAGCAGGAACCAGTTGCCGACATTACAGCCCCGCAACTCGATACGGTTTCCGTCCTGGGTTATGAATTCATCGGTGGTTACGGAGATGCGTTGAAATCCATGAGAGTGATCGAAAGTGCTTTTCGGTCTACTGTCGAAAGCGCCCTTCGGTGTACTGATACAGGATGTCAGGCCAAGGGTGAGGCTCGCGAGAGCCAGGGCGCAGATGTGTAACTTCATCGTCTCTTTCCTTTTGGGGTATAGTTGTGGCTCACCAATCCCCGGGGATTGAGTGGCAGTTCGGTCAGAAAGTGATCCAGCTTGTTCCAACTTCAGCGGGCTGCAGGAGAAGCTCATCGAGGGCAAATTCAGCATCTCCGTGTATCTCCACAATGATGTATCGGGTCTGCTGCCCAGAGCCCCGTGTTTGAAATGTCACCCCCTCTGTCAGTGGATTTTCCATGGGCAGTCCCGCCGTGACGACCACATCAGCCAGCACCTGTCCGAAGGGAGTGGTGCCATCGACTGGAGGCGTCTCACTCAACAGGATGCGGAGTCGTGAGGAGCCCGAAGCGGGAGCCGAGGCGTAGGTTCTTCCGCTGAGTTTGTAGATCTCGCCACTCCGAAGATGAAGGGGGCGATAGACACCTCCCCGGGCATTCAGCGGATTCGTCAGGCGCAGCACGCCTCCAATCGCATCGCCCTGTTGCTGGTCTGGTGCAGAGAGATACGAGCGCACGGGCCCCTCGGCAAACCAATGCTGCCAGGCATCCTGTTCCTCCAGAGTGTCCTCCTCGATCGATCCCAGAAGATTGATCTCCGAGAAGTGAGCCCGGGCAAAGCGTTCCGACACGTGGCTCGTACTTGCCAGCCCGATGTAGTACGTGCCATCGGACGAATTCGGCATGGTCAAGGTTCCAGCAGCATTCCACGAGGCGCCGTCCTCGCTCGTCCAGGCGGTCACATTCTTCGAACTGTCCTCGAAGGTCATCTTCAGCCAAGCGTTCTCCAGGGTCGTTGTTCCTGCATCCGCGGAGGTTGTTTCTCCTCCGGTCGCGATGCGACGATTCAATTCCAAGTTGCCGTTTGGAAGTATCGCAAGGTTGATCGAGGGGGAATTCGCCTGCAGCGAGGAGCGGAGCATGAGTCCCGCCTTCGCAAATGGGTCCGTGTTGGTTATCGAGCGGATTCGCGCAGAAAGTTCTGCGTCACCGCTGATACGTGTCCACACGTAGCGGAAGGAATCGGACCTTCCCCATATGTCCTCTCCGGCGGCGTATAGCTGAAATTCGTTCTGCGTGTGCACGCGCTGTCCACCGCGTCGTGCGCCACCAATGTCCGTCGCTCGCCAAGGCTCGGGCAGAGCGTCGGTATGCTGGGGAACTCGAAGATTCGGCTCCCATGGGGTGATCAGGGAGGGTGTACGATCACCCGCCAGCCAATCACGATACTGGGGAGTGACCTGCACGGGCATCGCGGCCGACGAGGCAAAGAGTTGCTCGATTTCATCCTTGCTGGCGGTCCGGAAATTGACTTCACCAAACTGGGGGCCGGGTGGATAGTCCTGTCCCGGAACTGGCTTCCGCCAATCAAGGAATACTTCACACCAGGTGGAATTCGCGGCAGAGCCAACATCGCGGAAGCGGCCGGAGAGTTCATACCGCTGACCGCCCTGAAGAAGCACCTGCTGGTAAACGCCGCCGTTGACGCCGCTGTTGCCACTTAGCCGCAAGACCCGCCCCGACGACCCGGTGGGAGCCATTGCTCCCTCCATGATTTGAATTCCCGGTGAGCCCGAAACGATAAAGGTGTCCCACCCCGCCAAGCTCTCGAAATCACCCCCAATGAGCACGTTCTCGCCCCCCTCCGCAAGACGCAGACTCACATCATCAACCGTCACATCCAGCGCTCCGCAGCAGGAACCCGCCTTGATCGCAAAAAACATCGGCACGGGACCATCGCCCGGCGCGACGAATTCCGTGATGGAATCCCCGCATGCATCCCTGAAGGAACTGTCCCAGTTGTCACAGATCCAAGTGGTTGCAGAGATATACGGCCCCACCCGGGAGTTGGTGGTCATGCCCCAGCTATCTGCCCCAGCCCCGCCTCCGCTCGTATAGACTTTCCACGACCACGCCGTGGTGGCCCAACCCTGCGCCGCGTAATAGTCGAAGTGGTGACGCATCATTTCTCCACCGCCGGAGCTTTCGTGCACCACATTCATTTCTCCCACAAGGAACGGCGCGTTCAGGTCACGAAGCTGCTGTGCATAGGCAGATCCGGTATTCTCGAAGTGCGCGGCATGCGTGGCAACCGTCGGGTCGCCTCCGCCAAAAAGCCCGGGATAGAAATGATGCGTGAACGCTGCGTTCGTCAGACCCCGATCTCGTGGATTCCCGTAGAGACCAATCCCCGAGTAGTGACCCGGCAGCAGAACAATCCGGAAGGGATCGACCTCGCGAACTTCCGCGGAGATTCGGTAGATCAAGTCCCGCAGTTGGGGATCGGTGCTGCCCCAGGGCTCATTTAGCAGGTCGAAGGCAGCGATACTCGTCCGGTGGCGATAGCGTTCTGCGATCTGACGCCAAAGCCACACGGTGCGATCCTGATTTTCCTGCGAAGTCCAAAGTTCGTTGCGGCCTTCCCATCCGCTGTGGTGCTCCCATCCTTGCGAGCCGGCGGCACCATGCAAATCCAGAATCACATAGATCCCCCGTTGCTCCGCCCACTCGATCGCCCGGTCCATCCAAACAAAGGCGTCCTCCTTCAAAATGAAAGGCGCAGAATCATCCTCCAGAATCGTGTGCCAAAAGGGGAGTCGAACAACGTTAAAATCAAATGTATTGATTAGGTCAAAATCCCTTTCTGTTACAAAGCTTGAACGCCACACTTCCATCAACCTGTCCTTCTCCGTTGCACCAAACCTCTCTGTCAGAACCGTTTCCAGCGTGTGCTGGTCGGGAATCGTTCCGTCCCAACTGGCCTGCATCCACATCTCCAGGAGCAACCAGTTGCCGATGTTGCAGCCTCGCAGAATCACCGGGTCACCGGACTCGTCGGCAAACGCAATGCCGTCGGTTGTCAGGTAGTCGAGACGCTGAGCCTCGGCGACAGTGGCGATCGCAACCGCTGCGGCAGCATGAAGGACTGATTGTCCTGAAAATCTCACTCGCCATCTCCATGGAGGGGGAATCCAGCCCGGGTGCTGGATGTGCTTCACCCGGGCTGGACTTGGATGTTCCTTCCCGACTTACTTGAACATCGACCAGTCAACGATGCTTGAGGAACCGCCATCAGTATCGGCGATCGACAGATCGTCGAAGGAGACATCGATGATATTCGCGTCCCAGCAACCAGCCTTGATCACGAAGTAATGGGTTCCCGTGGTGGTTGCCTGGAAGATGGCGGATTGCGCATTGCCCCCGCAATCAGCCGAGAAGTCCGCATCCCAGCCGCTGCAATTCCACGCATCGAATCCCACGCGCTTTCCGCCGCTGGTGTAGTCTTCCGTCACAACCGGTGCCGTTGTTCCCACGTAGATTTCAGCCCAGGCGCCAGAGCCGACAGACGAGCCGAGGTCTTTCGTGACACCCGTGATTGCATAGAAGCGCCCCGCGGTGAGCGCCACCTCCTGGTGCACCGCCACCATCGGGTTGATGCCACCTCCGGTTCCGTTGCCGGTAATGCGAATGGCTTCTCCGCTTCCACCAGCGGGGAGATCCGTCGAATTATAGACGACGGTCGGCTGTGGTCCGGCGGAGAGATTGGTTTCCGCCCAGCCTGTTGCCCCTTGGCTGAAGTCGCCATTGCTGAGAAGATTCGGGCCCGGGGTTCCAAAGATCGAGCCGTTGTCCGTCAGCACGAGTTCATCGAACGACGCATCGATGACATTCGCGTCCCAGCAGCCGGCCTTGATCATAAAGTAGAAGGTTCCCGTGGAGGGCGCGACAAAGTTCCCGTTCTGTGCATTCCCTCCGCAGTCGGTCGAAAAGTCTGCATCCCAACCGGAGCAATTCCACGCATTGAAAACCACGCGCTGGCCGTCCGTGTAGTCGGAACCCGCAACCGTCTGGGGGTCCGTTGTGCCGACGAATACCTCTGCCCAGGCGCCGGAGCCCACGGAAGACCCGAGGTCCTTTGTGACGCCGCTGATGGTATAGGAATGCCCTTCGGTCAGGTTGACTGCCTGATAGACACCGACGGTGGGGTTGATGCCGCCCCCGACACCAGTGCCGGTGATCCGCAGGGCGTTGTTGTTCCCGCCGGTCGGGAGATCCGTCGAGTTGTAGACAACCGTGGGTTGCGTGCCTGCGGAGAGGTTGACTTCTGTCCAGCCAGTTGCACCAGACTCAAAGTCGCCATTCACCAAGAGGTTCTGCGCGGGGGTAAGGGCTGGAATCGAAAGCCCCAAGGCTGCGATCATGATAACTGCATAGCTGTTGTGCTTCATTTCCGTTCTCCATTCACGGTGGGGGGGGCCAAGGGTTCGCGGAAAAGGCTCTCCGCTGTTTCCGTTTCGTGGTCGTGGCGTAATCAGGGTCCCCAGCGAATGATGTCGCCCGGGCTGATGGTTCCATTTGATGGGTCGTATTCGAAAGACGCGGGAAAGGAAGGCCCGGTTCCTAGGCCGAGGAAGTTCGGCAACTGGTCGGGGCCGTTGGAGGCGAGGCGCCAGCTCGACCCCGGCTTGTTTCCCCAGGACACATCCCACGTCACGGCGCCGAAAGCACGCGAGACCGCGCCGCGATCGGAGTAATCCCAGTAGGAGCCCCGCATGATCCCCGCAGACGCCTGCTGGAAAACATCAAGTGGGATGCTCGTGATGTAGGCGGTCGGTGTCGTCAGCGGAACAAGGCGATCCAGCTCTCCCTTCCAGGAATTGTTCCCGCGAAGGGCCGGCGGGTAATGGTTACTGTCGACCTGGTAGCTTTCCAGTCCCGTGGCAAGGGAGCGCATGTCGGCAAGTGCGCGGGAAACCTTCGAACGGGTCTGCGCCTCAAGAAAGTTCGGCACGGCGATCGCCGCGAGAATCGCGATGATCGCAACCACGATCAACAGTTCGATCAGTGTGAATCCGTCTGCACGACGTGAGAGTTGAATCTTGTGGACCTGCATGGCTTTGCTCCTTTGCGGTTAATCGACGCATGCCCAGGGCAATGCGGGGGGCGGGGGTGAGACACGGGTGGACCGGTCCGATTCCGGGCGAAAAAAAAGCGCCC
>CAYQTO010000077.1:9964-16386 GCA_964420455.1 uncultured Candidatus Sumerlaeota bacterium | reverse complement strand
GCGGGTGGGCCCCCTCGGGCCCGTTGCCGGGGGGGCAGCGGTGGTGCTTGGCCTCTTGGATTTGGCGGTGGGGAACCGGCTGGTTGGTGCCGTGGTGCTTGCGGGCGGCATTGCGGTCCTCGCCCTGCCGCGGATGGCGGGGGGGACAGCGCCCGGCGGAGACAGGGAAACCGCCGGGGGGGCATTCCCGGGGCCGGAACCCAGGAAGCCGAAGGACCCCGCCGCCGGGGAGGGCTCCAAGCGCCGCAAGTGGGACCTCAAGTAGCGGATTTTCGCACCCCTGCACCATGTCTGGTAACGGTTGCAACGCACTGTAGCACAACGACCCGTTGCCGCCGCCAGCCTCCCCGATTCAGGGCCTCCAAGTCCTCGAATTTCCTTGCTGTCGTGGGGGGCATTGATGCTGCTTGGTAACGTGGTGGATGATGATTCTGTTAAGACGCCAACCGCTCATCCACCCGACACACCCCGCATCCGACGCACCGACCATCAGGGCTGACGTTGAAGCGCGATGCGAACCGCCTTACCCGTTTCACGATATCGCTATATCGCCATGGTCGAACGGCTGCGAAACAAGGAAAAGAGGATCCCGATGAGCCTGATGCTGGGCCGGAAAAAGAAGCGTAAGACGGTCGTCTTTGTCTGCACCGGAGACACCTGCCGCGGCCCCATGGCCCAAGGATACATGAAAAAGGCCCTCGAGGAGCGCGGCATCGACGATGTCGAGGTAAGGACCGCCGGAGTCATGACCATCCCGGGGCTCATCCCCACCCCCGAAGCCGTCCAGGTCATGAAGACCGCGTCGGTGGACATCACACCGATGCGCAGTTCCCAACTGACGAAGGAACTGATCCGCAAGGCAGACCTGATCCTCGGCATGACCCCGTTCCACGTCCAGTGGGCCCTGCGGGAAAGTGATGAGGCGAAGGGGAAGACCTACCTCCTCAAGGAATTCGCCGAGAGCGATGTGAAGAACTACCAGATTTCCGACCCCATGGGAGCCACCCTTGAGGTCTACAAGCGGGTTTACCGCGAGATGAAGCTGGCGATCGACCGGATGCTGGAGAACAAGGAGTTCTTCACGGGGAAGCCGCCGGAAGACATCAAGAAGGAAAAGACAGCGCGGAGCCGCACAACCCCGCCAAAGGGCGCCGCGAAGGGCAAGGCCCCCAAGGTGGTGGCAAAGGCGAAGGGGGCGGGCGCCAAGCCTGCCGCCGGGAAGGCCAATGGTTCCTCGCAGGGGGCCAAGAAGGTTCCCGCCGCGAAGAAGAGCTGACAGGCCCACCCGCCCATCCCCAAGGTCATGAACACAGCCCCGGGCCCCCACCGCCCGGGGCTGCCGCTTTTTAGCCTCCTGCCACTCCTGCCACCCGGTTTCATCCGGGAACTTCGGCTTGCCAGCACCAAGGGATATCCCTAACCTTCCGTCCTTACGACAAGAGGTGTCTGAATCCGGCAAGTAGCAGGCTCTTAACAGGCGAGGAGACGTCGTCCATGGCCACCGCGATGGAACGCAAGCTTGGCGAGATGCTCGTCAGCGACAATGTGATCAGTGCGGACCAGCTCAAGCAGGCGCTGGAGGAGCAGGAGACAAGCCGCCGCAGCCTCGGGCACGTCCTCATCGATATGGGGATCACGACCGAGTGGGAGATGGCCGCGGCCCTCGGCAAGCAGCTCAATGTCCCCTTCATCACGCTCTCCCACTACGAGATCGACTCGCAGGTGCTGAACACGATCCCGCGGGACATCGTGAAAAAGTACAAGATCGTCCCAGTGGACAAGACCGGCGACACGCTTACGATCGCCCTCAGCGACCCCTCCAATATCTACCTCCTCGACGAGCTCAAGCTGCTGACAAAGAGCGAGATCATCCCGGTCATCTCCTTCGAGTCGGACATCATCGAGGCGATCGAGCGCTATTATCCCGGTGGCGCCGCAGGATCGAACATCGAGGAGGCGCTGAAGGAAATTCAGGACTCCGACGTGCAGGCGGCGGTGAAGGACGCGCTCAATTTCGAGGACCTCGAGATGGACGCCGCCTCCATGGAGGACTTTGAGGACAGCGACGAGGACACGGCGGACGTGAACGACGCGCCGGTGATCCAGCTGGTGAACATGATCATTACCGAGGCACTGAAGGCGGGCGCGTCGGATATCCACATCGAGCCCTTCGAAAAGCGCCTGCGCCTGCGGTACCGCATCGATGGCGTGCTGAACGAGATGACGAACCCGCCCAAGAAGTTCCAGAACGCGATCGTGTCGCGCGTGAAGATCCTCTCGGAACTCGATATCGCCGAGCGCCGCGTCCCCCAGGACGGCCGCTTCCGCGTGAAGGTTCAGGGGCGCCCCATCGACTTCCGTGTCAGCACCTGCCCCACCGTCTACGGCGAGAAGATCGTGATGCGTATTCTCGACCAGGGGAACCTGATGCTGAACCTCGAGGACCTCGGCTTCGAGCCCCACATCAAGGCCAAGTTTGAGAAGGCGATCACCCTGCCCTTCGGCATGTGCCTGATCACGGGCCCCACCGGCTCCGGTAAGTCCACCACGCTCTACTCGGCGCTGTCGCGAATCAACGACCCGGCCAAGAACATCAGCACCTGCGAGGACCCGGTTGAGTACAACCTCCCGGGCATCAACCAGGTGAACGCGAAGCCCGACATCGGGCTGACCTTCTCCGCTGCGCTGAAGGCTTTCCTCCGCCAGGACCCGGACATCATCATGGTCGGTGAGATTCGCGACCTGGAGACCGGCGCGATCGCCGTGAAGGCGGCGCTTACGGGCCACATGGTTCTCTCGACCTTGCACACGAACGACGCGCCCGGCACCGTCCAGCGTCTTCTCAACATGGGCATCGAGGACTTCCTGATCAGCGCCTCACTCTCCATGGTGGAGGCCCAGCGGCTCGCCCGGCGTATCTGCAAGAACTGCCGCACGGAATACAATCCGGAGGAGTCGGAACTGAAGCTGATCCAGTTCCCGGAATCCCAAATCACCGACGATCTGGTCTTCTATCGGGGACAGGGGTGCGAGGTCTGCCGCCATTCCGGATACAAGGGGCGTCTGGGGCTTTACGAAGTGATGATCATCGACGACGTGATGCGCGACGGGATCATGAACAAGCTGCCTCCGGTCCAGCTAAAGCGTCTGGCGATCCAGCAGGGCATGGAAACCATGCGCGTGGCGGCCACCCGCAAGGTCCAGCAGGGGGCCACCACCGTGGCACAGGCCGCCGAGCTGACGATGGAGGACTGACGCCGCCCCGAATTCCCATGCAACGGGGCACTTCTCCCTTGCCGGAAAGATGCGGGTTTGCTCCCGTTCCGGCGATATCTGAAAGGCGAATCGACCAACGATGCCTGTATTCCAGTACGTTGCGCGGGCGGCCAACGGCCAAACGATGAACGGCACGGTGGAGGCGGACGACCAGACCAGTGTCGTCCGGATGCTCCGGGAACGGGGCCTGACGCCGACGCAAATCCAGCAGACGGCCGCCCGGGCAGCCGGCAAGAAGAAGAAAAAGCGCGGCAAACGGGGCCGCGTCCGCCTCGACGACATCGTGGTCCTTTCCCAGCAGATGGCCGTCATGATTCGCGCCGGCCTCCCCCTGATCGAGGTCCTCGACATCCTCGCCGAGCAGACCGAGAGGGCCTCCCTCGCCGCCGTCATGCGTCAGATTGAGCGCGAGGTCGAAGCCGGCTCCTCCCTCACCGACGCCATGGCCAAACACTCCGCCATCTTCAGCACCTTCTTCATCTCAATGGTGCGCGCCGGCGAGGCCTCCGGTATGCTCGACAGCATCCTGGATCAGGTGGCGACATACCTCGAGCGCATGGCCTCCCTCCAACGGAAGATCAAGTCGGCCATCATGTACCCCGCCACGGTAACGGTCGTCGCGATCGGCATCACGATCTTCCTCCTCGTTCGCGTGGTCCCCGTGTTCAAGGACATCTTCGAAAGCCTCGGCGGCAACCTGCCCGTGCCCACCCAGATCACCGTCTGGCTCTCGGAGGTCATCACCAACTGGTGGTGGCTGGTGCTGATCCTCGCGGTGGTCGCCTACATCCTTCTCTACAACTGGTACCGGACGAAGTCGGGCCGCTACGCGATCGACAAGATGTACTTGAAGCTGCCGATCTTCGGAACCCTGCTCCTCAAGTCCTCGGTGGCGAAGTTCTGCCGGACGCTGGGGACGCTGATCCGGTCCGGCGTGAACATCCTGTATGCGCTCGAGATCACGGCGAAGACCGCGGGGAATGCGGTGATCGAGGATGCGGTCTACAAGACCCGGGCAAGCATCCAGGCGGGCGAGTCCATCACCAAGCCGCTCGTGGACGCGGACGTGTTCCCGCCGATGGTTACCCGCATGATCGACGTCGGCGAGCGGACCGGTGCCCTCGAGGGCATGCTGGTGAAGATCGCCGACTTCTACGAGGACCAGGTGAACGCCATGGTGGCGGGCCTGACATCGCTGATCGAGCCGCTGCTGATCGTCTTCCTTGGCGTCGTTGTCGGCTTTATCGTCGTTTCCATGTTCCTCCCGATGTTCAAAATGATCGAACTGGTGTCCGGCTGACCGGGGCCCAGGGAAAAAGCAACAGGCACCGGCCCGATTCCCACGCTTGACCACTGGGGAGTCGGGCCTTTCTGTTTTTGGCGTCTGACGCACCTCCGCCACGCCTGCCCAAGGAACAACCGCGATGATCGATCCGGATCTGGAACGCCGCACCTCTGACTGCACCGAGCTTATGGAAGCGTGGCGGGAACTCATCGACATGATCAACCGGGGGATCAAGTCGCCCGAGGCCATCACTCCACAGTCGGAACAGGCCTTCCTCGCCATCAAGGCCCGCATTGCGATGCTCCACGACTCGTTCATGGATTCGCTCAAGCACGACAAGAACGTGGGCACCAACATGCTCGAGATCGTGAACCGCTCGATCACCCTGCGCATCGTGTCGCGCAACAGCGAGGCGGAGGCGAAGAAGCTCGAGCAGGAATGGCACGAGTGCTTCCTCCTTCTCAACGAGACCATCAGCACGCTGAACGAGGAGCGCACGCGCCTCTCCGAGATCAACGAGTTCACCCACGGCCTGAAGAAGGCGCAGGAACGGTTCATGGTGAACCTCAAGGCCTTCTTCAACTCGATCTACTTCAAGGGGGGGGTTACGATCGCCGTCATCGCCTTCATCGTTTGGGGGGTGCCCGCCCTCGGCATCTATCAGTGGGACGACCTCCGGGAGGACGTCCCCTTCACACGCCCCATGGTGAAGTTCGTCTACGATACTTCGCGCGGCGTTTTGGGCTTCGATGCGGCCTATCTGGAGTTTCCCGATTTCGTCCGGCCCCTCGACGAGGAGCTCCGGAAAGTCCCCGGGGTGAGCGAGGTCGAGGACGGCATGGATCAAACGCCCAAGGACCGTGCGGCAGCGCGCCTTCCCCAGCGCATGCGCTTCGACGACACCGCCCGCGCCGAGGAACTCCTCAACAGCGCGAGCAACTATAACCTCAAGATCGTCTCCAGCAACAGCGGCCGCGCCTCCGTCTTCTCCTTCTTCTACGACAAGGTCTCCGAAGCCCGACAAATCGCCACCATGATCGACCTCCTCGATGGCACCGGTTCCCTCCCCGACGACTACGACGCCTACCGCAAGGCCAACGTCCTGATCATCATCCAGTCGACGGACGACAACTGGCGGCGTTCCGTCGCCGAGGTAGGCATAACCCCCCTCGCCCCGGCAGGCCTCGACCTCTAGTCCGGCGGCCATGGCATCTCCGGAGGACCTCCGGCACTGGCTGCGCCTTCTCCTGTCGGGAATCGACAGCGGCCGCCTCGGCGAATGGCTTCGCGAACTGGAAGGCCCCCGGGACCTCCTGGAAGCCGATGATGCCACGCTCTCGCGGGCGGGTGTCCGCTCCTCCCGCGATGCTGCCGCCCTCCGCCGCCCCGTCTCCCAACGCCGTCTCGATGACGCCCTGTCCGCCATGGAGGCCCATGGCATGCGGCTCGTCGTCCTTGGCGATGGGGACTACCCCCGGAACCTCTTTCACATGCGGACGCCCCCGGCGGCCCTCTTCGTCAAGGGCACCATCGAGCCCTTCGACGCCCTCGCGATCGGCATCGTGGGCGCCCGGCGTGCCACCAACTACGGTGTCGAGGTGGCCCGGAGCCTTGCGCGCGATCTCGCGCCCCACCTGACCGTCGTCAGCGGCGCCGCCCTCGGTATCGACAGCGTGGCCCACGAGGCCGTGCTCGACCATGGCGGGCGCACGGTCGCGGTCCTCGGATGTGGCATCGACGTCAATTACCCCGCCGCAAACGAGCGCCTTCGCGCCCGCATGGCCGCGGAGGGCAACGGCGCCCTGGTTTCCATCTTTCCTCCCGGCACCCAGCCCCTCCGCCAGAACTTCCCCATGAGGAA
>CAYQTO010000077.1:0-9954 GCA_964420455.1 uncultured Candidatus Sumerlaeota bacterium | reverse complement strand
TGCCGAGCGCAGCGGCGCGCTGGTTACCGCCCGGGCCGCCGGCGAGGAGGGTCGCCCCGTCTACGCCGTCCCCGGCGACATCCGCCGCCGCAACAGCGTGGGAACGAATGGCCTCCTCCGCGATGGCGCCTCGGTCTGCACCTGCGCAGGCGACCTGCTCGAGGATCTCGAAACCCACCTGATGGCGGAACTCGAGCACCTGCGCCGACGGCGGCCGGAATCCGGCGCCGGGACCGCCAAGGCGCCCGCGGAACGCCTCCCCGAAGATCCGCACCAGCGGGACCTCCTCCAGCGTCTCCGCCATGCCCCCGCCACCCACGACGAACTCCTGGATGAGTTTACTCCCGGCACCATGAGCACCGGCGAACTCGCCACGGCGCTCCTCATGCTCGAAATGGAGGGCGTCATCCGCCAGCAGCCCGGCCGTGTCTATACCGCCGCGCTGTGACGGACCGGCCGGGGGAAGCGAGATGTGAAGGAGCGGGGACCTGCTCCTGCAACCCGGTCAGAACTCGTCCTTGAGCTCGCGTGTCATGAGGCGTTGGACGGCCACCCGCGGGGTCCATTCGCCGTCCACCAGGCGAACGACTGCGTCGGCAACAGGAGTTTCGAGGCCATGTTCGAGGGCCAGCGCGAGGATGGCCCGGGCGGTGGCGACGCCCTCCACGGTTTCGCCAATTTCGGCGAGGATGGCCTCTGTGGTGGCGCCGCCGGCGAGAGCCTCGCCAAACCGCCGATTGCGCGAATGGGGGCTGAAACAGGTGACGGTCAGATCGCCGAGTCCGGCGAGCCCCATCATGGTGAGGTCGCTGGCGCCGAAGGCGAGGGCGAAGCGGCGCATCTCCGCAAGCCCCCGCGTCAGGAGGGCGCTCTTGGAGTTGGCGCCAAAGCCCATGCCGTCGCCAACCCCGGCGGCGATCGCGACCACGTTCTTGTAGGCGCCGCCAATTTCCACACCGACGACGTCGTCCTGGCGATAGGCGCGAAAGGTGGGGGTGGCGAACCAACGCTGGAGGCGGGCGCCGGTTGGCGCGTCGGTGCACGCGGCGACGACGCTGGTGGGGAGGCCGCGGGCGACCTCGCGGGCGATGCAGGGCCCGCTCAGGACGGCGACGACCGCCCCGGGAATCGCCTCCACCACGACATCGGAAAGGAGACGTCGGCGGGCAAGGTCGATCCCCTTGCTCGCGATGACGAGTGGCATTCCCGGTGTATAGACGGGGGCGAGCCGGGCGGCGACGGATCCGATGGCCTGGGCGGGGAGGACGAGCATGGCCGCGTCCGCGCCGTCCAGGGCGGTGTTCAGGTCCGAGGTCAACACCACGTCGGGCAGGACGAGTTCGGGAACGCCCGGGGGATGGCGGCGGGAACGGAGAAGTTCCAGCTCCCCGGCCGCGTGGGACCAGAGGCGGACCGCGTGGCCGTTGCCGGCGAGGAGCGCGGCCATGGTGCTTCCCCAGGATCCGGCGCCAAGAACGGCGAGAGTCGCCGCGTCGGGGGGCGTCACCCGCCGGTCTCTCCCCGATCGACCGATTCGAGGTCCTGTTCGATCCGGGGGCGCACGCCCATGAAATCCTGTATATACCACGTGCCGCCGCCGGGGACCATCGGGATGGTGGCCTGCTGGCCCGTGCGCGAGGTGACCAGGATCTCCGCCCCGCCCCCCTCGAGGTTGCGCTGGCCGTCGATGGTGGCCACGCCCCCGAGCGGCGGATAGCGAAGGACAAACTTCATCGCGTGGGAACGGCGTCCGTTGGCGCTGAGGCCCTCGTAGGTCTGCGGCTCGACGCGGAGGGCGAGCCAGGCGAGGTCCTCGGCGTTTTCCTCAAAGAAGCGGCGCGAGGGCTCGTCGAAGAAGGAGAGCCAGGTCTGGACGATGGTGGTGTCCGGGAGGGGAGAAGCGGGGTCCGCGTAGCCGGTGAGAAACTCGGTGTAGGTGCGGAGGACGGCCTCCGGCGAGTCGAGCTGGCGCCGCTCGTCGCTGCCAAAGAAGACCATGTAGAGGACGAAGAGAAGCGCCACGACCCCGAGCGCCACGGTGACCTTGGTGCCGAGGGGAATGCCCTTCTCGAGTTCTTCGTCGCGCTTGGTCATGGGGGTGGAAGCCTCCGTCGGGATGAGGTCGCCATTGCGCGGGGCAAGGCGGGGTCGTGTCAATTGCGCGTGGGTGCCAGCCGGGCGATGATGGTCTCGCGACACCAATGGGGTGTCGGGTCATCGTCGCCGATGGAGCCCCCGGCCACCAGCGCCGCGAGCAGAAGCGGGTCCAGCAGCAGCACGGCGAAAGGCCCGGCGCCCGTGCCCGACAACTCGTGAATGGCCAGATAGACAAGGCCGAGGAACGCCGCGGCCAGTCCGAACGCCACGCGCAGCCGCTCGCCCCGGGCCCACCCGACCGCCACCAGCACCGGAAGGCACAGCAGCGTGCTCGTGTAGTGGTGCGGCTCGAGGAACGGGCTCGCCCAGTGGGAGAATGCGACTGCCACCGCGACGAACGCGAACCACGGTGCCCGCCGCCACCACAACCACAGCCCCGCCGCCGCGTACGCCCCCAGCACAAGCACATTCACCAGCGTCGTCATCCACCCGCCATAGAAGCCGTCCTCGCCAACAAACCTCCCGGGAAAGAGCACGAGCGCGATGAGCGCGTGGAGGGAACAGGCCGGGTAGCCTGCCCGGTACTGGTGGTAGGCAACCTGGGAGGTGACAGCGAAGACCTCCTCGCCGAGCCACCCGGTGGCCGCCACCACCGCCGTATAGACAACCAGCACGGCGCCCCACGCCAGGACGAAGCGCCAGCCAAAGGCCAGCGCCAGGGCCGGCACCATCAGCAGCGGGGAAAGCTTGATCAGCATCGCGAGGGCGACCGCCGTCCCCGCCACCCAGGGACGCCACGGCCCGGGTGCCAGGAACATGGCCGCCAGCAGCGCCCCCTGTATAAGGTCCACCTGGCCAAGGCGATAGCCGAACAACGCCGGGGTAAAAGCGACGGCCACCGCGGCGCCAAGGAAAAGCGCCTCGGCCCGCCGCGACCGGTCCAGCCAGCCGGCCACCCACACCAGCGGCCCCGCCACCAGGGCTGCAAAGCACAACAGCGTCGCCCCGCGCCAGAGAGCTGTCGCCGCCTCGCGCCCCATCGGCACCAGCAGCGCCATGGCATGGGCGAACCCCACCGGGTAGAAGTAGCGACGGCTCTCCCCGAGTTCCCCCCGGTAGGGCGACTCGCCGCTGGCCACCACCTCGCCGGCGAGGAAGAACAGGCGAAAGTCGATCGGCGGCCGGCCCCCGTCGGCGAGCACCCGCGCCCACAGCAACATCCCGGCGAGCATCAGCACCCCTCCCAGCCACCAGCCCCGTCCGGTCATTGCTCGCCCCTGCGCCGAGGGCGTGTTGACACCGCCAACGCGCTGCCGGTTGATAAAGTCGTCTTTTCCAATGTGCCCAACACCCCACGGACGGTGCCATGCCCCCCGCCCGGCGCACCTACACCGGCGTCCTCCACGTCCATACCTCCCTTAGTGGTGGGTTCGGAACCGTGGAGGAGGTCATCGAGACCGCCCGGAAAAACCAGATCGACTTCGTCGTCCTCACCGACCACGGAACCCGCGGGCACGCCTACGAGAATGCCGAAGGGTGGCACGGCGACGTGCTCCTGCTTTGCGGCGAGGAAGTCATCACGCCGGAGGGGCACTTCCTCGCCTTCGAAACCCGCGAGGAAATCGGCCGCGTTGAAACCCTCCAGGCCGGCCTTGACCTGCTCCGCGGCCAACAGGGAACCGCCGTCAGCATCCATCACCAGCTCCATTCCGCCAAGGGATGTCCAAAGACCATTCCGCCCCCTCTGGACCCGGACAAGGCGGACCTCCTCGAGATCTGGAACTTCTACGACGAGTTCCTCTCGCGCACCAACGCCAGGACCATCATGCGGGCCATCAGCCGGCCGGACAAGCTGCTCCATGGGCCGACACGCCGCTTCCTGTGGAAGTGGGACCGCCTCCTGGAAAAGCGCCATCTGCCCATCATCGGCGGACTCAACCACCACCAGCGCAAAGACCCCCTCCTCGATTGGAAGATGGTCTTTCCCTACGAGATCGGCTTTCAAACGATCTGCACCTGCGTGCTGACCCAGGAACTGCCGTCGGTCTCACTGCGGGCGCGCGACCTCGTGTGGCAGGCGCTGCGGGAAGGGCGCAGCTATGTTGTAAATCGCTCCGTGGGGGCCGAGAAACCCTTCGTTTTTGAATTCCATTCGATCACCGGCCGCCGGCGCCAGATGGGCGAGGAAATCCCCTACAGCCCGAACGGGCGCTTTCATGTTCACTTGCCCGAATCCGCCGAGGTCGTGCTGCGCCACAACGGCCAGCCATTGTTCTGGGGCACGACCGCCGAGGCCAGCTTTCCCGCCGCCGGGCCCGGCAGCTACCGCGTCGAGGCCTACCTCAACCGTCGCCTCTGGATCCTCAGCAACCCAATCCGCCTTGTCGACGAGCAGGGCGTCCTCCAGCCCACCGTCAGCGACATCACCTGATCCAGCCCGGCCGCTCCCATCAAGCCGGCCAAGTCTCTCTCGCCCGCTGAATGCCCGCGGCGCACGCAGCGCGGCCACCATTCCCTCGGCGCCCCCGATTTTCCTCGCTCCCCAATCACGCCCCCGCAACCCTCCCACCCCATGAAGATCGAGATTCAAGGCCTCTCCAAAAGCTTCGGTTCGCTGACGGTGTTCGACAACATCGACCTGACGATCGAGCCCGGCGAGATCTGTGTGATCATGGGTCGATCGGGCCAGGGCAAGAGCGTGCTCCTCAAGCATCTGGTTGGTCTCCTGCAGCCCGACGCGGGAAGCATCCGGATCGACGGCGAGAACATCGTCGGCCTGCGCGAGGCCGAGCTTTACCCCTTCCGGATGCGTTTTGGGATGATCTTCCAGAACGGGGGAATGCTCCAGTCGCTGGATGTTGGCCAAAATGTCGCCCTGCCGCTGATCGAGGTGAGGGGAACGAACCGGGACGCGTGCATGCGCAAGGTGGCGGAGAAGCTCCAGATGGTGGGCCTCGGCGGCCGCGAGCGGCAGAGCGTCAGCACCCTCTCCGGTGGCCAGCAGAAACGCGCCGCCATCGCCCGTTCCCTCGTCCAGGACGCCGATTGCATGCTTTTCGACGAGCCCACCGCCGGCCTCGATCCCCCCATCAGCCAGACCGTCGACGACATCATCCAGCAGGTAAACCGCGAGACCGGCGCGACCACGGTGGTCGTGACCCACGATCTGATCAGCGCGTTTACCATCGGCCACCGGATTCACCTGCTGGCAAAGGGGCGCATCGCGGCCAGCGGCACCCCGGACGAACTCCGCAAGTCCACCACCCCGGAGGTGCGGGAATTCCTCGCCCGGAGCGAGTGTCTGTAATCCGCCGTGAAGAATGACCCGGATCCCGGCCTTCAAAACCGGATGGGACCGGCCCTTGCTCCTCCATCATTCAAGCGCTGCCCGCACGGCGGCTCCAAGCGAGGAGGACTCGCCCCATGAAGTGGACCAACTTGCTGGCACTTTTCGGCCTTGGCGCCGGTGGCCTGATGCTTGCCGTCGGCTCCCTCGGTGGCAATCAAGTCAATGCCGAAGAGGCCAAGGCCCTGTGGAACCAAATGCACGAAGGGAATCCCCCAGAAATGAAGAAGAAAGACGACGCCGATCACGTGTATGTGCGCCTGTTCAACAGCGCGGGCGACCTCGTTGGGCCCGTGCGCGAGGAGCGGCTGACAAAGACCGAGGATGAATGGCGCGCCCAACTCGACGCGGAATCCTTCCGCATCCTCCGCCAGGCCGGCACCGAACGCGCCTTCACCGGCGAGCTGCTGGACAACAAGCAGCGCGGCGTGTATATCTGCAAGGCATCCGGCCTCCCCCTCTTTCACAGCGACGACAAGTTCGACTCGGGCACTGGCTGGCCCAGCTTCACCCGCCCGATCGCCGAGGAGAACGTCCTCCTCAAGCTCGACCTGAGCCACGGCATGGCCCGCACCGAGGTCGTCGACCGCCTCAGCGAGTCCCACCTCGGCCACGTCTTTACCGACGGGCCCGCACCCACCGGTCTGCGTTACTGCATGAACTCCGCCTCGCTCGAATTTGTCCCCGAGGACCAGATCGCCGAGCGCCTTGGCCGGGAGGGCCTCGAGCCCATCGAGACCGCTGACGCCGTCCTCGGCGGCGGATGCTTCTGGTGTGTCGAGGCCGTGTTCGAGGAACTCGACGGAGTCATTGCGGTGGTCAGCGGCTACGCCGGTGGCACCGAGGAGGACGCAAACTACCGCGCCGTTTCCAGCGGACGGACGAAGCACGCGGAGGTCGTCAAGGTCGTCTACGACCCCACTGTCCTCAAGTTCGAGGACCTGTTGTCCGTCCACTTCGCGACTCACGACCCGACGACGCTCAACCGCCAAGGCAACGACGTGGGGCCCCAGTACCGCTCCGCGATCTTCTTTGCCGACGAGGCCCAGCGCCAGATCGCCGAGGCCTACCTTGCGGACCTGCGCGAGTCCGGCGCCTTCGAGAAAGACATCGTCACCACGCTCGAACCGCTCGAGGGCTTCTTCCTCGCCGAGCCCTACCACCAGGACTACGTCTGCCTGAACCCGATGAATCCCTACGTCCGGGGCGTGGCGCTGCCCAAGGTCAAGAAGGTGCGCACGCTCCTGGAGGAGGGAAAGAGCTAGGGTTCGACCATGCTCCGCCGGGCGGGTGCGGCCCCCCCCGTCCGGCGATTTCTCCGCGCAAAAACGTCACATTCCCCTGCCTCCCTTTCAGTCAGTAGGGACGCTTCTGTCCCGCAAGCGAGCGCCGGAAGCACGCGAGGCCCTCCTGTAAATCCTTTACCGTCAACCATGCTTGGACCGCCTTCGGAACCCGGAACCCTATGGCCCACGGGTTGCCGTACCTTGGTTGAATCCAACCAGGATGGAACATCCGATGCGCAAGGCGGGCTTTACCCTCATCGAGCTACTGATCGTGGTGGCGATCATCGCCATCCTCGCGGCGATCGCAGTCCCCAACTTCTTAGAGGCGCAAACGCGCTCGAAGGTCTCTGCCGCTCACTCGGAACTGCGCACCAAGTCGGTGGCGCTCAACGCCTACAAGGTGGACTCGCACCGGTACCCCGAGCAGTCCGACATTGTGGACCCGGCGGCACGGCGCCGCGGCCTCGAGGTCCTCACCACCCCCGTTGCCTACCTCACGGAAATCAGCGCCGACCCCTTCTCGCGCTTCGACATGTTCAACATGAACCCCTACTACGTGAACATCAGCGACAATCCCTCGATCACTGCCCACGCTCGGGAAGTGAACAAGTACATTCTTGGCTCCGTTGGGCCCGATGGCGAGGACGACCTCCTCAATGTGCTCCGTGACCTTGTGGAAGAGCGCAAATTCATGGTGTTCGAGAGTGGCGTCTACGACCCAACAAATGGAACGATCAGCGCCGGGGACCTCGTGCGGACCAATTGCTCGGTGCTCGGCGGCGGCTGATCCCGGCCATGATCACGAGCGGCATCCTGGCCGACACCATCCCCATCACCGTCGACCTCCACGACGGGAGCACGGTGCTGGCGCGGTCTGTCGAATCGACGCTCCTCGACATGGAGGGGCGCGAAAAGGCCCAGCGCCACAAGGTCCGGCCTGGCGAGTTTGATCTCCTGGCGGGACTGCGCATCATCGCCGACCAGGAGAACTTCGATGTGGTGTCGCTGCTCGGTGCAGGCGGCATGGGCGCCGTCGCCAAGGCGCGCGACCGCTCGCTCAACCGCGATGTGGCCCTCAAGTTCGTCGTCAACCAGAGCGATGTCGCCTTCGTCCGTGCCCTGAAAGCCGAGGCTGAGAAGACCAGCCAGATCGCCCACGAAAACGTCGTCCGCGTCTATTCCTTCCACACGGTGGGAGAAATCAGCTTCGTCGCGATGGAGTTCATCGCGGGGGAGGACCTTGGCCGCCGGCTCGACCGCCAGCCACCGCTCAAGCTCCGCGAGATCCTCCGCATCGTCATCGACGCCGCTCGCGGCATCCGCGCCGCCCACCAGCGCGGCATCATTCACCGCGACATCAAGCCCCAGAATATCCTTCTCGGCAGCGACGGTACGGTCAAAGTGGCGGATCTCGGGCTGGCGGCCACCCGCGAGGAAAGCACCCTCAACGCCGCCCTCTCCGGCGGCACCATCGGCTACATGGCGCCGGAGCAGGCCCGCGGCGAGCAGGTCGCCCCCGCCGGCGACATCTTCTCCCTCACCGCGACGCTCTACGTTGCCCTTACCGGACGGCAACTCCTCGCCAAGTCCCCCACCATGCTCGAGGCCAACCGCCGCGGCGAATTCCGTATAGACACCACCGGACTCGACCCGGCGCTGGCCCGCTTTCTCGCCCGGGGCCTCGCCCGCGAGCCCAACCGCCGCCACCTGGACATGGACGAGTTTCTCCGCGAGCTCGAGGCGCTTTTCTTCCGCGTGCACCAGAGCGGCGACGCGGGTTGGTGGGGGAGACTCCCCCGCGGGGTGCGCAACGGCGTGGCGGCAACAGCCCTGCTCGCCGCCGGCCTGGCCGCCGGTGCCGGCGCCGTGACCGCCTACCACGCCGAGAACAGTGTCGCCCGGGCAGACGTTTCCGCCGCCTTCTCCGAGGTCGTCGCCGCCGAGCGCGCCTTCCTCCAAGACGCCCTGCGCGCCGCGCCCCAGAACGCCAGCCTCGTCATTCTCCGCAACGACCTTGAGACTGCCCTTTCCGCCGGCGATCCCACCCGCATCGCCGCCGCCGTCCGCCAAGCCCGCGCCTACCGCGAGAGGTAGAGGGAGACTCGGTCTCCCCTCAGGAGAATCGAGCAGCCGATCGGGAGATCATCGCGTGCCTTAACGGGAGCGATCCCGGAGGCATCGGTCAATCGTGGCGCCGGATTTCAACCCGTGGTGCCGGGGTCACCCGGTTGGACCCTGCGCGGGGGGGGCGGAAATCCCCCGCGGTCCCGGGGTGGGGTTATGGTTTCGTCGTCGCGCCGTTTCGTATTTTCTTCGTTGCCCTGCCACTCGTTCGGCGGCCAACTGACCCCGCCATGCTTGCCACGCTCACGTCCTTCGCGATTCACGGGATCGACGCCTTTCCGGTGTCCGTGGAGGTCGACGTGGCGCCGACCAAGGACCCGAATCAGGCGGTGTGGAACATTGTGGGGCTTGGGGACATGGCCGTGCGCGAGGCACGGGAACGGGTCCGCGCCGCCCTCAAGAACAGCGGCCTTGCCATCGTCCAGCATCGGGTGGTGGTGAATCTGGCGCCGGCGGACCGGCGCAAGGAGGGGTCCCACCTGGACCTGCCGATGGCGCTCGCGGCGCTGGTGGCGACGGAGAAGATCCGCAAGGCGCGGGAGGGCTACGCGGCGGCGGGGGAGCTCAGCCTCGACGGCCAGCTCCAGCCGTTGGTCGGCGCCCTGCCGCTGGCCATCGGCGCCCGGGCGGCGCGTCTCGCCGGGCTCCTCCTCCCGGCCCACAACGCCGCCGAGGCCGCCCATGTCGAGGGTATCGACATTATCCCGGTGGGGAACATGCGGGAGGCGGCGGAGTTCCTCAACGGAACGCGGGAGATTGCGCCGGCCCGCCCCGGCCGGTCGGACGACGCGCCACCGCCCGCCTACTTCGACATGCGCGAGGTCAAGGGTCAGGAGGGGGCCCGGCGCGCGCTCGAGGTCGCCGCCGCCGGCGGCCACAACCTCCTCTTCAGCGGCCCGCCGGGCAGCGGCAAAACCATGCTCGCCCGGTGCCTCCCGGGCATCCTCCCGCCGATGGGATTCGAGGAGCGCATCGAGGCGTCAAAGATCCACAGCATTGCCGGGCTGCTCAACGGGCGGGCGGGTCTTCTCGCGCATCGCCCCTTTCGTGATCCCCACCACACCGCCTCGAGTGCGGCGCTGATCGGCGGCGGCTCCAACC
>CAYQTO010000076.1:4057-16576 GCA_964420455.1 uncultured Candidatus Sumerlaeota bacterium | reverse complement strand
AAGCGGATGTTCGCCCGGATGTCGTACTCGTAGTCGGTCTCGCGAATCACCTCGTCCTCCTCGTTGTCGTCGTCGCGGACCTCCTCGATGGTCTCCGCCCGCATGCCGAAGAAGAGGGCGAGTTCCGCGTCGTAGAGGTCGCGAATGAGGGTGACGCCGACGTCCTGGAAGAGATCGAGCCGTGTGTTGTAGCTGGCGGCGAGTTGGGCGCGGTATTTCGGGCCGAACTGGCGCCCGATGATTGGCGAGATGATGAACTCGGTGTCCTCCTCGTCGAAGCGGCGGATCTGGCGGGCGTCGCGCAGGACCGGATCCTCCTCGAGGGTGTGGCGGCCGGAGAGGCGCAGGGCCCCCCAGTAGCGGGCGTGGCGCGGCGTGTATTCGAGGTCGAGGACCCCGCCGATCGACGGCTGGTCGAACTCGTCGGGGCTGCCCCGGTCCCGGAACTGGCGCTCCTGGTAGTCCATGCCCAGCCGCGCCGTGAAGTCCCGAGCGGGATTCACGTAGCCCACCGTGTAGCCGATGAATCGCAGTTCCTCATTCGCGTAGATGTCGTCGTCGCTCTGGAGGTTCTCGCGGGCGACCAGGCTCATGAGGATGTCCGGGAACCGGAGGAAGTAGTTCAGGCCGGCTTCCACCGTGTGGCGGTTGGTGTAGAAGTCGTGGATGTCCTCGAAGGCCTCGAGGCGACCGGTCTGCTCATAGAACTCGCCGAGGCTGTCGTCCGTGCCCTCGCGGATCAGGTACTCGATGTAGCCATCGAGGTAGTTGGTGAAGCGGTGGTTGAGACGGGTGCGGTAGTCGACAAAGACGTAGGTGTTGTCGATCTCGCTGGCGTCGACCTCGGTGGTGCCGTCGACGCCGCCAAGGCGGATCGTATTTTGGTCCGGGAAGACATTGCCGTCGATGACGCGGGTGCCATCGGGAAGGAGGCCCTGGCCGGGGATGGGGACGAAGTCGGGATTGATGGTGCCATTGGGGAGGAGGGCGTCCCCGGGGACAGGCGTACCGCCGAGGGAGCCGACGGGGAAGAAGTCGTCGTCGGAAACGATTTCTTCATCGTCGCGCTCCGCGAAGGAGGCGCCCACGCCGACCGTGTTGGTCCAGGTGGTCCGTGCGCCGAGCTTCAACCGGTGGGTCAGGGAGCCATAAAGATCGATGCCGCGGACGTTGGTGTCGTCGCCGGTCTCGAGCGGGTTAAAGCCCGAGTCGAGTGCGGTAAAGGCGTTGGCCTCGAAGCGGTAGTAGAGGGGGGCGGTGCCGATGTTGAGGAGGCGTGTGGCGAGGCGGGCGGTGGCGCGCTCGGAGACGGTGGCGTAGCGGCGCGAGGGGATGCCTTCGTTTTCCTCAAGCTCGAACTCGTCGACGAAGATCGGGTCCGGGTCGAAGTCGAGGTCGTCGTTATAGGGGTCGGAGAAGTCCTGATAGCGGTCGAGGGCGAGGCGTTCGCGGCGTTCGGCGGCGACGCGGGCGATGAAGTTGTCGTGCCGCCAGGTCAGGGCGCCGCGCAGGTGCTGCTCGAAGAGGCGCCCGCGCGGGTCCACCCCGTCCGGCGTGAAGTAATCGAGGATGTCGTAGTAGACGTCCGGGTCGCTCGCCTCGTCGATATCGATCTGGAGGAACAGGTCGTTCACGACCTCGGACACGTGCTTGTGCTGGTAGACCCAGCGGAGCTCGCCGTCCTCCTGGTCGAGCCGCTCCTCGTCGTAGCCGATTTCCTGGAGATCGAGTTCGTCGATTTCCTCGTCGAGGTTGATGTCGGGGAACTCGCGATCAAGGTTGCGGGCGAAGCGGCGCCGGTCGCGGATGGCGTAGGCGTTGAGGTAGCCGCCGTGGCGCTTGTAGTCGAACTGGTAGCGATACTCGGCGCCGGCCCCCACGCCGCGCAGGCCGAGGAAGTCAACCCGCGTGTCCAGAAGGCCATGGCTTCTCGAGCGGAACTGGGTCGGGTCCTCGAGCGCCGGCGTCTGCACCCGGTGGATGTACCGGTAGCCGATGCGAAGGTACGCGCCGAGGTCCGAGTTGTAGCCGAACTCCTGCGACCAGGGGGACCCTTCGGCGAGGCTCCGCGAGTAAGCCGGCAGCCACAGCACCGGCACCCCACGCACCCACAGGACGGGATTGCGGAGGAACACCCGCTCGCGACGCACGTAGATCGCCTCGCTCGCCGTCACATAGTACATCGGCACGGGGAACGGGTTGGTGGTCATGTTGGAGCCGCGAAAGATCGTTGTCGGCCGGTCGATCTGGGTAAAGGTGGGGCCCTTCACCTCCTCGTCCCAGACCGCCTGGAAGTAGAAGTCCCCTGCCTGGCCATTCACGCCGTAGGCGACGCCTTCGGAGGTGAAGAAGTTAAACCGGCCGCTCGAGGCCCGGATGAATTCCTGCGGCCCCGTGAAGAGCACCTCGCCCTCCACCTGGATGTCGCCGGAGACGAAGTCGACGACGATGCGGTCCGCCTCGATGCGAAAGTTCTGGTACTCGACGACCGAGCGGCCAATGCCGTAGCCGATGTCGTTGACGTAGCGGACGCCCTCGGCGCCGCGGAACGAATAGCTTTCGCCATCGCCCTCGGTGATTTGGGGACTGCCAAAGGGGCCCGAGAAGCCGGGCTCGTCGCGCTGGGGCAGTTCGGGCACGTTGCCACCGATCTGCGCCCGGGCGCTCGAAGGCGCCCCCATCGTCAGAACCAGCGCGGCTGCCACAAGGCACCACCGCCAGCCGGTTGGGAAAAAGCCGGACATAGCCAAACCCTCAACCTTGGGAAACCCCGCGCCATGGTGGGGCCTCTTCCGGAATTTGATCGGCTGAAGGTGATTTGCGGATGGCGCAGCCGCAAGGAAAGATCTCCCACGGCGTAGCCAGGGGCGGGGTCAGCGCCGGCGGCGCTCCTCCTCCATGAATTGCCGGATTTCCTCCGAAGCCAGCGTCAGGTGGGACCCCACCGTCTCCCACCGCACCGGCTCGCGGTCGAGCAACCTCGTCGCCATTTCGAGCCGCTCCATCGCCGTCTTGATCCGCTCCGGACGGCCGTCCACGTTTCGCCCCCCGTGAAACACAACCCGGGGGCGTTCCCCCTGGTTCGCACGGGAGTATTCGATTTCGATGCGACCCACCGTGGTCCGCCGCCAGATCTGGAAAATCTGGAACCGTGGCAGACGGCTCCTCAGCATCCACGGGATGGGACGGCTCCACTCGTCGCGGAACTCCTCGTTCTCGTCGAACACGGTCAACCGGTGGACCTGCACGTCGCCGCCCCGGGCTTCCAACCCGATCGCCCCGATCATCTCCACCGGCGGATCGAGCCGCACCGTGTCCCGGTCCGTCAGTCCCGGATCGTTCTCCACCGGCTCGTCATCGAGGTAAATCCACGTGTAGTCGGAAAGGGACGAGTGGAGGTCGTGCTGGTACTGGAGGTAAAGGTGCGCGCTTTCCGCCATGTCGCGGAGGCGGGCGGGATCCGCCGCATCGCCGGTGTCTGCCTTGGGGAGATCATTGAGCACCGACTCGATGAGCCGGAGAGCGTCCTCGAAGCTCAGTGGGGCGTAGAAGGCGGGCTGGTCTGTCTCTGCGGTGCTGGTGGTGCCCTTGGCGGGGGAGGAGGGCTCCCGTAGGGGGGCGGCTGCTCGCGCCGCCGGGCTCCGGTCCGTCGCCACCGTGCTGACCTCCACCGCCGCGGGGGCGTCCTCCCTGGGGGCGCCGGACTCGCCCGGTGCCCATGCCGGAAACCACAGCGCCAATGTCAGCACCGTGGAGCCAGCCCAGCCGGGGCATCCGAGTAATTTCATTGGGAGCGCCTCCAAACTTTCCCGCTGCGGAGGAAAAATCCGCATTGACACACGAGGATGATGCAAGGGGGTCGGCTGCATCAACTGAATTGGAGTTTTCGGGCCTCGCCTTTTCGCACGTAGAGGAGGTCGGGGTCCACGCCGAGGAGGTTGCGGCGCAGCAGCTCGAGCCCCTGACGCATGGCAAACTCGCGGACGGAGTCGCGGGCACCGGGAAAGCGGCGCTGGAGCGCGACCGCGCCGTTGCCATCGGCCACCGCAAACCAGACGGTGCCCACCGGGGTGCGCTCGGTGCCTCCGCCGGGTCCGGCGACTCCGGTCACCGCCACGGCAACGTCCGTCCCGGCACGCTCGCGGGCCCCCACCGCCATTGCCCGCGCTGTTTCCGCGCTCACGGCTCCATGGCGCTCGATCGTCTCCGGTTCCACCCCGAGCTCGCGCACCTTCGCCTCGTTCCCGTAGGTCACCCAGCCCGCCCGCAGCACCCCCGAACTCCCCGCGACGTCCGTCAGGGATTTGGCGATCCAGCCGCCCGTACACGATTCCGCCAGCGCCACCGTTCGCCCCACCTCCCCGTAGGCGCCCACCACCACCTCCGCGAGGTTGGCGGTCTCCGTTCCTTCGGCAAAGATCACCTCGCGGCCGACGCGATCGGCCACCTCGTCGCGGAAGGCATCCAGTCGCGCGCGGGCTTCCTCCGGGTCCCCGCCCGCCGCCACCAGCCGCAGCCGCACATGCCCCAGGTGCGCCAGGATCGTCAGTTCGCATCCCGTGGGGGGGTCGCGAAAAAAATCCGTGAGCAATTCGTTCAGCATGGATTCGGGGGTCATGGCGACGTGGAGGGTGGTAACCGTGCGTCGGCCGCGATGTGGAAAGGCCTGGTCAAAAAGCGCAGGGATCGCCTCGGCGAGCATGGGGCGCCATTCATGGCGCGGCCCGGGCAGGGCCATCAGCGCCGGGGTCCCTTCCGTGGCCGGGACGAAGAAACCGGGAGCCGTCCCCCAGTGGTTGTACAGGGGCACGCAGCCGGCGGGGAGATCCGCCTGGACGAGATTGCGCACGGGGAGTTCGACGCCGCGATTGGCAAAGCGGTCCGCGATCATCTCCACCGCGAGGTCATCGCGGAGGAGGGGGCGGTCGAGCACGTCGGCAATGACCTCGCGATTCACGTCGTCTTCGGTCGGTCCGAGGCCCCCCGTCATGATCAGAAGATCCACGGCGGCGAAGGACTCCACCAGGGCTTCGCGGATCAGCCGGGCGTCGTCCGGCACGGCGCGGTGGCCAATCACCCGGATGCCCTCGTCCAGGAGCACCCGCGAGATGCCTTGCGCGTTGCTGTCGGCGTAGAGGCCCTGTGTGATTTCGGTGCCGGTACTCAGGATGCGTGCGCGATAGGGGCGGACGGTGGGGGCCATTCGAATCTCCAAGCGGTGAAAGTGGGGATGCCAAGGCAAAGGGCAAGTGCCGGGCCGCCCCGTCGGTCCGGGCTTTCTTTCCAGTGGCGTTGGTAAGGCAACCCCGGCAAGCTTTGTGAGAGTCTCAATCCTTACCGGTTTTCCCGGCCTTCTATTTCATGGCATCGCGGAGCACCAAAAGCCCCACGCCGTCCCGCACCCGCCGCGTCTATCGGCGGGTCTTTCGCCGTGCACGCTTTTACCTGCCCTTCTTCGTGCTCTTGTTCTTCGTGATGTTGTTTGTCCTGCCGCTTTCGGCGCCTTGGTTGCGGTCGCAGGTGGAAAGCGAGGTAGGTCGCTCGGCAGGCATCCCGGTGGAAATCGGGTCGTTGCGGCTGCTGCTTTGGCAGGGGCGGGTCGAGGCGGAAGCGATCCGTGTCGGGGTCGAATCCGGCGGCGAGCCCTTCACGATCAGCCGACTCGAGGCCCGTGGGGACCTCACGGACCTGCTCGGTGGCGGCGGCCGCTGGCCCCAGACCCTCCTCCTTGCCGGTTTCCCCCTGGCCGAGTTCGAACGCACGGATGACTTCCAGTATCAACTGGGCGGGGTTTATCGCCGTTTGGTGGACGAGTTGCGTGACGGTGTCGCGGGGCGCGCACCCACGCAGGGCGATCGGCCTTCACCGCGCGGCGTGCTCCCCTCCCTCCCCGTCCCCACACCCGAGATCATTCTACGCGGGCTCCCCATGGAGTTTGACCCGCCGATGGAGGACCTGCCGCCGCTTCGGCTGACCTTCGAGGAGATCCGAGCGGACCCCCGCCTTGGCCGCCGGTCCCCCCTGGTCATGACCGCGCGGGGAAGTCTAGCCGCAGACACGCTCGAGACCTTCCGGTTCTCCGCCCAGGCCTTCCCAGACGAAGGGCGCGTGGCGCTGGACGGTTCCCTCAGCGGCTTCTCGTTTCCCATCGATGCCGGCCCCCTCGGCCGCTTCTTCGCACGCACGGAGGATCTGGCCATCGATGCCGGTGCCCGCCTTCCCCAGCCCGGCATCGTCCAGCTCAACGCAACGCTCCGTGCCACCCGCTTTGTCCTCGCCCAGGACCGCCCCGGCGGCGAGCGGTGGGCCGACCAGCCCCTCATCATCACGTTTCGCGCCCGCATTGATCTCGACTCACGGTTGATGGAGGTGAACGAGTTCTCGCTCCAGAGCGAGACCGTGGACGTTTCCGCCGCGGGCCGGCTTACCGCGGGGGGGAACTGGCCCGCGGCTTTCCGGCTCAACATTGGGGAGTTGCCGCCCGCCGCCATCAATCTCGCCCGCAACGAACTCGTGGAGCGGTCGGGCATCGAGATCGATGCCCTTGCCAGCACATCGACGCTGCGTTTGGACGCGGGCTTTGCTGGCGACCTCCGCAGGCCCGGCACGGGCACGATCTCCGGAGCCGTCCGCTTCGCCGGATGGCGCTTCTCCGCCCCTTTCCTTCCCAGCCCTGTCGATATCCTCGGCCTCGACGCTGGGGCCACCACGGAAACCCTCAATCTGGCATCGCTGCGGCTGCGCTCCGGAGACCTCGAGGTCGAGGCCGAGGGCCGGATTCCCCTCCTCGGGCCCGGCCACGCGCGCACCGGCCGCCTGCGCGTCGAGGCCCGTGGCACCTCGCGCCAGATCGTCGACATTCTCGACCGCCGTGGTCGTCTCCCGGCCGAGCTCCTCGACCTCGACGTGCCCCTTATCCTTAACGCCTCCATCGACGCCTCTGCTCGAAGGGACCCCCGGTCCGTTTATTTCGCCGAGGTTGACCCCGACACCCTCGAGATCGCCCTCACCTGGCGGGACGGCACCGCCGACGTCAGACTCTTTCCCGAGCCCCTCCGCATCCTCCCCGGCAACCTTCGCTACGCCCGCCAGCGCTTTCAGCTCCAGCGCCTTTCCGCCATGATCGAAGGGGTCCAGACGACCGTTCGCGGCACGGTCGAGGCGGACCTCTTCGACCTGAGGCCCGAGGCCGCCCGCTTCGACGCCATCGCCTTCGCAGACGCCCGCCTGCCCGAGGTGATTTCCGTCCTTCGCCGCGTGTTTTCCCTTCCCAGGCTGCCGCGCAACCTCGATGGCGACCTCTACCTCGAGGCCACCGCCCGCGGGACCTTCGACCGCCTCCCCGAACGCGACTACAGCCTGCGCGCGGTCCTCGAGCGCGGAGCGGCCACCCTCGACCTCCCCCATTCCTCCATCCCCGTCAGCGGCGTCACCGTGGACCTTGTGCTCACGCCCGAGGTGCTCGAGATCCGGCGGCTCCGCGCCCGTGCCCCCGACGAGCAGCATGGCAATTCCACCATCGACCTCTCGGGCGACATCACCGGCGAGGCGGTCCGCCTCGCCGGGTCCGCCCGCGCCCACCTCGAGGCCCTCGCCAACTGGATCCCCGAAATCTTTCGCGATGTCTATATGGCAGGCCTGATTCCCGCCGAGATCCGCGCCTCGCTCACTCCCGCACGGCCCCTCCCACAGGCGCCCGACATGCTGCGCCGCTGGCTCGCCCTCCTCCGCGAGCGCCCCTCGATCCACTTCGATCCTGCGGAGGCCCCCGACCTCCTTCTCGACTACGAGGCAGTCCTTCGCCAGGAAAGTCCCGTCGCCGCCTTCTACCGCGAGTTCCCCGTCCCAATCGAAAATATCCGGGGCGACGCGCGGTTCACCACCGAGGGGCTCGTTGTGTCACGCGCCCGCGTCGATATCGGCAGCGCCAAGGACGTCTTTCTCAGCGGTAGCCTCGAACCCGGACGCCCGGTGGCCATCAACTTCGTCGCCCGGGCCGACCAGCTCGATGCCAACGAATGGATGGAGGGCTGGGGCCAGCGCGAATGGGCCAGCAGCTCCCACGATTTTTCCCCCCGATGGAAGACTGTCGATGAGTCCTACCAGTTCATCGACATTCAGGGGCACATCGAGGCAAACTCCGTCCGCTTTCTGACCTTCGAGGCGGGCAAGACGAGCAGCGACTTCTTCTTCGAGGCCTGGAGCCGCCAGCGCCCCGTCGTCCGCTTTGCCAATATTGCCACCGAGGCCTACGGCGGCAGTGGCGCCGGGACCGCCACCCTCGAGGTCCTGATGAACGATTACCCCCTGCTCGACATCGAGGCCCAGTTCGAGGGCGCCAGCATCGACGGCTACCTCGACGACCTCTACCTCATGGACCAGCAACTTGATGGCTACATGACCGGCAACCTGCGCTTTCGCGGTCAGACCCTCAACTACCCCACCCACGAGGGCGACGCCGAGTTCACCATCACCGAATCAAGCGTCGTCGGTACCATGGTCCTCGTCTATGCGCGCGACCTCCTCCGGCTCACCAACACGGTCCAGTCCTCAAGGGTCACCGGAACCTGCTCGCTCACGAACGAGGTCGTGACCTTCAAAAACCTGATCATCTCGAACCCCAACATCACGCTGGTTTCCAACGGCACGATAAACTTCCGCGGCGAGCTGGACTTTGAAGTCACCGCCAGTGTCCTGAGCCAGCAGGTGAGCAAGATCCCGGTGGTCGGGCAGCTGTCACGGGTCTACGATGCGTTGGGCAATACGGTGGTTGCCTATCGGGTGCGGGGCACGTTGGACCGGCCCCGCGTGACGCCTGTCCAGCCGGTCCTCGACCGGTTGTCCGGAATCGCCCGTAACCTCCTCCCCGGAGGACGGGAGCGCTAGCCCACGGCGGTGTGGCCCCCGCTTGACAGCCCCGCCCCTCTCGGCAAAGCAAACCCCACCCCTGAAATGGAACCAGCCAACCATGGGATTCCTCGACAAGATTTTCGGTCGCCCCAAGCCGGATCCCCAGCCCGCCCAGGCCCCCAAGGCCGGAGAGGCCGACCCCGCCGATTGGGAATCCGGCATGACCGTGCCCCAGGAACTCGCCGCCAGCGAGGCTCTCGAGCTCCACAACAGCGACGATCCGCCCCTCTTCCTTGACGTCCGCGAACGCCACGAACTCGAGGCAGACGGCCTCATCCCCGGCAGCATTCACATCCCCACCGGCGAAGTGGCTGCCCGCATGGGCGAACTCGACCCCAACAAGCCGGTCGTCGTCTACTGCGCCTCGGGCATGCGCAGCATGGACATCGGCGCCCTGCTCCTCGAGAATGAGTTCCGAGATGTCTCCAACCTCAACGGGGGCCTCATGATGTGGCAGGGTCCCGTTACTCACCCCGACAAGACCTGATGAGCCGTCCCCCGCGGGAGGAAACAGAATGAAGCTGCTCCGAACGTCCGCCCTGATCGCCGTTGCCTTTCTGGCGGCGGGGCTTGCGCTGATTGAGGCGCGCGCCCAGGCCCCCGGCGATACCGTCTATGCCAAGCGGGCCAACGTGACCCTCAAGGAAGAAACGAGCCCCTCGGCGGCCGATGTGGCCGAAGTCGACCAGGGTACGGCGCTCACCGTCCTCGAGACAAGCGGGCCCCGCCTGCGCGTGCGGACCCCGGACGGCAAGGAGGGCTGGGTGGTGAAGCTCCAGGTGACCGACGCCGCCCCGGCAACAGCCCGGCGCCGCTCGCTTCTCGTCGACGACCTCGGTCCCGGTGAACGGCAGGACCTCTCCGCCGTCCGCGGCCTCAGCCCCACCGCCGAGGAATACGCCGCCGCCACCCAGGCCCCCGGGCAGGCCATCGCCGACGCACGCAGGATGGAGCAGATCACCGAGGCCCTCACCCCTGCTGACGTCGACGCCTTTCTTGCCGCGGGAGGGATCGAGCCGCAATGACACGCGTCCTCCTCCCTTCCCTTCTCCTCTGCCTTGCTGTCTATACTACCGGCTGCACCACAACCGACCTGCGCAACGTCACCGAGGGGACCCTCGTGCTGACCGGTGTTGATCAGGAGCGCGCGGCCCGGATCGCCGATTCGGGAAGCCGTGCCGCCGGGGCCGCGACCGGCCGCATGTCCTTCGAACGGGAGCGCGACATCGGCGGCAGCATCGCCGTCAAATCCTTCACCGACCAGGGTGCCCTCCATCCCAGCGAGGAACTCCAGCGCTACGTCGCCACCGTGGGCCTCGCCATCGTCCGCCAGACCCCCCGCGCGGGGATGCCCTTCGCCTTTGCCGTGGTCGATCGCGAGGACGCCAACGCCTGGGCCGCCCCGGGAGGTTACGTCTTCATTACCTCCGGCGCCCTTCGCCGCATGGACGACGAGGCACAACTCGCGGGCGTCCTCGCCCATGAAATCGCCCATGTCACCCGCGAACACATGGTCCGCATGCTCAGCCGCACCCAATTCCTCCAGGGGGTGACGGAAACGGTCCAGGCCGCCTCGGGCAAGGACCTCAGCGAACTCAACCGCGCGGTTGAGAACGGCGTCACCATCCTCTTCGAGCGCGGACTCGACCGCGACATGGAGTTCGAGGCCGACCTGGTTGGTCTCGAGTACGCCGCCTTGGCCGGCTACGACCCCTACGGGCTTGTGGACTTCCTCGAAAATCTGAAGGCGGAACTCGCCGCGCAAAGCGCCGGGGCCGGGTGGCTCGGGTCCACCCATCCAACCCTCGACGCACGGCTGATGCGCCTCCGCGCGCATATACAGAATGAGATCGGTGACCTCGGCGGCGCCCGGGTCCCCGATCGCTTCCAACGCATCAAGGCGCGCAGCCTCGGGTCCTGAGGACCCAAGCGACTTTGGCTCCCCACACGCCCCCGCCCCCCGCCACCACGCCGGAAAGACCCGCGCGCGGCCGACGTCTCCTCCGGCGACTGCTCCTCCTCGGCCTCGCCACCTTCCTTCTCCTCTTCCTCCTCCTCGTCCTCCTCCCAACGATCCTTTCCTGGATTCCGACCGGTCGGATCCTCCAGTCCCAGGTGAATCCCCTGCTCGCCGGCCGCATCGAGATCGAGGGCGTGCGTCTTGGCTGGCTCGGGGGTCAGCGCATCCGATCCGTTGCCATCTATGCGCCCGAGGGCGACCGGGTCCTCCTCGCCAGCGGCATCGAGTACGGTGGCGGCCTTGCCGCGGTGGCACTCGGCAACCGCGACGTCCGCCTTGCCATCGAGCAACTGCATGTCGACATCACGGCCGACGAGGCCGGCCGTCCCAACCTCCTCGATGTCCTCCCTCCCGCTGAAACTCCACCTCCCACGACCGAACCCGCCCCGATCAACCTCGGGTCCCTCCTCGGTCCATGGCCTCTTCCCGTCTCCTCCGTCGATGTCGCCATCGCCGACCTTCGTCTTGTCTATACGGATCACACGGGCCAGACGTTTGCCGCGCGCGAGGGGTCCCTCAAAGTCGGCTGGCCCGCCAGCGATGGCGACCTGGCCGTATCCCTCCCCGTGACACTCGAGACCGTCGGCCGGGCCGAGCCGCTCGAACTTCGCGCCACCCTTTCCGGGTTCACAGCCGATGGTGCCATTCACTTCGACGGCGCACGACTCGACCTGGACATCGCGGCGAATGAAGGCTCTCTCCTTCGGGTGACCACGCTGCTTGCCTCGCGGGAAGTCACCACCACGGCGACGCTCGGGTTGGCTCCCCTTCCGGGGCTCCTGAGGCTCGCCGGTGTGCCGCTTCCCCCGACGGCATTGGAGGGCTCCCTAGTGGCGGACCTCGTCGTTGAGGATCTGGGAGCAACCCTGGAGGTGACCAGCTCTGCGCGACTGGAGGGGGCGGCCGTGCGCGGCGAGCTGGTCCCGACGGGCGGGGTTGCCGTGCCGCCGCTCCGGCTCGACGCGAAGGGCACGCTCGATGCCACGACCTTCGCCCCCGGCGAGGCGTCCGCCGCCCTCGACTGGCCGCTCCTCGCCGCCCGCGCCTCCCACCGTCCTGGCGCCGCCCGCATCGAAATCGACTGGACGGCACCGCCATCCCTCGACCTTGCCCGCGCGGCCGGCTTTCTTCCCCCCGGGCTGCCCGCCATCGAAGCCGCACTCCGCCTCGATTCCAGCCTTGTCTATACGGACGAGGGCATTACCTCCCTATCGGCAAGTGCCGCCTTTCTCCCCCGCTTGCTGCACCTCGGCGGCAACACCGATCCGGGCCTCGCCGAGCTGCTTCGCACGGATTCGCTGCCCCTCGATCCCTTTTCGGTCGAACTTGAAGCCGTCCACACATTTGCCACCCACGCCGGGGAACTCGTCCTCGCCGGTCCACTCCTTGATTCGCGGTGGGAATATGTCGCCGGAACCTCGTCCCCCATGGCCAGTGGCGGCCTCTCGATGGACATCACCGCCCTCGGAACCCACCTCCGCCGGCACTTGACCGCCGCTCTTCCCCCCACCACCGGCACCCTCCGCATTGATGCCCTTCTCGGATCCGCCCAGCGGAACGTCTCCGCCACCGGCCGCCTCGCGCTCGAT
>CAYQTO010000076.1:2757-4047 GCA_964420455.1 uncultured Candidatus Sumerlaeota bacterium | reverse complement strand
CATCGAACTTCCCGTCGACAACTTCGTCGTCTATACCGACCAGCCCGAACTCGACTGGACAGTCATCCTCCCGCCGGCCCCGGACGGGCCCATCCGTGCACAGGTGGACCTGCGCACCCGCGTGTACGAGTCGCAGAACACGGTCGTCCTCTCGCGCGATCTCGCCGCCGATCTTGTAACCACCGGAACCTTCAACCTCGCACCCCTCGCGGCGGACCTCCTGCCCGCCGAATTGCAGCGTCCCGACCTTCTCGGCTCCCTTTCCTACCGCCCGGGCGCGGTTCCCACCGCCTCCTGGGAAGGTGTCCGTCTTGGGCTGCCGCAGCTTGCGATGCTGCGGACCAGCGGCATGGCGGCCCTCGCGCCCGAGGCCACGCGCCTGGATGGTGACCTCGCCTTCCGCGCCGACCTCGGGGCGCTCGTCGAATCCTTCGCTGATCTCCTCGCCGCCACCCTTGATGCTTCCGTCGAACTCCTCGGTAGGGCCGACTATACGGCCACCTTTTCCGGCGAACTCCCGGCCGGCGACCACGAGGGCACCGAGCTACTCGCAACCGAGGCCATCCTCCTCACGGAAGTCGAGTACGGATTCGTTTCCCTCCCGGCGGGAGATTTCGAAATCGAGGGTCTCCGCGATGATCGTGCGTTGCGGATTCACCCTTTCGCGGCGGATGGCAAACCGCTCCTTGCGGAGACCGGTCGTCTTGATGTCGCCAGTGTTCTCCTGCTCCTGCCTGATGCGAGCGAGGTCATTGCGACCGGCCTGCACGCGGCGACGGAGGTCACCATGAGCAGCGAGGGAGCCATCGGAGCCACGCTCCGTGAAGCCGGTTGGGACGGCGTGGACTATTCCGGTCCCGAGGTCAGCACGAGCCTGCCCCCCCTTTCCGCAAGCCTCGTCTATACGCTCGATCCGGAGACGGCGCGCCATCGCGTGGCGGAAGTCGATGTGACGCTCGCGGGGCTTCTCCATTTCGTCGGCCATGGGGCGTTCGATGGTCCGGCCGACGATTATCAGGCCGAACTTTCCCTCGAGATGAGCGGGGAATCGCCCCTCGAGCTTGTCCTCGCCGACGGCACGGCCGGCCGCATCGGTGGCTCCGGTCGTCTCGACCTAAACGCGAGCGGCGCCCCACGCGCGAGCCGTCACCGCATCGAGGCAAGCGGTGCGTTCCCCCAAATCCGTGTCCACGCCGCGGGAGACGAATTCCTCGGCTCCTTCGATATCGCGACGACTGCTTCCCTGCCAGGCCCCGTCACCAAGTGGTCTCTCCAAGCGCGGATGGAGGA
>CAYQTO010000076.1:0-2747 GCA_964420455.1 uncultured Candidatus Sumerlaeota bacterium | reverse complement strand
CTCCATCATGCCGATGCTCCCCCTGCTTCTCGCGAGCGCCGGCGAGCTTCCCCCGGTGGGCCCTCTCCGTATAGACACGGTGACGCTCGGGCTCCCCTCACTCGGGGGGCATCTTGCGGCCAGCGCCAGCATCGGCTCCGAGTCGCTGCCCCTCGCGGACGCCCTGGCCGAGGCGTCCGGAGACTGGGCGGACTTGCCCGTCACCGCACGGATGTCCCTTCGCCAGGACCTCGGCCCCCTCGATGGAACAGCGGGCATTGCGGGGTCTTCGGGTTCCCTGGGCCTTCGTGCAACAGTACGCAATGCGGGTCCCACGGAAACCCGCCTCGCGCTTGCCGTCAGCGGCGACGGGGCGCGGCTGGACTGGCATGATCTGGCGGCCTTGCGGGGCCTCGATGGCGACATCGCAACGGAAGTCGTCTATACGCCGGAGGCTGCCGGGCGGCTCCAGTCCGGCGACCTGCGGCTCGGGTCCTTGCGCCTCTCGGTGCCTCCCTATGCCATCCCCGTCGGCCCGACCCGCCTGGTGGCGGGTGTCGCCGCCGGGGCGCTCGAGTTCTCCGCCCGATCCGAGGACTTCCTCGGCGGCACGGCGATCGCCCGCCTCCGCCTCCTTACCCGTTCCCTCTTTCCCGCCCTCGAACTGGAAATGACCTCCACCGGCCTCGATGCGGTCACGCTTCTTCCCTCGCTTTCCCGGTTTCCCTCGCGCGAGCGCCGCCTCAACATTTTTGGCGCCGCACGTCTCGAGTTTGCCGATGTCTCCACGGTTACCGAACTCCTCGAGGCCCTCTTTGTCCGCATCGAGGTCGCCAGCGTCCCTTCCGCGGTGCTGCGCGAGGCGCTGCGCCAAGCCGATGCGGGCTCCGGCAGCCCGGGCATCCAGGCCACCCTCGCCTCGCTCCGCTTCAGCCGTCCCCGGAGCCTTGTCATCGAGTTGCGCAACGGGCTCCTCGACGTCGAGGTCTTCATGACGAGTCCGGCGGGGGTGGACTTCCGCCTGCCGGTCTTCGAGCGCCTCAGCGTCCCCGGCCTCCTCGCGGCGTATATACAGCCCGAGTACGACGCCTATGTCGCCCTTGCGCGTACCGCCGTTGATGTCCTAATGGCACCAAACCGCCCCGCCGCGGTGCGGCTGCTCCTACCCACGGAGGAAGCCTCCTGATGCGTCCCTTCGCCATCCTGCTTTTCCTTTCCCTCGCCGCCGGCTGTGGTGGGCTCCTCAATGTGAACGTGATGGTCGTCGACCAGCAGACGGCACTCGAACGGCAGGTGCTGGGAACATACGAGCAACTGGGCGAGGACCTGGCGCTGTTTGCCTCGGTCCGCGCCGTCGAGCCGGACGGAACGCTGGCAGCGCCGCCGGAGGTTACCGATAGCCAGGCCGCCTCCCTCGCCGCCCTCAACAATCGCCGCTACAACCGCGACGACCTCGATGCCCTTCTGCGCTCGGGAGCCGTCGGTGAAGGGAACGAAGGCCTGCTCGTCATCCGCGACGCCGACGTCCTCGAGTCCACGCTGCCGAATGGCCTCGGTCCCCGGGTCGTCGAGGAGGAGAACGCCGACCGGCGCATCCTCCTCCGCCGCCTGGTAGAGACGACCCCCGGAGCCACCCCCGCCGACGCGCCACGGATCGCGGCCATTTTTGCCCGCCTCAACCGCGACCTCGCACCGGAGGGGGCCCCCTTCCAGGACGACGAAGGCCAATGGCAAACCCGCTGATCCGCCGCGCCGCATTCGCGCTCCTGCTTCTCGCCTCGGCGGGGGAAGCCCCCCCCGAGGAGCCCCGCCTGCTGACCTCGCATCCCGCCCCCGACTATGATGCGACGGTCTCCGGCGACGGCCGCTGGCTCGTCTATACATCCGAGAGGGACGGCATTCCCGCGCTCTACCGCCGCGACCTTCGCTCCCAACAGCCCAGCGCCGACGTCCGCCTCTTTCCCCATCCAGGCCGGACCTCCAATGCTGCCTTCCTTTCCGGGTCCGACCGCCTCGTCCTCTACTCCGAACGCGACGACGCCCTAGGCGATGTCTATACAGCCCGCGCCCGCGACAACGCGCCCCGGCGACTCTCCGCCGAGGGGGTCACCGACACCCCGCCGCGGCTTGATGCCACCGGCCGCGTCGCCACGTGGGAGATCCGCAAGATCGGACGCGAGGACCGCCCGGCGGCCTGGTCGCCCGACGCCGAAGTCCCCCCGGCGCCCGAGTCTCTTCCCGTACCCCCCTACAGCGTCCTGTCGATCGACCAGCCGATGGGGGTGGCGCTCCTGAATGCGGACGATACGAACGCCGACGGCATCCTCGACGTTCGCGACGACGCCTCGGTCTGGGAGCACGTGGATGGGCGTTGGCTCCCCGCGACGTTCCCCCTCGCCGATGCCCGATCGGTTACCCGTCACCCCATTGACGGGGCGTACCTCATTGCTGCCGACTGGGGCGGCGGTATAGACATCGCGCGGGTGGAGAGTCCCGAGGTTTCGCGGCTGCGGACGCCGGAGGAGGCCCAGGCAGCGGCGAGGGCCGCGTTTCGCCGCTTCGATCTCGAGCGAGCGGCCTTTCTCTTCCGCCTCGCCTCCCTGCTGGCAACCGACGGGGAAACGGCAGGAGCAGCCTTGTCGTCGTACGCGTCCTTGCTGAACTGGCTCGATCGCCATGGCCAGCTGCTTTCCGAGACGGATCCCGAAAGGCTGGCAAGCCTTCCGCCCGAGTCGCGGTCCGACGTCGAGGCCCAGCGCGCCGAGGAT
>CAYQTO010000075.1:0-16581 GCA_964420455.1 uncultured Candidatus Sumerlaeota bacterium | reverse complement strand
CCCCCGGATCTCCGCGACGAGGCCAACCTCCGCCGATGGATCGCCGAACCGCCCCCCGTCTACGCCAACCCGGATGTCTATACGGGCCTCCCCGAATGGACCCGCAAGAACTTCCGCTGGGTCGTGACCACCCCCGCCGCGGACCTCTCCCGCTTCCTGGCGGAGGCTGGTCACCCGGTGGGCCGCGTCACCGCCATCGAGCCCCTCGGCCGCGGACCCTCCGGCCGGCTCCTCGCCGTCCGCTTCCTTGGCGAGGAGGGCACCGCCGAGGTCGGCCCCGAGCTGTCTATACGCCGCATCTGGCAGCCCCCCCTCCGGAGCGCCGCCTTCGTCGTCGATCCCGTCGGCGATCCCGCCCGCCCGGATCACTTCACCCTTCGCGGTGCCGGCTATGGCCACGGGGTCGGCATGTGCCAGACCGGCGCCATGGGCCGCGCCCTCTCCGGCCAGGACTTCCGCCAGATCCTCACCTTCTACTACAAGGATGCGGACATCACGCGGGTGTATTGAGGGCCCAGGTGGCCGTATAGACAACCCCTCCCGGCCTCCTGACCTCATCGTTAGCTGTTGTGTTGCGGCACCCTTACAGGGTGCGGGAGGGTGGGCGACCGGAACCCAGGGTGGCGCGGCTGACGCCGCTGACCCTGGGCTTTTCTGCAGGCGCACTTTCAGCGCGCCGTTGTTTCCGCGTGGGGGTCCCTCGGGGCCGTTTCAGCGCGCCGGGCGGCCGTCGGTACGAGACCCCCCGTATATTCCTGTCCTCCCTGTTGGTCCCCCTCCTGACCTCCTGATCTCATTGTTTTTTGTTTTTTACAATGAGGCAAAGAGATAAAGAGAACGGCACTGGCAAGACCCTCTGTTCTGCCCCCCCGTCCTTGCCCTCGCATATCCCCCCCTCATTCACTCCTTTCCTCATTGTATATCCCCCCTCCCGGCCTCCTGACCTCATCGTTTGCCTTTCGCCGTTCCGCCACCGGCTCGGCGGTTGCCGCTACGGTCGGGCTTGCTGCGGGTGGCGCCGGACTTGCCGCCGGACCTCTGCAGGGAGTTCTCGATCGTGAGGTTGCCCGCGTCGAACTGGCCCGTGCGCTCGCGGCTGAGGCTCTGGCCCATCGGGCCGGAGGCCTTGCTGCTGCGGGTCCAGCCGCCCTCGCCGGTCCGTTGCCAGGAATCCTGCGAGAGGAGCTGCTGGCCGTTGGGGCCCGTTCGCGTGGTGCTGCGGTTCACGCCCTCCTCGGTCTTCTGCCAAAGGCTGTCGAGCGTATAGCTGCGGCCGTCAGGCCCGAGGACCGTGCGGTTGCCTTCCAGCCCGCTGTCCGTCCGCGTGAGGCTGCTGTTGCTCTCGGCCGTGCGTCCCCCCGGGCCGGTGGTGATGCGGTTGCCCGCGATGCCGTCCTCCAGGCGTGAGATTGTCGTGTCCGTGCTGGCCGTGCGTCCCCCCGGACCCGTCGTGTCCTTCGACAGCTGGAAGCCCAGCTCGTTCATCATCCATTCATAGTCCGACACCGCCTGGCGGCCCTCCGGGCCCGTGTGGGTCACCCGGGCGGACTGGTCGCCGGTGCGTTCGAAGAGCTGCGAATGCTGGAAGAGCCGTCCGCCCGGCGTCTCCGTCTCCACCAGCCTCAGCACCCCGTCTTCCGTTTCCTCGAGCGAGAAGAAGCGGGTGACTTCCTGGCCGTTGACGGCGTAGGTGAGCGAGCGGACTTCGTGCTGCTTGGCGAAGCGCTCGCGGAGTTGTTCGGTGGCCTTGGCGGTGTTTTCGCGCCACTCGGCGCGGCGCTCGGCAAAGGTGCCCTGCTGGGCGGGTGCCGCGGAGACGGCGGCCAGGAGGAGCGTGGTCAGGATAAGGCGCATGGTGAGGCCTTTCTCGTTGGGTGTTGTGGTGTCTCTCCACGTGGCAAGGGCGGTGCCGCTCCGCAGGCGATTGGCGGCCCTCTGGCGTTTGCGGACTTGCGCTGCCTGCCGCCGGGGAGTGCGCACGTTTCCGTACACCGGATCGCGGCGCTGCACGATCGCGTTCGAGCACCGCCACGGACCAGATTCAACTCGCCTTGCCGTCGGCGGGGGAGGAGCGTTGCCCATTTTCCGGAGGTGCCTGCCATGAATCCGCGCGAGCGTTACCTGGCCGTCCTTCGCGGCGAGACCGTCGACCCCGTGCCTGCGGTCCCCATCCTGATGGCTTTTGCCGCGGAGGCGATCGGCTCCAACTACGGCGCCTTTGCGTCGGACTACCGCGTGCTGGTGGAGGCCAACCGCCACGGCGCGGCGGCCTACGGCTTTTGCCAATGGAGTGCGATCTCGGACCCGTACCGGGAGACGTCGGCCTTTGGCGGCGAGGTGGAGTTCATCCCCGATGGCGTGCCGCGGTTGCTGGCGCCGCCGCTGGCGGAGGGGATCGACCTGGAGCGACTCGCGACGCCGGACATGGAGGCCTCGCCGCGGCTGGCGGACCGCCTCGCCGCCGTCCGTGAAATGCACCGCCTCGCCGGCGCCACCCACTCGGTGATGGGTTGGGTCGAAGGCCCCGCGGCCAGTGCCGCCAACCTCCTCGGACCCGGCGAGTTTCTGCTCCAGACCCTCGCCGACCCGGAGGCCCTCGTCGCCCTCATGGAGCACTGCAACGGCACCGGGATCGCCTTCGCCCGCGCCCAGATCGCCGCCGGCGCCGACACCATTGGCATCGGCGACGCCATCGCCAGCCAGGTCTCCGAAGATGTCTATACGGAGCTGGTGCTGCCCCTCGAGCGTGCCCTCGTTCAGGCGATCCACGACGCCGGCGCCCATGCCCGGCTCCACATCTGCGGCGACATCAGCCACCTGCTCGCGTCCATTGCCACCCTTGGGGCGGACATCGTCGATTGCGACTGGCAGGTGGACCCGGTCCATGCCCGCGAGGCCCTCGGGCCCGGCACCGTGCTCACCGGTTTCCTCAACCCGGTGGACGAGGTGCTGCGGGGGACGCCGGAGGCCATCGCCCGCCGCCAGGAGGAACTGGCCGGGCTGCTCGGGCCCCGCTTCCTCCGGGGCGCCGGATGTGAAATCCCGAAGGGGACGCCCCCCGCCAATCTCCGGGCCGTCTGCAGTCCCGCCGCCGGAATTTTGTGAGGTCCAAGAATTTCTTCTATCCCTTGGGCCACCCTTTCGGCTAAACGCACAAACTTATGAACAAACTCCTCTTCCTCCCCCTGCTGCTCCTTAGCGCCGTGGCCCCGGTTTCCGCCAAGCCCGCCTTTCCGGCAAGCCCCGTGCGCTTCGGGGAAATGGAGGGGAGGCTCCGGGAACTCGACGCCGCCCACGACCACATCCGGGTCACTGTCGAGGGCGAGTCCGCCGGCGGCCGGCCGCTCTACCTGGTGCGCCTGGCCGCGGACGACGTGACCCCCACCAGCGACCCCTGGCGTGTCTTCGCCATCGGCGCCCAGCACGGCAACGAGCAGTCCGGCAAGGACGCCCTTCTGGTCATCATCGACGAGGTCGCCGCCGATCCCGGCCTCCTCCCCCCCAACACGGAACTCTACTTCCTCCCCATGGCGAACCCGGAAGGGGTCGACGCGGACCAGCGCCGCAACGCCAACGATGCGGACCTCAACCGTGACCACCGCGGTCTCCTCGAGCCCGAGACCGCCACCATCCATCGCATCCACCAGCGCCTCCGCGCCCACGTCACCATCGACTGTCACGAGTACACCCGCGACTCCTCCTCCTGGACCTCCGCGGGGATGAAGAAGTGGCCGCTGCTAACCCTCGGCGTGGTCAACTGCCCGTATGTGGACGGCGAGGTGATCGCGCTGGCGGAGGAGCGCCTCGCGGAGGCGGAGCGGTACTTCGACAACGAGGAAAACCATGTCCCTTTCATGGAGTACCTCGTCGGCGGGCCGCCGCCCCACGAGGAACTCCGGCCCTCGACCCCGGAGGCGGACGACGCCCGCAACGGCCTCGGCGTCTATGGCAATCTGAGCTTCATCATCGAGGCGGGTATCTTTCGCGGCAACCCGGACCCCCAGGCGGACTTCGTCGCGCGCACCGAGGCGTATAGACAACTCCTCTGGCTGCTGATTCGCGGGGGCGACCGCGACCGCGAGCGCGCCGCCATCGAACGCGCCCGCACCGCCCCCCCGCCCCCATGGCTCCCCACCAACTACTTCTGGGCCTCCACCGATCCCGTCGGCAACTTCGAGTACCCGGCCCTCGACGTCCACACGCTCGAAAAGTTCATCACCCCAACCGCCAACTACATGGACGACCTGGCAATCAAGGAGTACGTCCGCACGCCGGTGGCCTACGCCATCACGCCGGACCCGGAGGGCATCCACCGCACGCTGCTGGAGCGCCATGCGATTCCCTTCGAGGTGCTCGAGACGCCGCGCGAGGCGGTCGTGGAAGCGGCCACGCTCCTGCGCGTCGAGGAGGACTACGACGCCATGTATGGCCGCTATGACGGGCGCCAGATCGTGGAACTGTCGGATCCCGGGCCCATGGCGCTCCCCCCGGGCACGCTGTTTATCCATGTCGCGGGGATCGATGGGGTCCGTGCCGCCCTCCTGCTCGAGCCCAAGCGCGTGTATGGCCTCTACGAGTTCGCCCCCTTCCGCGGGACGGTCGGCGAGGACGGCGCCGTCCCCGTTTATCGCGTGATGGAGACGCCCCGATGACCGGAGCGACCCCGCTGCGGCACCGCGCGCCGCGCCGCCAGTACTTTCGCCGCGGCCGCGTGCCCGACCTTTAACTCCCCCCTCTTCCATTGTCGGCCCCGGAAACCGCGCACGCGCCCCCGTGTGCGCCCCCACGACCATGTCCTGAAGAGGTGACATCCCATGACCACACCCGACACCCTCGCGCGTCCGCAATCGCCGGACGCCGCGGCCTCCGGCCGCCACCGCTATCTCGTCTGCCGCCCCGACAACTACGCCGTCCGCTACGTCATCAACCCCTGGATGGAAGGCAACATCGACCGCGCCGAACCGGGCGCCGCCCGTACCCAGTGGGCCGACTTCCACGCCGCCCTCTCCGCCGCAGGCGACCTCGAGGTCCTGTCCCAGCCACCCGGCGTCCCCGATTTCGTCTTCACCGCCAATGCCGGCCTTGTCCTCCGCGACAAGGTCGTCCTCTCCCACTTTCGCCACCCCGAGCGCCAGGCCGAGGAGCCCTTCTTCGCCCGCTGGTTCCGCGGCAACGGCTTCGACGTGACCGAGATGCCCCGCGGCATGTATTTTGAAGGCGCCGGCGATGCGCTCTTCCTCCGCGACTCCGGCATCCTCGTCATGGGCTACGGCTTCCGCACGGTCCTCGAGTCCGCCTCCTATGTCTCCTCCGTGCTCGACGTCGAGGTCGTCCCCGTCCGCCTGTCCGACGACCGGTTCTACCACCTCGACACCTGCTTCTGCCCGCTGACCGGAGGAAAGCTCATCTGGTACCCCGCCGCCTTCGACGACCGGTCGGTAAAGGCCATCGAGGCGCTCGTCCCCGCGGAAAATCGCCACGCGGTGAGCGACGCCGATGCGATGGCTTTCGCCTGCAACGCGGTGGACACCGGCGACACGGTGCAGCTGAACCGCGCGAGCGACGAGCTGGTCCGTCGCCTCGAGGGATGGGGCTTTCGCGTGGTCCAGACGCCGCTCGACCAGTTCATGCTGGCGGGCGGATCCGGCAAGTGCCTCACGCTGCGGCTCGACGAGCCCCATGCCCATCCCCGTCGCCAGGACGCCCCCGCGATCCCCTCCCGCGAGATCGAGTTCCGCGGCCACGTCTTTGACACCGGAACGCTCCAGCGCGTCATGGACCACGTGCCCGAGGCCGGCGGCTCCTACTCGGTCCAGCGCTTCGAGCCGGGCTTCGCCCAGGAGGACCCGTCGTATATACGCCTGCGGATCTCCGCCCCGGCGGAGGAAACCCTCGAGGACATCCTCCGGGAACTCGTCAGCCTCGGCGGCCACGTGGCCGAGGAGGGCGAGGGCGAGGCGACGCTCGCCACGGTGGAAAACCCCGGGGTCGCCCCCGACGATTTCTACAGCACGACGATCTTCCGCACGGAGGTGCGGCTCGGCGGCGTGTGGGTGCCGGTCGAGCGCCAGCGCATGGACGCGGTGGTGGTCGCGTGGGAGGAGTCCGGCGGCTGGCGGGCGGAGTGCCGGCTGCTGCGCGACCTGCGGCCGGGAGAAAAGATCGTTGTGGGCACGCGGGGGCTGCGGGTCCACGCCCGTCGCGAGGCGGTTGACGACGAGTTCAAGTTCATGGGGTCGGCCGTGAGCAGCGAGCGGCGCGTCGAGTCCGTGGTGGAACACGTCGCGTGGGAGATGAAACGGCTGCGGGACCGTGGCGGCCGCATTGTGTGGGTGGCCGGGCCGGTCGTGATTCATACCGGCGGCGGCCCCTACCTCGCGCGGCTCGCCCACCAGGGCTACGTCTCCGCCCTCCTTGGCGGAAACGCCATCGCCGTGCACGACCTCGAAAGCCAGCTCTACGGCACCTCCCTCGGCGTCGACCTCAAGCGCGGCAAGGCCGTCAGCGAGGGCCACCGCCACCACATCAACACGATCAACACGATCCGCCGTTGCGGCAGCATCCGCGCCGCGGTGGAGCAGGGTGTGATCGGCGGCGGCCTGTTCTACGAGCTCGTGCGCGCCGGCGTGCCCTACTGTCTCGCCGGGTCGATCCGCGACGACGGCCCCCTCCCTGATACGGTCATGGACCTCGTCGAGGCCCAGCGCCAGTACCAGGAACTGCTCCACGGATCGGAAATGGTCATCATGCTCTCGTCCATGCTCCACAGCATTGGCGTGGGCAACATGACGCCCGCGGGGGTGCGGCTCATCTGCGTGGACATCAATCCCTCGGTGGCGACCAAGCTGGCGGACCGTGGATCGGTGGATTCCACGCCGGTGGTGACCGACGTGGGATTGTTCCTGAACCTGTTGTCGCGCCAACTCGGCTGAGGACCAGGATCAACGATGAGGCCAGGAGGTGGGGAGGGAGGGATATACGATGAGGCCAGGAGGCGGGGAGGGGGGGATACACGATGAGCAAAGGAGGAAAGGAGGGAGGGGATATACGATGAGCAAAAGAGGAAATGAGGCTGGCCGTATAGACACCCCCCCCCTCTTTTGCTCCTTTGCTCATTGTTTCCGTGCCCTTGTTGGTCCCGCTCCTGAACTCCTGAACTCATCGTTTCCCTGTTTGCCCGTTTGCCGTTGTGTTGCGGCACCCTTACAGGGTGCTGGGGATGGTGCCTTGCGGACCCAGGGTGGCGCGGCTGTCGCCGCTGACCCTGGGCTTTTTTGCAGGCGCACTTTCAGCGCGCCGTTGTCTCCGTGCGGGCGCGCAAGCCCCGGATTGCGGCTGTGTCGATGAAGCAGGAATTAGATTGTTGTCTCCGTGCGGGCGCGCAAGCCCCGGAGGGGCGGTGCAATCGTAGCCCCGGGTTTCAACCCGGGGTCTGCGGATAAGAAAAAGACCGGACCCCGTCAGGGGTCCTGCAAGATGCGGGCGTCCCTCGGCGCCGTTTCAGCGCGCCGTTGCCTCCGCATGGGAATGCGTGGCGGCGCCAAGGAGCCGTATAGACACCCCCCTCTTTTGCTCCTTTACTCATTGTTTCCGTGCCCTTGTTGGTCCCGCTCCTGAACTCCTGAACTCATCGTTTCCCTGTTTGCCCGTTTGCCGTTGTGTTGCGGCACCCTTACAGGGTGCTGGGGATGGTGCCTTGCGGACCCAGGGTGGCGCGGCTGTCGCCGCTGACCCTGGGCTTTTTTGCAGGCGCACTTTCAGCGCGCCGTTGTCTCCGTGCGGGCGCGCAAGCCCCGGATTGCGGCTGTGTCGATGAAGCAGGAATTAGATTGTTGTCTCCGTGCGGGCGCGCAAGCCCCGGAGGGGCGGTGCAATCGTAGCCCCGGGTTTCAACCCGGGGTCTGCGGATAAGAAAAAGACCGGACCCCGTCAGGGGTCCTGCAAGATGCGGGCGTCCCTCGGCGCCGTTTCAGCGCGCCGTTGCCTCCGCATGGGAATGCGTGGCGGCGCCAAGGAGCCGTATAGACACCCCCCTCTTTTGCTCCTTTACTCATTGTTTCCGTGCCCTTGTTGATCCCGCTCCTGAACTCCTGAACTCATCGTTTCCCTGTTTGCCGTTGTGCCGTTTCTGGCGCCGGCAGGTGGGGGTTTGATCGCGACAAGGAGCCGTATAGACACCCCCCTCTTTTGCTCCTTTGCTCCTTGTTTCCGTGCCCTTGTTGGTCCCGCTCCTGAACTCATCGTTTCCCTGTTTGCCCGTTTGCCGTTGTGTCCTTTCAGGGTGTGGGCGCCGTGGCGCCGGGGGGCGCTCGCTTGTCCATCCACTCCTCGAGCTTGGGCGACAGGAGCTTGAAGAACTCGCGCATGGCCGTCGTCACGACCTTGTCGGTACGCGTGAGGACCCCCACCTCGGTCTGGCCGAATAGGTTGCCCATGGCGATGACGGCGACCTTGCGGGCGCTGTTGACGAGGGCGGTTTCGGGAACGATGCCGACGCCGAGGCCCGCCTCCACATAGGTCACCACGATTTCCGAGTTGGAGGTGACCATGACGATGTTGGGGGCGTGGTGGATGCCCTTGCGGCGAAAGGCGAGGTCGATGCGGGCGCGGTCGTCGCGCCGGCTGGGGTCGTGGGTCAGGAGCACGAGGGGGTGGCGGGCGACGTCGTTGAGGGAGACGCCGTCCTGCTTTCGGGCGAGGGGATGGTCCGGCGGGGTCACGACGACAAGGCGGCTTTTGCGAAAGACGACGTACTCGAGGTCGTGGTCGTCGGGCGAGTGGGTGGCGAGGCCGAAGTCCACCTCGCCGGTGCGCACAAGCCGCTCGATGTCCTCGGGGGCGGCGGACCGCATCTCGATCGCCGACCGGGGAAAAAGCCGGTGGAACTGGGTCACCACCTGAGGCAACCGGTGGAGGATCACCACGTCCGTTGCCGCAAAGGAGAACCGCGAGTGACCGGCCTCGGTAAAGAGCGCACGCCATTCGCGCATGCGCTGGTAGACGGCGAGCGCCTCCTTGAGGAAGAGGTTGCCCTCGCGTGTCAGCGTCACGCGGGTGACCCCTTTCTGGCGCTTGTAGAGCCGCACGCCCAGCTCTTCCTCCAGCGCCTTGATCCGATACTGGAGCGTCTCCGGCGTGATGTACTCGTCTTCCTCGGAGTCGAAATAGAGCATTTCGGCTGCCTTGGTGAAATTCTGGTTCCGGCTGAGGTAGACGAGGGCCTCGAGTTGCTTGTCGTTCACGGGTGCTCCAGCGGTTCAACTTTGATGTGACAAAGCGTTCATTTTCAGCGCTTGTGCCGGAAAACTGCCGTCAAAAGGTCGTAGAGAATTTTTGTGGAAAGCAAGCGGCATGTGTTGCCCGACGCGAAGTTGCCATGGTGCTGTCACGCTTGCTCGCATCCATACCGGACTCTCCCAACGATCCCTTGATCCGCCTGACGCCTCTCGTTCTCGTCCTCGTGTTCTTGGGCCCGCCGATGGCGCTCGCATCGGGCACCCTATACATCCTCGGTGGCAGCATGGGCCTCGAGAACGAGGACGTGTGGGAGGGGATCCTTGCGGACGCGGACGGTGGCCCGATCGCCGTCCTCCCCGCCTCGAGCAGCGACCCGGTGGATTCCGCCGACCTGATTGTGGAGACCTTCGACGAGTACGCGCCGGGCTCGGCGGTCGGCTACAACGTTTCCGAGTCCAACCCGGGGTCCGCCGAGGATCCCGCCATCGCCGAGGCGATCCGCGCCAGCAAGGGCGTCTATCTGACCGGCGGCGACCAGCGCCGCGGGGCCCGCGTCCTCCTCCGCGACGACGGGACGGACACGGCAGTCCTCGCCGCCCTCCGCGATCTCCTCGCCGCCGGCGGCGTCATCGCCGGGTCCAGCGCCGGCGCCGCCCTCATGTCCGACCCCATGATCACCGGCGGCTACAGCGACGAGGCCCTCGAAAACGGCATCGCCCCCGATGGCGTCACCGTCGATCGCGGCCTCGGCTTCTTTCCCGAGGGCCTCACGGACCAGCACTTCCTGCGCCGCGGCCGCCTCGGCCGCCTCCTCGTCGCCACCCAGGACGGGCCTTTCGACTACGGCTTCGGGATCGAGGAGGACTCCGCCCTCGTGGTGGACCTCGCCACGCGCACCGCCCGCGCCATCGGCGCCATGGGCGTCGTCGTTGTCGATGCGACGGAGGCCTCGCTCCGGCCCGACGGCACCCGCGCCGGCTTTCGCGTCTCCTACATCGAGACCGGCGACCAGTACGATTTCGCCAGCGGCATCGTCACCCCCTCCGCGGACAAGCAACCCATCACCACGCCCTTCTTTCCAGCGGCCGAGGTGACCTCGCCGGACATCTGGGACACCGACGAGGTCTGGCGCGTGATGGTGGAGGTGATGACCCGGGCGGACACGACGCGGGCCCTCGGCGAGGATCCCCGCTCGCGCTTCGATGTGCTCTTTCACGCGACGGCAGACACGGCGGCCTGGCGCGGGCCCGTCCATTCCTACGGAAATCAGGTCCGCGCGTATACGATCGTCGGCATGTGGGTCCATATTGTCCCCGCCGGCACTGAACTCATCGGAGATTCCTTCCTCGCATGGTAATGTCTTTTCGGAAACGATCGGCAGTTGCGCTGGCGTTGGCGGCCTGCCTGACCGGTGCCGCCGCGGCGGAACCGCTCGCCGGGACGCTCTTCATTTGCGGCGGCGCCATGAGCGACGAGAACGCCGTCTGGGAGCATTTCGCGACGATGGCGGGAGAGCGCGGTATCGCCGTGATCCCGACGGCCAGTGGCGTCCCCGACAGCAGCGGCCCCGGCACCGCCGAGCTCTTCGCCCCCTACCACGATACTGTCCACGTGGCCGACGTGACCATTCACAGCGCGGCCAATGCGGGCGACGAGCGGCTCGCGGCCCTCGTCCGCGAACGTGGCGCCGTCTGGTTCACCGGCGGCGACCAGCGCCGTCTCGGCACCATCTATCTCAACGAGGACGGCACCCGCCAGCCGGTGCTCGACGCCGTGTTCGACGTGCTCGACGGTGGCGGGGTGATCGGCGGCACCAGCGCCGGCGCCGCCTGCCAGTCGGACCCCATGCTCAACGGCGGCTCCAGCGAGGACTCGCTCCTCACAGGCCCCGATCCCGCAGGTGATTCGGGAGTCGGCTGGCAGCCCGGCCTCGGCTTCTTCCCCTGGGGACTCATCGACCAGCACCACATCGAACGGGGCCGCATGGGGCGCCTCCTGGTCGCCCTCGCGGAAACCGGCACCCGCTTCGGGTACGGTATCGAGGAGGACTCCACCTTCATCGTCGATCGGCCAACGGCAACCGCCTCGGTCTTCAACGGGCGGGTGTTGATGCTCGACGCGGGAGAAGTCGCGGGCGCGGCGGGGGAGGGCTACCGGGGCCTCGTGCTGCGGGTGCTTGCGGAGGGCGACGGCATCGACCTCGAGACCGGCGAGGTGACGATCGATTCGCGCCGCAACCAAGTCCCCACGGACGGGCTGTACGTTGAGAAGGTCGAGGACGTGTGGGGCCGGGGGGTGCAGGTCGACGCGTTCGAGGGGGCGCTGGCACGCGGTGCGGCGCAGATGATCCTCGTCGACGACCAGTTCCGCCTGACCGTTTCGGACATGCGCGTGGCCCATGGGAGCGACGGACTCGCGCCCACGCTCGTCTCCGGCAACCTGGAAATCGAGGTCCTCGCGCGCTAGATGGCCGCTTCCGGAATCGACCTCGAAGTTCCCGAGGGGCGCCGCCGCGCCACCGTCGCCGAGGCGCTCCTGCCCCTCATCGCCGTGGCGGTCCTCCTCGCCCTTGGCTACGGGCTCCTCGACATCAACGTCGAGATCCTCCTGATCGCGGCCACCGCCATCGCCGGCTTTGTCGGCCTCCGCCTCGGATACAACTACTCGGAAATGCAGGAGGGCATCAACGTCGCCCTCTACAAGTCGATGACGGCGATGCTGATCGTGACGGTGGTCGGCGCGCTGATCGCCGCCTGGATCGCCAGCGGCACGATCCCCATGCTGATCTATTACGGGCTCAAGATTATCAGCCCGGACTACTTCCTGGTGACGGCCTGCGTGGTGTGCAGCGTGGTGTCGGTGATCACCGGCACGTCGTGGGGAACGGTGGGAACGATCGGGGTGGCGCTGATCGGGGTGGCGGACGGGCTTGGGATCAACCTGGCCGCGGCGGCCGGGGCGATCATCGCCGGCGCCTACTTTGGCGACAAGCTTTCGCTCTTTTCCGACACGACCAACCTCGCGCCGATCGCCGCCCGCACCAACATTTACGACCACGTGGGCCACATGATCTGGACGACGGCGCCGGCGTACCTGATCGGGCTGGTGATCTACTTTTTCATCGGCTCCGGGGGGACGACGGGCGCCGTCAGCCAAACGGTCGATGAACTGTCCGCCGGGCTCCTCGCCAACTTCAACATCACCGGGCCGTTCACGATCCTGCTCCTGACGATTCCCCCGGCGATCACCCTCGGGGCGGCGCTGCTCAAGTACCCGGTCATCCCCACCATGCTGCTGTCGTGTCTTTTGTCCTGGGTGCTGGCGTTCACGCTCCAGGGCGGGGCGCCGGTCCAGCACCCGTATATCTCGGCGGAGCGCGAGGCGGAGCTCGCCGGCGACACGGTCGGCAGCCTTCTTGGCGACGGCCGCTGGCAGGCCGCCCGCGAGAAGCTCCAGCTCGAGGCCTGGGATGTTGTCCATCCCCTCTGGGCCATGGTGAAGGGCTACGAGTTGAACTCCGGCGTGGCCTCCGTCGACAGCCTGCTGTCCCGCGGCGGCATGATGTCCATGATGGACACGCTGCTGATCGCCTTTGCCGCCTTCTGCTTCGCCGGCGTGATGACCGTGACCCGCATGCTCGAGACGCTGCTCGATGCGCTGCTGACCGTCGTCACCAGCGTCGGAACGCTGGTCCTTGCCACCGCATCCTCCTGTATCCTCGTCGCGCTGACCACCGGCAGTTCCTACCTCTCGATCCTCCTGCCGGGGGAACTCTTCGCCAAGGCCTACCGCGAGCGCGACCTCGCTGCCAAGAACCTCTCCCGAACCACCGAGGACTGCGGCACGGTGATCGTCCCCCTCATTCCCTGGAGCGTCGCCGGCGTCTATATGGCCGGCATCCTCGAGGTCCCCACCACGAGCTACGCCCCCTGGGCCTTCATGTGCTACCTCGGCGTCTTCTTCGCCGTCCTCTACGGATTCACCGGCTTCAAGATCGCCCCCCGCGTCCTCGACGACGAAACCCAGCCCGGAAGCTGACCCGCCCCCCATGACCTCCCGCCTTCACCACATCGCCCGCATGATCATGACGGTGCCCACGGCGCCCTTCCGCGAGGCGTGGATCTGCGCCGCCCTCGACGCGCTCCTCGCCGACATCCCAGGTATCGACCTCACCATCGACCCCTTCGGAAATCGCCACGCCCGGATCAATCCGCCCAACGGCGACGCGGACGCCCCGCCGCTGGTCTTCGTCGCCCACCTGGACCACCCGGGCTTCCTTGTCGAGGGCACCGATCCCGATTCAGGCCATGTCCGCGCTACCTTCGAGGGCCGCGTCCGGCCGGAGTTCTTTGCCGGCGCCGCCGTCCGCCTCTTTCGCCACGCGGAGGACCCCGGCATCCGCGCCCGCGTGGCGGCCCGCCTCCCCGAGACCGGCAACGACAACATGGCGTTCCACCTCGATCCGGAGGAGGACCCCACCGGCGCTGTCCTCGCCATGTGGGACGTGCCCGCGTTCGAGATTCGCGACAGTGTGCTTTTCAGCCGCGCCTGCGACGACCTCGCGGCGGTGGCCGCCATGATCCGCGCGCTCGAGGTTCTCGCCGCCGATCCTTCGGGCCTGAGCGTCCCCATTATCGGTCTGTTCACGCGGGCCGAGGAGGCCGGCTTCTGCGGCGCCTTGGCTCTCGTGTCGCACCCCCACGGACCCGAGTACCTCCCCCGCGACGCCGACATCATTTCCGTCGAGAACAGCAGCGTGCGGCCGGGCGTGGTGCAGGGAGCCGGCCCCGTCCTTCGCACCGGCGACCGCGCCACCTCCTTCGACCAGAATCTGCTGCACCGCCTCAACACGGCGTTGAAGCCCGGCGGCAAGCCGGCCTTCCACCACCAGCGCGCCCTCATGGACGCGGGAACCTGCGAGGCCTCCGCCTTCGCCGCCTACGGCTATCGCGCCGCCGGCATCTGCATCCCCCTCGCCAACTACCACAACATGGACCTCGCGTCCGGAACCATCGCCCCCGAGTCGATCTACCTCGCCGACTTCGAAGGGCTCGAAACGATGATCCGTCACCTCGCCGTCCACCACACCGTGGCGGACAACTACCTCGCCGACCTGCAACAGTTCATGGCCCCCTTCCTTGCCAAGGGACTTAGCGGTCTCGAGGCTGCCCAAACCCCGTCCCCCCATTCCCCCAATCCTGTCGGAGAGAGAAAATGAAAGCCCCAGCCAAAGCCTTTACACTCATCGAACTTCTGATCGTCGTGGCGATCATCGCCATCCTCGCGGCGATCGCCGTTCCCAACTTCCTCGAGGCGCAGACCCGCGCCAAGGTCAGCCGCGTGAAGTCCGACCTGCGCACCCTCGCCACCGCCCTCGAGAGCTACCGCGTCGACACCAACAAGTACCCGCCGGTGCCCTTCACCAACGGCGACGTGCTCTTCATCCGCGTGGTTCCCACCCGCCTCAGCACCCCCATCGCGTATATCACCACGGCGAACCTGGTGGATCCGTTCCTCGGCCCGAACGTGGGCGATTTCCAGATCCTGCCGCCCGACGGCGTGGTGGCCACCTACTCCGGTTACCAGGACGATCCCGAGGGGTACGACCCGATCGCCGGCCAGCGCTACTACTACAACGACAACACGGGGCAACGCCGCAGCCAGGGCCCCCGCGAGGCCCTCGAGGCCGCCATCCCCATCGAGGGGCTCTGGGCGCTCGCCTCCTACGGACCCAACCGTCTCCGCGACTTCGCCCCCACCTCCAACTTCACTTCGCCCAACCGCATCGATCCTTTCGTCCTCGTTCCCTACGACCCCACGAACGGCACCATTTCCGACGGCGACATCATCCGGACCCAGCGCGAATCGGAAGGAACCCTGGTCGACTGACGACCGGCACCCCCGACCGGGCACCCGAAATGGGGTCCGAATTTCCCAGTTAAGGAGAACGTCATGAAGCGTCACCTGTTCGCTGCCGCCGCCATCGCCGCGGCACCACTTGCCATCCCCGCCCAGGTCGCCCCCCTCGTCACCGAGGCGGAAATCACCGCCTTCACCGGCGAGACTGACTTCCGCCCCGCCGGCCTCACGGTCAACTCCGCGGGCGAAATCTTCGTCTTCGACCGCACGAGTTTTCAGATCCTCAAGGTCACCCCCGGATCCCCCAATGTCATCGAGGTCCTCGTTCCTGACAGCGACATCCGCGACGCCTTCGAGGCCGTCAATGGCACCACCGCCATGAGCTTCTTCAACCCGCGCCAGCTCGCCGTCGCCGCCGATGGCGACATCGTCGTGGCCGGCTTCGCCAGCGGCACCGCCAACGCCGCCGATTCCATCGCCACCGTCTCCAACAACGTCGCCAGCCCCACCATCAACGTTGTCTATACACCGGTGGACGACGCGGTGTCCGTCCTCGACGGCACCGGCGCCCTCACGGTCATCGGCAACACGGCCTATATCTCCACGGATACCAACAACGGGGTCACCAACAGCCTGTGGGCCGTGGACACCAACAGCGGCAACACGGTCCCCACGGAGCTCGTTGCCCAGGCGGACCTCGACACCTTCTATGGTGGCGCGGTCACCGGCACCGATCTCGGCCTCAATGCAATCGGCACCGACGGCACCGATGTCCTGGCCACCGTCAGCGCCACCGCCACCGCCCCCGACGACGTCATCCGCATCACCCCGGCGGGCGTCGTCAGTTCCGAGGTTACCGTCGCCAACATCCTCTCCGGTGTGCAGGCGCTCGACGGCACCGCGACCGATGTCGGCTTCGGCGCCCTGACCGTGGATGGCGCGGGCGATGTCTGGTTGTCCAACAGCTTTGGCGACGGCGCCTTCGAGTTCGGCCTTCTCGAGCTCTCCGCCATCTCCGGCGGCAACGCCAACGTCTCCGGCTTCGATGGCCAGGAACTCGCCACCGGCGTCGGCAACACCAATCCCACCACCGAGGTCGCCAACGACTCCCTCGCCTACGACGCCGCCAACGACCGCATCGTCTTCGCCTTCGACTTCGGCGACGCCGATGGAATTGGCGTGATCACGAGCCCGACCAGTGTCGGAGGCTGGGACCTCTACTGATTCCGTCGGTTCCTTGATGTCGCCTCGCGCGAAGGGGCCCGGTCGCTCGCCGTCCGGGCCCCTTTTCTTTTCAGGTGGGAGGAGGACACCCGGGTTCATTGCGCCGAAGCCAACCGGTCAGGCTCAGCCGTTCGCGGGCAGTCGGCAAGACCTCGTGGTGGAAGACCTCGCTCAGGAAAACAACCAGCGAGCCCCCCTCCGGTGGGATGTCCATATGGCGGCCGCCGGGTCCATCCAGATAGAGGCGCAGCATGCCCCCGT
>CAYQTO010000074.1:0-16768 GCA_964420455.1 uncultured Candidatus Sumerlaeota bacterium | reverse complement strand
GGCGAGGGCTTCGGCGAGGGAGGGTGGATTGGGGTCCGCGCCGGCCTCGCGCCAGGCCTTGCGCCGCTGCGCTGTATAGACGCCTTCCCATTCGCGGAGGCGGGAGAGGACGGGCTCAAGAAGGGTGCGTGGCGTGGCGTTTGGCTGGTTGGCGACGGCGTCGAGAACAAGCGCGGTAAGGATGGCGGGGGCAACGCCGAAGAGGCGGTCGTGGGTGAGGCGGGCGAGCGCCTCGGCAGTGGCGACCGGGTCGGCGGGGGAGAGGAGGTGGACGGCGATGCCGGCGGCGGCGGTGCCGAGGCCCTCGCTGGCCTCGCCGGGTGTGAAGTAGTCGGCGGGATCCCAGGGGTAGGACGCGCGCCAGCGGGCGAGGGCGCGGCGGAGGGGGCGACCGGGATCGCGAAGGGCGCCATCGTCCTCATTCTCGGGGCCACCGGCGAGATCGAGGAGTGCGGCGCCCGCGAGGGCCACCGGTTCGCGACCGAGGTCGTCCGTCTTGCCGTGGGCGAGGGTGGCCAGAATTCGCTGGCCGAAGGGCCCGTATAGACGCGGGCGAACGTTGCGGGGGGGCTTTTCGGGAAAGAGAATGAGATCGTCCGCGAGGAAGCCGTCGGGCGCGTCGCCGAGGAGCTGGCGCACATGCCCATGGCGCAGGCCGTTGAAGGGGCGGCCCAGGGCATCGCCCGTGAGCGCCGCCCGCAATACGTCCGCCCGATGTTGTGCCTTGTCCCGCATGGCGTTGGAATGCAGGAAGGACACCGGGCCGCGCAAGACCAACCCGGGAGCGATCGAATGGGCGTCGAGATCGAACGGAAGTACCGCGTGACGCAGATCAGCGAGCAGGTGGCGTTGCCGCCGGGCGAGCGCTTCGTTCAGGGGTATTTGGCGTCGGGCGCGTTTACCGTCCGGGTTAGGATGAGGCCCGGGGCGGCGGTGTTGACGATCAAGTTTGATCGCGAGAAGATGGCTGCCGGCGACCCGATCGTCTCGCGCGAGTTCGAGTACCCCATCCCGATGGAGGACGCCGAGGTGCTCCTCGCGGCGACCCCCCACAAGATCGAGAAGACGCGGCATTTCTTTCCGAACGGGGTGGAGCTGGACATCTTTCACGGCATGCACGAGGGGTTGGTGCTTGCCGAGTTCGAGCATCCGGAGGGTGCGGCGGCCCCACCGGTGGAAGGCATCCGGTGGGTCGAGGTCACCGAGGACCGGCGGTATTCAAACTCGTGGATGTCGCGCAATGGTGTGCCGGACCCAACCGGCGGGTAGCCCAACCAATCGTCCCCTGCCCCGTGTGATTTTACCCGCGCACCGGCCACCAAGCCAAATCGATGGCAAAGACTGGCTTGCCTGGGAGCCGCTGTCGCGCGAGGCATCGCCTCAACGCTTCTTTCCGAGGTAAGAATCATGATGGTCGTCTTCCGCGCCGTCGGTGTGCTGTGCGTCGTTTTTCTGGCTGGCTGTGCTTCGCTCCCTGGCGCGAAGGAAACCTTCCCCGACATGGGAATGCTTTACAACGAGGCGGCCCAACGGGGCGACCAGTACCGCAACCCGGTGATCGTCATTCCCGGCATTCTTGGATCGCGCTTGGTGGATGGCGACACGGACCAGGTGGTTTGGGGCGCCTACCGCGGTGACTACGCGAATCCGCAATCGCCGGAGGGAGCCCGGCTGCTTGCGCTGCCCATGCGCGAAGGCGCTGCCCTCTCGGAACTGTCCGACAACGTCCGCGCAGACAGCGCCCTCGATACCTTCGACCTGCGCATTGTCGCCATCCCCTACAACGCGGCAGCCTATCGCGACATCATCCTGACGCTTGGTGCCGGCGGATATCGCGACCGCGAACTGGCCCGTGCCGGCGCCGTCGATTATGGCGACGACCACTTCACCTGTTTTCAGTTTCCCTACGACTGGCGCCGGTCGAACGTCGAAAACGCCGCCCGCCTCGGCGAGTACCTCCGCGAGACCAAGGCCTTCATCGAGGAGGAGTTCGCCCGCCGCGGTGTTCCGCACGAGCCCATCAAGTTCGACATCGTTGCCCATTCCATGGGCGGCCTGCTCACGCGGTACTATCTGCGCTACGGCGACCAGCCCCTGCCGGAGGACGGCAGCCTGCCGGAGCTGAACTGGGCCGGCACGGAACTCGTCGATCGTGCCTTCATCGTGGGGACCCCCAACGGAGGAGCCCTCAATGCCTTCCGCCAGCTCGACAACGGCTACCAGATCGCGCCGGGCCTGACGCCCGAGAACGATGCCTCGATCCTTTGCACCATGCCCTCCATCTTCGAACTGATGCCCCGCGTGCGCCATGGCGCATTTGTCGACGGGGAGGCCTGGGAGCGGGGCCAGCGCGTCCCCGTTGATGTGTACGACGTCGCCCTGTGGGAAACGTATGGGTGGGGGAGCATGGATCCGGACGAGGACGACGCGCTCCGAAAGCTGCTCCCCGAGGTCGCCGACCCCGCCTCCCGCCGCCGCATTGCCCGCGAGCACCTGGCCAAGTCCCTCGAAAACGCCAGGCGGTTCCACGCGGCCCTCGACGTCCCCGCCGAGCGGCCCGAAGGCTTCGACCTCCTTCTCTATGCCGCCGATTCCGAGCAGACCATCGCTGTCCTTGGCATCGACCCGGACGATGGCGACTACAAGGTCCTCGAGGAGAACTACGGCGATGGGACGGTCCTCCGGACGAGTGCCCTCATGGACGAGCGCCTCGCCGCCAGCGACCCCTCCGAGATGTTCACCGATATGCCCCTCCTTACCCCCATCCCCTGGTCCCACGTCATGTTCGTCTTCGAGGACCATATCGGGATGACGCGCGACGCGAACTTCGTCGATAACCTGCTGTTCAAGTTACTGGAGTTTCGCCCGAGGCGTTGAGGTCTCCGGCGGGGGGATCGGAGTCTCTGATCAAGACCGGAGTCGGGAATTCCCCGGGCGGAGCCAAGAGTACTTCAATGGTAAATAAAGCAATTTGAGCTTTCTATGAATCCGGGGCGTGGGGCCCGGTGCTTGCGGAACAGGCAGGCAATCCCGCTCCGGATGAACACCCGTGTCCCTGGTTCTCGAGACGGCCGTCCCCGCCGTTGCCCTCCCCGCTCCCGACGCGGCAGCCGCGCCCTCCGCTTCGTCCAGCGGGCGGGACACCGCCCTCGATTTGCTCCGCGGCGTCTGCATCGTCTCCATGGTCTGTAACCATGTGGCGCCGGGGTCGGTCACGAATCGGCTGATCCACGCGCCCCTGTTCATCGACGGGGCCATGGGGTTCTTTTTTCTCTCGGGCTTCGTGCTGGGTATGGTCCACGTGCGGCGATTGGCGAAAATGGGCGAGCGTGCCGCCCTCGGCAAGGTCGCTTGGCGCGCCGGCCAGATTTACCTCGTCCATGTGGTGGCAACGATGCTCGCGGTCCTGCTCCACGCCGCCTTCGGCTGGTTCGGTCCCCAGCCCGCCGTGGCGGACCTTGGCGGATGGGGGATGACGGCGGTGCTCGTGGCGCTCCTTCGCTTCCAGCCCCCCTTCATGGACATCCTCCCCATGTATGTCGTCTATCTGTCCGCTGCCATTGCGGTCCTGTATGGGCTTCGACGCCTCGGCTATGGGCCGGCGCTGCTGGCGCTCCTTGGCGTCTATACGCTTTCCTCTCTCCTGCCCGGGGGAATCCCGTGGCGCATGCCGGTCGAGGGCGGGGATGGCGGGCTCGATGTGGGCGCGTGGGGCATGCTGTTTCTCGGTGGCCTCCTGCTGGGCCACGCCCGCCAAACGCGACAGCTCGACGCGCTGGGTCGCTTCGCGCCGTATCTCGCGGTCGCCTCGGCGGCGGTGCTTCTTGGCTTCTTCCTCCTCGCCCAACTCCAACGTCCAGCCTTCGCCTCGCTGCTTCCGGTCGACGTGCCCGCCTGGCTCTTCGACAAGTCCCGCCTCGGTCCCCTGTCGCTGCTCTACTTCGCGAGCGCTCTCATGCCCCTCTATCTGCTGGCGGGCGTGGCGGTTCGCTGGATGCCGCGGGTGGCGGAGTTCTTTGCCATCTTCGGCCGCGCCAGCCTGTACACCTATCTGGCCCACTTCGTGTTCCTCTCGGCGGCGATGGGGGCCGGGGTACTCGCCTCGGCCGGCCTCGTGCAGGACGCCGCCGGAGCCCTCGCGCTCGCGCTCCTGTTCCTTGCCGCCATGCATCGCCCCCTCGGTTCGGTCATCCCGAACTAGGCCGGCGAACCCCCACCCCCACGGCCGGACCAAACCATCACGGGATCGCCGATCCCGCAAAGGACGACACATCATGCTGACACTGAGGAACGCCGACGAACGCGGCCAGGGGAACCATGGCTGGCTGACATCGCGCCACACGTTCTCCTTCGCCAGCTACATCGACCCCGCCCATCGGGGGTTTCGCAACCTTCGCGTCATCAACGAGGACCGCGTGGAGGGGGGCGCCGGATTCGGCACCCACGGCCACGAGAACATGGAAATCTTCTCCTGGGTCGTCTCCGGTGGCCTGACCCACCGCGACTCCATGGGCCACGAAAAAACCGTCCAGCCCGGCGGGCTCCAGTACATGTCCGCCGGCAGTGGCGTCCACCACAGCGAGTACAACGCCTCGCAGACCGAGCCGGTCCACTTCCTCCAGGTGTGGATCATCCCCAACGAGCGGAACGCGGACCCGCGCTATGAGGACAAGGACTTCACCGCCGCCCTGGCCGAAGGCGGGCTGGTCCTCGTGGCCTCGCGCGACGGGCGCGACGGCTCCATCGCCATGCGCGCCGACGCGGACGTCTATACAGCCCGCCCCACGGCGGGCACCGAACTCCGCCACGACCTCGACCCTGGCCATGCCGCCTGGATTCAGGTCGTCACCGGCACCATCGATGTCAACGGCACCCGCCTCGCCCAAGGCGACGGGCTCGCTGTCGAGGACGAGACCGGCATCACCCTACGAGCCGAAAGCAACGCCGAGTTCCTGCTCTTCGACCTCGGCTGATCCGTCCATTCCGCCCCGGCCGGCGGTCACACCGCCGGCCGGGGATCCCCCATCACAAGCTTCCGCAAAGGCATCGCCCAAGGGCTCCAAACAAGCCACATGGGCACAAAGGGGCCCCTCGCCCACCGTGGCATCGAATCCCCGTGGGCGGTGTGGGCCCCTTTCCGGCATAATGGTTGCACATGCAACCAATTGCCACCTCAGACGGCCGGAGACCCCCCGCAATGCCCGCCACCGACACACGCACGCCGAAACGCCAGCGCCTGGCGCGCGCCCTCAAGGACGAATGCCTCGAGCTCCGCATCCGCATCCTCTACCGCGTCATCACCGAACACTACGACGCCATGGTCGTCCCCCATGGTGTCACCAGCAGCCAGTACAACATTCTCGCAGCGCTCTCCAACGCCGGGGAACTCACCGGCGGAGAACTCGCCGAAATCCTCTCCATGGACAAGACAACCGTCAGCCGGGTGTCGAAACACCTGCTGGATGGTGGGCTGATCGCGTATACCCACGGGGACGACCGCCGCCGGAAGCGGTACGCGCTGACGCCGGAAGGGTGGCGGGTCCTCGAGGATTCCCACGACGACTGGTGCGCCGTTCAGAAGCGGGTCCGTGCCCTCCTGGGCGATGACGGTGTCCGGAGGCTCCACGACCTCGCTGATCCCATCTTTCACGCCAACATTCAACGCACGTTCGCCCGGAGGCACGCATGAGCAGCACCAGGAAGCTCCTTTCGTCCCTGCGCGGTCCACTTCTCGTGGTCGCCGCCCTCGCCGTTTCGGGAGTGGTGCTGGCGGCGATCGCCAGCGATTCCCTCCGGCAGCGGGAGGCCGACGCCACCCCGGCCCCCGCCACCCCGATGTTTGTCGAAACCGGGACCGCAACTGCCCGCGATGGCTATACGGTCACGCGCCGGTATCTCGGCCGTATCGAGGCCGCCCGGCGTACCGCCCTCGGTTTCGAGGAGGGCGGGCTCATCGCCGAGGTCCTTGTCGGGGAGGGTGACCTCGTGGCGAAGGGGGATGTCCTCGCGCGGTTGGACACGGACCGGCTGGAGGACGAGCGCGCCGTTCTCGAGGCCGGACTTGAAGTCGCCTCCGCAAACGAGGAGCGGGCCCGCCTGGAGTTCGAGCGCGCCCGCGACCTCGTCCAGGGCGACGTCGTCTCGCAGCAGCAATTCGACGATGCCCGCGAGGGCTATCGCGCTTCCCTCGCACGCCGCAACGAGGTCCAACGCCAGCTCGCACTGGTCGAAACCCGTATAGACAAGGCCCGACTCCGGGCGCCCTTCCCCGGTATGGTGGCCGGGCGCCTTGCGGACGAGGGCCGGGTGGTCGCGGCGGGCACGCCGGTGATCGACCTCGTCGAGGAGGCGCCCCGCGAGGCGCGCATCGGCATCAGCGGCGACCTCGCCGCGACCCTCCAGCCAGGATCCGTCCATACCATCCAGGTCGAGGGAACGCCCCAACAGGCGAGGCTGTTCTCCCTGCTCCCCGTCAGGGACTCCGCCACGCGGACGGTTACCGCCCTCTTTCGGCTGGACGGCGATTCGACCACGTTCCGCGAGGGTGACTATGCGGAAATCCTCCTGGCCGACCCGATTCCCACCCCGGTGGTCCAGGTGCCCTACACGGCGCTCCAGGGCAACTCGCTGGGATACTGGGAGGTGCTGGTGCTCGAGCCGGCGGCCGAACAGGGCGTCTTCACCCTGAACCGGCGTGCGGTTACCCTCGAGCATGTCGACGGCGAGGTCGCCTTCGTCACCGGCGACCTGTCCGGTGGCGAGGAGATCGTCGCCGCCGGCCTCCAGCGGGTCCTCGCCGGCACCCTCGTCCGAAAGGCCGCGCCGTGATTCGCCTCATCCTCGAAAACCGCATCCTTCTCTGGTTGATGATCGTCCTCGTCCTGGTGGCCGGCGTCTCCGCCTACCTGAACCTTCCGCGCCAGGAGGACCCGCGCATCGTCAACCGTGGTCCGCTGGTCATCACCGCCTACCCGGGGGCCTCCGCAGAACGCGTCGAATCCCTCGTCACGGAGAAGCTCGAGGAGGCGATCCAGGACATCGAGGAAATCAAGGACGTCGACTCGACCTCCCGCGCCGGCATCTCCCTCCTCGCCATTTCCCTCGTCGACGAGATCGAGCAGGGCCGGAATCGCGAGGTCTTTTCCCGCATCCGCGACCGGCTCGCCGATGCGGTGCCGCTCCTGCCCCCCGGGGCGGGCGAACCGTTCCTCGATGACAAGCGCGACACCGTCGCCTTCACGTATATCTCGGCCGTCGTCTGGGAAGGGGACGGAGAACCTCCCCGGGGCCTGATGACACGTGTGGCGGAGGACCTCGCGGACGAGTTGCGTCTCCTTTCCGGTACCGACATTGTCCGTCTCTACGGCGACGTGGAGGAGGAGATCCTCGTCGAGTTGGACGAGGCCCGACTCACCGCGCTCGGTCTCGAGCCCTCGGACGTGTTGGGTTCGATCGCCCGTTCCGACGCGAAGCTGCCCGCGGGGTTGATCCGTCTCCCCCAGAGCGACGCCCCACTGGAGGTGACCGGCGCCCTCGACACGGTCGAGCAGATCCGCGCGATCCCGGTCCGTTCCACCCGCGAGGACGCACGTCTGGCCCGATTGGGGGACCTCGCTGATGTCACGCGCCAGTGGAATGATCCGGCGGAACAGGCCGGCCTGGTGAACGGTCGTCCGGCGATTTTCGTCGCGGCCCGCGCCAACGAGGGCATCAACGTCGGCGCCTGGGCGGAGGAAGCGCGTGCCATCCGCGACCAGGCCGCGCACAACTTTGGCAGCGCCCTCCGCATCGTGGAAATCTTCGACGAGTACGACTATACGGCGTCGCGACTCGGCGAACTCGCCCTCAACATGTTTCTTGGCGCGTGCGTCATTGTCGCGGTGATCCTCCTCTTCATGGGTTTTCGCGCCTCACTGATCGTCGGCTTCGCGCTTCCCCTCAGCGTCGCCGCGGTCTTCTTCCTCATGGTCCTGCTCGATGGGCGCATCCACCAGATGTCGATCTTTGGGATGATCATCGCGCTGGGCCTGCTGATCGACAACGCGATCGTGGTGGTGGACGAGGTCCGCAAACGCGCCGAGGCGGGGGAGACCGGCAACGAGGCCGTGCTCGGAACTGTCCGCTATCTCTTTCTTCCTCTGCTCGCCTCGACGGCCACGACGGTCCTGGCCTTCGCCCCGATCATGCTGCTGCCGGGAAACGCGGGGGATTTCGTCTCCTGGATCGGCGGCAGTGTGGTCCTCGCCGTGGTCAGTTCCTTTGTCTTGTCGATGCTGGTGATCGCGCCGCTTTCCGGAATCGCCGGTGGATTTTCGGCCGCCGGAGCACGGCGCTTCTGGAGCCATGGACTTCAGGGAGGAGCCGTGGCCCGTCTCTATCGGCGCGGTCTCCGCGCGGGGCTGCGGCTGCCGGCCCTGCTCGTGCTCCTGGCGGTCTTTCCCGCGCTCGTTGGCTACGCCCTTGCCCCCTCCCTCGGAAACCAGTTCTTCCCGCCCACGGACCGCGACATGATGGATATACGGGTCTGGTTTCCCGAGGGCCACCCGATCGGCGAAACCGTGGAGGAAGTCCGGCGTCTGGACGCCCTGGTCCGCGAAACCGCGGGCGTCGAGGCGACCTACTGGCTCGCCGGCGCCAGCTTCCCCTCCGTCTACTACAACCTCCTCATGAACCAGGACAATTCCCCCCACTACGCGCAGGGGGCCATCAAGACCGCCAGCCCCGCCGCGACGGAACGCCTTGTGGTGGAGCTGCAGGGCCTCCTCGATCGCGAGTTCCCCGGCGCCCAGGTCGTCCTCCGCGAGTTCGGTCAGGGGCCACCGATCGAGGCAGACGTCCAGTATCGCATCATCGGTCCGGACCCCGCCACCCTGGCCCGTCTCGGCGAGGACCTCCGCCTTCAACTGCAGCGCCACCCCGACGTCCTCCATACCCAGGCGTCCATGGCCTTCGACCAGCGCCGCCTCTGGTACCACATCGACGAGGACAAGGCGCGCGCCCTCGGACTCCGCCCCGTCGATGTCAGCGAGCGGCTCCAGGCACGCCTCCGCGGAGAGACCGGAGGCTCCGTCCTCGAGGAGTTGTCGGAGCTCCCCGTGCGCGTCCGCCTCGCGGAGGCCCAGCGCACCTCCCTCGACAACATCGCCTCCACATGGATTCCCGGCGAAACCGGCGCCCCCATCCCGCTCGACGCCGTGGGCGAATTTCGCCTCGCCCCGACCATCGGCGGGATCACCCGCCACAACGGAGAACGGGCAAACCTGATAAAGGGCTACACCCGCGAGGGAGCGCTTCCGATCAACGTCTCGCGCAACGTCCTTTCCACCGCGCTCGACGGCAAGATCGACGTGCCCTCCGGATATCGAATCGAGTTCGGCGGCGCCGTGGAGCAGGACGCCGAGGCCACCGGCAACCTGCTCCTCTACGTCCCGGTACTTGCCACGCTGATGATTGCGATCCTTGTTGCCGCTTTCCGGAGCGTGAAGCTCGCCATCCTGCTTCTCGCCATCGCCCCTGTCTCCGGCGGACTCGCCCTCCTCGCCACCTGGATCATCCAGTTCCCCATCAGCTTTAACACGATCCTAGGAACATTGGGGCTCATCGGCGTGGCCCTCAACGACAGCATTGTGGTGCTCTCCGCGATTCGTGGTAATCGGGACGCGGCGGCCGGCGACTTCGACGCCATCGTCGACGCCGTGGCCGATTGTGGCAGCCACGTTCTCTCCACGACCCTCACGACCATTGGCGGATTCCTGCCGCTCCTCCTCTTCGTCGGCGGCGACTTCTGGCCCTCCCTCGCCATTGTGCTTTGTGTGGGGGTTCTTGGCGCGACGCTGATTGCGCTCGTCTTTGTCCCCTCGATGTACCTCCTCCTTGGCGCCCATCGGGACATGAGCAACGCCTCTCGGGGCTGATTCGCCCTCGGGGGAGGATTTTCCTCGCGCTCGCAGGGAAGCCGAAAGAACTTCTCCCGAAATATTTCACCTGCGAGAGCAATCCGCAATGCGAGTGATTCCTTTCCTCGGCCATCGGGAATTCCTTTCCTGCCCGGCGACCGTTTTTCAGGTGGCCGTCTGCCTGGCCGCCATGACGATCCTGACCGCGTGCCAGAACCCGGCCCCTGCGCCAGAGTCGCGTCCACGCCCGGTGAAGTTTTTCGAGGTCGGAACATCGGACGCCACGGCAACCTGGGAGTTCTTCGGCGCGGCCAAGGCGAGCGAGAATGCCGAGTTGTCCTTCCGTTTCGGCGGTCGGCTGGTCGAGTTTCCGGTACAGCAGGGCCAGAGGGTTGAGGAGGGCGACCTGATCGCGCGCCTCGATCCCCGGGAATGGCAAAGCCGTGTGGCGCAGATCGAAAGCGAACTCGACGCACAGCGTTCGGTCCTCGGGCAGATGCGCGCCGGCGCGCGGCAGGAGGATATCCGTCGGCTCGAATCCCTCCTCGTCGCGCGCGAGACCGAGTTCGAGGACGCCAAGACCCGCCTCGAGCGCATGCGGTCCCTCTACGAGGAAGAGGTGATCTCCCAGGACGAGTATGACCGCATCCGCGTGCAGGCGAACGCGGCACAGGCGAACTACGACAGTGCGCTGCAGGAACTGGAAGTCGCCCGGACCGGCGCCCGGCTGGAGGAAATAGCCGCCCAGGAGGCGGCCATCCGCGGCCTCGAGGCGCGCCTCGCCCAGGCACGCGACGATCTAGACGAGACGGTCATGCGCGCCCCCTTCACCGGCACCATCGCCCGCACGAACGCCTCCAACTTCGAGGATGTGCAGGCCAACCAGGTCGTCGCGGTTCTTCAGGACCTGACACGGATGGAAGTCGTGATCAATGTGCCTGAACGGGCCATGGTCGCCGGTCTGCGACGCGTCGAACTCCAGCCGGACGAGGAGATCGCTTTCGCGACGGTCCCCGCTGTTTCCGACGAGCAATACCCCGTCCGCGTGAAGGAGTTTCAGACGGAGGCAAACCCCGCCACCCAGACCTTCGAGGTTGTCTTCCAGATGGACCAGCCACCGGGATCGCCCATCCGGCCGGGGATGAACGTGGTGATCCGCGGCGAAGGATCACCGGCGGGCGAAGGCTTCATGGTCCCCGCCAGCGCCATCACCTCCGCGCCCAACGGGACCAACTCCGTCTGGGTCGTGGATCCGGCCACCGGGGCGATCACCCGCCGCCAGGTCACCACAGGGATGATCTGGGAGGATGCAATCGCCGTTCTCGATGGACTCAACCCCGGCGAGATCATTGCCGCCTCTGCCGTTCACCTCCTTTCCGAAGGGGACCGGGTGGTGGAAATGCAGAATCCCGGAGAACTGTGAACGGATGAATATCGGCGAGGCTTCGATCAAGTATCGCACGAGCGTCCTCGTGCTGACGGTGGTTTTTGTCCTCGGCGGCTTGTTCTCCTATCAGAACATGGGGCGGCTGGAAGACCCGGAATTCACCATCAAGCAGGCGCAGGTGATCACGCCGTTTCCCGGCGCGACGCCGGTTGAAGTGGAATCGCAGGTTTCGGATGTTCTCGAGCGTGCCGTTCAACAACTCGGGACGGTGGACGAGGTCCGCTCCACCTCGCGCCGCGGCCGATCGATCATCGATGTCGTCATCAAGGACACCGTCCCCAAGGGCAACCTGCCCCAGGTGTGGGACGAGTTGCGCCGCAAGATCGGCGATGTGCAATCGCGCCTGCCCTCCGGCGCCGGCCCCTCCAACGTCTACGATGACTATGGCGATGTCTACGGTGTGTTCTTCGCCATCAGCGGCGACGGCTACTCTTTCGCCGAACTCCACGACCTCGCCAAGTATCTCCAGCGCGAACTCCTGCTCGTCGATGATGTGGCCAAGATCAACCTGGTCGGCGTCCAGCCCGAGGCCGTCTATATCGACCTCAGTCCGGCACGCATGGCCCGCTTTGGTGTCTCACGGGATCAGATCTATTCCGCCCTCCAGAACAAGAACCTCGTGGTGGATGCGGGGACGGCTCTCGTGGGCGACGAGCGGGTGGCGCTGCGCCCGACAGGGGTAATCACCTCCGTCGACGAAATCGGCGAGTTGCTCGTCGGCGGGGGCAATGGCGAGCCCCTTGTCTATCTTCGCGACATTGCCACGGTCTCCCGCGGATATGTCGACCCGCCGTCCTTCCTCATCGAGGTCGACGGCAAGCCCTCCATCGGCCTCGCCATCTCGACAGTTTCCGGCGGCAACGTGGTCACCATGGGCAACGCGATCAAGGAGCGCATGGAGGAAATCGCCGACGCCGGACTGCTCCCCTTTGGCGTCGAGTTCCATCCGATTTCCATTCAGTCCGATGCGGTCACCACGGCCATCTCGGGCTTTATCTCGAGCCTGTTCCAGGCCGTTGCCATCGTGATCGTGGTCCTGCTCCTCTTCATGGGCATGCGCAGCGGCATCATCATCGGCATCGTCCTCCTCGTCACCATCATTGGTACCTTCATCCCGATGTACATGATGGGCGTCATGCTGGAGCGCATCTCCCTCGGCGCGCTGATCATCGCGCTGGGAATGCTCGTCGACAACGCAATCGTCATTACAGAAGGGATGCTGATCCGCATCCAACGGGGCGAGGACCGTACCGAGGCGGCCGGCAAGGTCGTCAGCCAGAACGCCATGCCACTCTTCGGCGCCACCGTCGTCGCCATCCTCGCCTTCGCTGCCATTGGCGCCTCCAACGACAGCTCGGGCGAGTTCACTCGGTCCCTCTTCCTCGTCATTCTGATCTCCCTCTCCCTCAGCTGGGTGACGGCGATCACGCTCACGCCGGTGCTCTGTGCGATGTTCCTCGAGGGCGCCGCCGCCGGCGCGTCCCCATCCGACAATGCCTACGACGCTCCGTTCTTCCGCTTCTACCGCCAACTGCTCGTGATCGCCCTGCGCCTTCGCTGGGTCGTCATAGGGGTCATGGTTGGTCTCCTGCTCCTCTCCCTTTATGGCTTTGGTTTCATCCGCTCCGAATTCTTCCCCGCCTCCACACGTCCCCAGTTCATGGTCGACGTCTGGCTGCGGGAAGGTACCGACATCGAGGAAACGAAGCGCGTTGCCGATGAGGCCGCCACTCTCATTCGCGAGAAGGCCGGCGTCACCGGCGTCACCAACTTTGTCGGCCAGGGGCCGCCCCGCTTCCTCCTTACCCTCTCGCCGGAAAGCGGAAATTCCGCCTACGCCTTCCTCCTCGTTGATGTGGAGGACTACCGGACCATCAGCCGCCTGTCGCTCGAGGTGCAGTCGATCCTTGAGGAGCGGCTTCCCCAGGCGATCTGCCAGACCTACAAGTTCGCCCTCGGCCCCGGCGATGCCAACAAGATCCAGATTCGCGTAAAGGGCCCCGGCCCCGAAGTGTTGCGCGGCCTCGCCTCCCAAGTCATGGAGGTCATGTATGCAGACGGCAATCTCATCGGCATCCAGACCGACTGGCGCACGCCGGTGAAGGAATATCAGCCGCTCCTCCTCGACACCCAGGCGCGCCAGCTCGGCATCGAGCGCCCCTCCGTCGCCAACCTCATCAAGGAAACCTTCGAGGGCCGCGCCGTCGGGTCCTATCGCGAGGGCGATAACGTCCTCCCCCTTGTGGTGCGCGCTCCCGAAGAAGACCGCGAGAACCTCGGATCCATCCGCTCCCTCGAAATCCGCAGCCCTGCTACCGGCGAGTCCATCCCCCTCGCCCAGATCGTCTCCGGTTACGAAACCGCCCTGGTCGACCCGATCATCAAGCGCCGCGACCGCCAGCGGACCATCATCATCAAGTCCAACCCGCGCTCGGAAAACGCCTCCGTCGTCTTCAACCGCATCCGTCCCGGAATCGAGGCCATCGACATTCCCCTCGGCTGCACTCTCGAGTTCGGCGGCGAGTACGAATCGTCCAAGGACGCCAACGAAGCCCTCGGCGGCAAGGTCGTCCTCTTTGGCTTCCTCATGATCATTGTCGTTATTGTGCTCTTCAACAAGCTCGTCCAGCCGCTCATCATCTGGCTCTGTGTTCCCCTCGCCGTGATCGGCGTGACCATCGGCTTGCTCGCGACCAATCAACCCTTCGGCTTCATGGCCCTCCTCGGTCTCCTGAGCCTCTCGGGAATGCTCATCAAGAACGCCATTGTCCTCGTCGACGAGATCGACCTGCAGATCCGCGAGGGGAACCCCGTCTATACGGCCATCCTCGACTCCGGCGTCAGCCGCATGCGCCCCGTCATGATGGCCGCCTCCACAACGGTCCTCGGGATGCTCCCGCTTGTCGTCGACGCCTTCTTCGTCGCCATGGCGGTCACCATCATGGCCGGGCTTACCTTCGCCTCGATCCTGACTCTGGTCATCGTGCCGGTGCTCTACGCCATCTTTTTCAAGGCCCGGCCGGAGTGATCCTGCCTTATTGCACCAGCCAGAGGTTGCTCTGGAAACCAGCGTGGGGCGGACCCAACACGTCGATGTAGTTCACGTTCACCTCCGCCCCGATGTTGATCAGCCGGAGCAGATACGTGCCCGGCTCGAGCCGCATCGTGTCCGCATCGAACGTGTCCCAGTCGTACCATCCCCCGGTCGACTGGAGGGATGACGTCAGCGACGCAACCACCGTCGAGCCCTCTCGAACCTGGAGCCGTGTCGCCAGGCCCCCCGCCTCCGATGCATAACGGATCAGGAACCGATAGTCGCCCGCCTCCGGGACCTCGATCGTATATTCGACCCACTCGTTCGTCACAAACCAGCCAATGGCATTCCCTCCGTCAATGTCCTGCGACGGCTCGATGTCCACCGACTCGTCCGGCCGGAAGACCCCGCCAATGTTCTCCTGGGTTGTGTCGGAGTAGGCGATCCCGCTCCCGCCGACGTCAAAGTGCTCCGCCTCGATCCGCCCCGGGAGCACGTGCCGCTCGCCATTCCACGGCTGCTGGTCATCGTCGTTGCGCTGGTACACCCGCACCCAGTCGACACGCATTTCCTGTGGAAAGTAGTCCGCATCCGCCGGCGGGTTCGGAAGGAAGCTCCCCCCGATCGCCACGTTCATCAGCAGGTGAAAGCGCTGGTCGAACGGCGCCGGATAAGGCGCGTTGCTGCTGAACCAGGAACTCGTCTGGTACACCAACCGATCATTGAAGTACCACCGCATCACCGTCTCCTCCCACTCGAACGCATAGACGTGAAAGTCCTGCGACATGTCGGGGACGGTTGTGGTGCCGCCGATCTTTGTGTTGTTGGGCCACTCGCCGCCGAAATGGATCGTGGAATAGAGGGTCGTTGGCAGGTCCCCCCGATACTCCATGATGTCGATCTCGCCACTGGCGGCCCAGCCACCATAGACCCAGTCCGTCGGCAGCATCCAGATCGCCGGCCACAGCCCCTGGCCCTGCGGCATCTTGGCCCTCGCCTCGATCCGCCCGTATCGCCAGTCCCCCTTGTTCGCCGAATTCAGCCGCGCCGACGTATAGTCCCGCGTGCGGAACTCTCCGTCGCGCTCGTCCCGCCCCGTATAGCGCTCCTTGATCGCCCGGATCACCAGCTGGCCATCCTCGATGAAGGAGTTCTCCCGCCGGTCCGTATAGAACTGGAGCTCGTTATTGCCGCCTCCCCACGCGTTCACCCCCCAGTTCCACTTCGCCCTGTCGATCTCCGGGCCGTCGAACTCGTCGGACCAGACAAGTTCCCAGCTTTGCGCCGGGAGCGCGGGGGCAATCGCCAGCAAGGCGGCTGCGGCGAGGCATCGGGCGGTCATCAATTCTTCTCCTCCGCCGGGGGCGTGCCCGTTCCCGGCATGGTAAGCCTAACATCCCGCGCGGCCATGGGACGTCAACCCAAGCTCCTGCGTCTGACACCAACGTAGGAATCCCCCGGATGGCGGAGGAGGCCAACCGGGGGATCCAGGGGGGCGCAAGCGCGCCTCCAGCGAGATGTCGATTCAGCGCGCCGACGTCGTGGTGCTGATCTCCTCGAGAGTGAAGTGCTCGAGGCGGAGCACCGCACCGGGCGAGGAGTCAGAGGAGAAGTTCAGGATGTCGAAGGCGGCGAACACCGTGTTGCCCGTGGGTGCCTGGGGGGGAACCGGAAGGTAGACCTCGTAGACGGCGCCGTCCGCATCAGCGGCGAGTTGGGAGCCGGGGATCCCCTCGATCACCGTGATGCCGGCCGCCTGGAACGAGGAAAGGTTCAGCCGCGCACGGAAGGAAGGGGCGGTCTCCGTCGCCCCGAGACCCGGCGCGCTCACATGAAAGCGGGCGCGATACACGGCCCCCGGACGCGCTTCCACACCGGTGCCCACGGACCAGAATCCAAACGTGTTCGCGTCCGAGGCCGACAGCTCGACCGCTCCCGCGGCGCCATTGTATCCCGAGACCGGAACCGTAAACAGGGCCTCCACACCGCCAACCTCCCAGCCACCGTTCGAATCCGAAAACGCCTCCTCGTCACGCGTTTGCGCCACCTGCTCGTAGGCAATCGCGTACCCCATACGCGGCGCCAGGCGGTAGATCTCCACCTCCTCCGCGATGAACTCGTTCGCGCCCGTAAGGCAGCCGTACACGTCGACACGGTCTCCGACGGTGATCTGCGAGAAGCCCACATCCGGCCCACGCTCGATTTCGATCTCTGGCGAACCGTTGGTACGGACGGTTACCGTGTTGCCGATGGTGAAGCTGCGGGTGGCCGCATCGATTGCCGTCACCGTGCCTTCAATCTCCTCATTGCAGTCCAGGGTGGGTTCCTGGTCCGGATCCGGATCGGGTGCGGGCGTTGGGGTCGGGTTCGGCGTGCCGCCGCCCTCGCCAT
>CAYQTO010000073.1:0-16883 GCA_964420455.1 uncultured Candidatus Sumerlaeota bacterium | reverse complement strand
GCCCGCCCCCCGCTTTGCAGGCCGCCGCGCATTCGCTTTGACACGACCCGGCCAGGGCGGCGGTAAAAGCGCTTGTTCCAAATCCGAACGAGGGCTCACGGCGCCATGAAGCGCGAGACGGTCACCATCTATACGGTCGCGGAAATGGCCGGCGTCTCCATCGGGACCGTCTCGCGGGTGCTCAACGGCCGCGACCGCGTCTCGCCGGAAACCCGCGCCCGCGTCCAGGCGGTCGCCCAGAAGCTCAACTTCCGCCCCAACATCACCGCCCGCGGCCTCGCCACCCGCCGCACCAACCGCATCATGTTCCTCGCCTCCGACTTCGGAAACTTCTACTTCGCCGAAATGGCCAAGCACATCAGCCGCTGCGCCTCCGAGCACAACTACCGGCTGATTATTGGCGACACGGACGAGACCGTCGAGAAGGAGGCCGAGTACCTCCGCGGTCTTTCCGAGGGACATGTGGACGGCGCCATCATCGCCCCGCTCACCTCCGACGCCAACCTGCGCCATTACCGCGAACTTCGCGCGATCGGCTTCCCCCTCGTCCTCATGGACACGGAACTCGAAAAGGTCGCCGCCAGCAGCGTCCGCGTCGACAACGTCAAGGGGGGCCGCCTCGCCGTCGAATACCTCGCCTCCCGCGGCCACCGCCACATCGCCTTCGTCAGCGGCAACATCGAGTTCCAGACAAACCGCCTGCGCTTCCAAGGCTACCGCGACGCCCTCGAGGAACTCGGCCTCCCCGTCCGCAACGAGCTCCTTGTCCTCAACCAGGACTTCCTCCAGCAGGAGAAGTTCTGCGGCATCGAGACCCTCCTCCAGCTCGCCGAACGGCCCACCGCCATCTTCGCCTCCTCCGACCTCACCGCCATCGCCTGCATCCGCAAGGTCGTCACCGCCGGCCTCCGCGTCCCCCAGGACGTCGCCATCGTCGGCTTCGACGACCTCATCATCAGCGCCAGCCTCGAGATCCCCCTCACCACCATCCAACAGCCCAAGGGCGAGATCGCCCGCCAGGCCATGGAGATGCTCCTGCGCGCCTTCGACAGCGACGCGAAGGAGACCCGCGTCGAACACCTCAACATCGAGCCGCGGGTCGTCGTGCGCGAGTCGGCGTAGCCAACGCGCCGGGTAGTTTAGCGGGCGCCGATTTTCGCTTTTTATTCGCTTTTTCGTTGCCCTCCCCGCCGCACCGGCACACCCTCGCGTTCCCAGTTTCACCCCCCCACGCAAGGAGCGCCCCATGGCCATCGCCCCTCACATGGATACCAATCCCTGGCAGGCGGGGGGCGCGGTCCAACTCGCGGGTCCCGTGGGGGCGTCACTTCGGGGACCGGCATTCGTGGCGCTCGAGGCTCCTCCGCGCGAGATGCCCCGTGTCCTCGCCGGCGCCGCCCGCCTCCTCTCCCACCGCCGCCATATCTACTGCGCCGATGCCTGCAACCGCTTCGATCCCTACCGCTTCTCGCAATGGGCCCGCTCCATGGGGCTCGATCCCCACGAGGTCCTGCGCCGGGTCTTCCTCTCCCGGGCCTTTACCGTGCACCAGCTGACGGCGCTGGCGACGGAGGAGTTTCCCCGCCTGGCGGCCGGGCCCGAGCCCCCCCTCCTCGTGGTCCTCGGCATCGAGACGCTGTTTCTCGACGAGCAGTTGCCGCGGTTCGAGCGCGAGCACCTCTTTGGCCGTGCGCTCGCCGCCATGGGGCAACTGCGGGAGGACGGCGGGTCGATCCTCGCAACGTTCAGCCCCGAGACGGGGGAACCCGGCGTGCCCCCCGTCCGTCCCTGGCGCGAGCGCCTTGCCCGCGTGGCCGACGTGACCGCCCGCCTGCGCACCCTTGCCGCCGGCGCCTTCATCTTCGAACGACTCGACGCGCCCCGCCCCCGCCGCGAGCCCCTCTACGCCCAGCGCTTCGAAAAACCCTCCCGCCCCGCCGATCCCACCCAGTTGGAAATCCGCGTCTAGCCCCCCCGAGGAGTCCCCCCATGGGCCGCACCGTCCCTACCTTCAACATGTCGCTCGAGCGCGAAAGGGCCGCCTGGTCGGGATACCGCCGGGCCCTGCGGGCGGAGGACCACGCGCCGTTCGATCGCCTCTTCGCCCACGCCCGCCAGCACATGGCCGAGGCCGCCGCCGCCGCCCGCCCCGTCCCCTTCGATGCCGTCCTTCTCTCGATCCTCCTCGAGCAGCAAAAGCAGATCGACGCCCTGCGCCGCGATCTCGAGCAGCTGCGCGCCGCCCCCCACCCCGAGGCCTGAACCCCGCCGTGCCCCGCGCCTTCCTCTTCGACCTCCATGCCCGCCCCGAGGGCATCGCCCTCACCCTCATCGACGAGGACGGCACCCGACGCCGCCTCCTCCACCGCTTCACCCCCTCGATGTACCTTGCCGGCCCCCCCGCCGTCCTCGATCCCTGCCGCCGCACCCTCCAACAATGGTCCCGCCATGCCACCGTCCTCGGCACCACCCAACGGCGCGACTTCTGGACCGGCCAGCTCCTCCCCGTCCTCGAGGTCCGCCTCGAGGACCCCCACGCCTGGCACCATGGCCTCCTCAACCGCCTCTATCGCCGCCATCCCGACGTCGACTACCACAACGCCGACCTCCTCCCCGAGCAGCACTACTGCTTCCTCCACGACCTCGTCCCCCTCGGCCATTGCGTCTATACGGAGCGCGACGGCGAGATCCTCCACATCGAGCGCGACGACGACGAGTGGGACACCGGCTATACGCTGCCGGACCTGGTGACCGCGGAGCTCGACGGCGACGGCCAGCTCCACGGCGGCGCGCCCCGGCTCGACTGGCTGTCCGTCACCATCGACGGCCGCCGACAGACCTTCGACGGCGACGACCCCCGCGAACTCCTCCGCTCCCTCGACGCCCTCCTCGCCCGCGAGGACCCCGACATCCTCCTCACCAGCGGCGGCGATTCCTTCCTCCTCCCCCTGCTCCTCCTCCTCCAGCAGCAGGTCCGCGACGAGGACGGTGCCCCGATCCCCCTGCGCCTCGACCGCGAGCCGCCCCCGCGCCCACGCCCCATCCGCCTCGAGGGACGCAGCTACTTCTCCTACGGCCGCGTCCTCTACCAAGCGCCCGACTACGCCCTGTGCGGCCGCTGGCACCTCGACACCGAAAACTCCTTCATGGTCGAACACACCGGCCTCCACGGCCTCGTCGAGGTCGCCCGCGTCTCCAAGCTCCCCGTCCAGCGCATCGGCCGCCGCTCCGTCGGCACCGGCATCACCTCCATTCAGCTCAACTTCGCCTTTCGCGAGGGATTCCTCATCCCGTGGAAAAAAACGGTGCCCGAGGCCTGGAAGACCGCCGACCAGTTGCTCGCGACGGACCGCGGCGGCCTCGTCTACCAACCCCTCACCGGCGCCTTTGAAAACGTCGTCGAGATCGACTTCGTCTCGATGTACCCCACCATCATGTCGCGCTTCAACGTCTCGCCGGAGACGGTGAACTGCCGCTGTTGCGAGAACGAGCGGGTGCCGGAAATCGGCTATACGATCTGCGAGAAGCGCGAGGGGCTGGTGGCCCGCGCGCTGGCGCCGATCATCGACAAGCGGGTCCGCTACAAGGCGATTCGCGCCCGCGCCAGGGCCGACGGCGAGACGAACCTCCACTTCGTCGTCGACGCGCGCCAGACCGCCCTCAAATGGCTGCTCGTCTGCTGCTTTGGCTACCTCGGCTACCGCAACGCACGGTTCGGCCGCATCGAGGCCCACGAGGCCGTCTGCGCCTTCGCCCGCGACCGCCTCCTCACCGCCCGCGAGGTATGCGAGCGCCATGGCTTTCGCGTCCTCCACGCCATCGTCGATTGCTTCTGGTGCCAGCGCGACCCCGCCCACGCCCACCTCGGTCCGCCCACCCCCGACGACATACGCGCCCTGTGCGACGACATCCTCGCCGCCACCGACCTCCCCATCGCCCTCGAGGGTGTCTATCGCTGGATCGCCTTCCTCCCCTCCCGCGTCGACCCCGCCATGCCCGTCCCCAACCGCTTCTTTGGCCGGTTCGAGGACGGCTCCGTCAAGATGCGCGGCATCGAGGCCCGCCGCCACGACCTCCCCCCCTTTCACCGCGACCTCCAGAAGCACGCCGTCGACCTCCTCGCCACCGCCGGCGACCTCGCCGGCTATCGCGCCCTCGTCCCCGAACTCCTCCGCCTCCTCGCCGACGCCGAGCGCGCCCTCCGCAACGCCGAAATCCCCCGCCATCGCCTCCTCATCACCCGCCACCTCTCCATGGACCCCGCCGAATACCGCTCCAACAACATGGTCGCCTTCGCCGCCCGCCAGGGCACCCTCGCCGGCATCCCCCTCCGCGCCGGCCAGACCGTCACCTACCTCATCGTCCGCCAGAAGGACCGCGACCCCCTCCGCCGCGTCTGCCTCGCCCAGCTCCTCCAGCCCGAGACCGGCTACGACCCCGACGCCTACATCCGCCTCCTCCGACGCGCCTTCCAGACCCTCCTCCTCCCCGCCGGCATCGACCTCCCCGAGGATCCCCCAACCGCCCCCAACGCCCCCGCCACCGAACAAACGGACCTCTTCGCCGCGGCCGACCCCGCGTGAACCGCCGAGCCGCTATCCGCCGCGCCAACTACCTCCGGGCGAGCAGCACGAAGTCCTGCGCCAGCACGGGCGCGAGAGGCGTCGCGCTCAGCAAACCGTCCACCCCGAAGAGCGGCCGCACGAGCGGATGCACCACCGCCAGCGGCGAGGGCACGCAGCCGAAGTGCCGCACCTCCGTGCTGGCAAAGCCCGCCTCGGCCGCCATCGCCGCCAGCGCAGCCGGTCTCCGCACCTTCTCGTTCGCGTAGGCCACCGCCTCGCCGGTCCGCGGGTCCGCCACCTCGCCCACCACCGGCTTTGCCCCCCGGTCCCGCGCCGCCTTCCATCGTATATACGGATTGCGCCCGTTCATGTTGCCGATGGCAAGGATTCCCCCGGGCCGGAGCACACGGGCGCACTCGCCGAGAAACTCCTCCGGCGGCTCGATGTGCTCGATCGCCTGGTTGCACCAGACCAGGTCAAACGCGGCGTCCGGATGGCTGGAACGGTGAACATTTTCGGCAATGAAGGGGCTCACCAGCCCCTCGCCCGGGTGAAAGAGTTCCTTCCACTTGCGCCGGCGGCGGTTGGCCTCGGCGATGCGCCCCGGCTGGACGTCGCTCCCCCGGACGCGCACGCCACGCAACACCGCAAACAGCAACGCGTCGGTCCCCGTGCCGCACCCGGCATCCCAGACCCGGTCTCCCGGCCGCATGACCTCGAGCACCTGGGCGAGGCGCCACCAGCGCTTGAGCCGGTTGAGGCGCTGGCGCGGGGTGGCGGGGATGCCCTGCTCGCCGTGGATCGTCCACTGGAGAAGGGCCTGCTCGTCGCCGGCACGCACCCGCCGCAGGGCCCGCGCGGCCGTTTCCCGCAGCCGGCTCTGCCGTCTCACAAGCGCACCCTCCCGGTCCCGCCCAATGTCCGCATCCTCATCTTGACCCACCGTGGCGGCGTTCGCCCACTCGGCGCGCCCCGGCCGGGGGCCACATACCACCAGCGGACTCGCCCACATGGAAACCACCCTTGTCCTCATCAAGCCCGACGCCGTGCGGCGCAACCTCATCGGCGAAATCGTCGGCCGCTTTGAGAAGAAGAACCTCAAAATTCGCGCGATGAAGCTTATGAAGATGACGTCGGACCTCGCCGACAAGCACTACGCGGAACACATCGAGAAGCCGTTCTACCCCGAGCTGAAGGCATTCATGACCGGCGGCCCGCTGGTGGCCCTCGCGGTCGCCGGCCCCGACGCCATCAGCCTTGTCCGCAAGATGATGGGTGCCACCAAGCCCGCGGACGCCGCGCCGGGTACGGTCCGGGGCGACTTTGCCCTGATCGTGACCGAGAACCTCGTCCATGGAAGCGACGCCCCCGAGTCCGCCGAGCGCGAGCTCGCCCTTTGGTTCACCGAGGCGGACTACGTTTCCTGAAGCCCGGAAAACCGCCGAGAAATTCCTTGTATGACGCCGGGAGGACTGCCAGCGTCCGCGCCCGTATTCGGCCAAACCTCCCGAAAGGATGTTTCATGAAAAGGCTTTTTGCCAGCTTTGCCCTCGCCTCGGCGAGCCTCCTCGCCGTGCCGACCAACGCGCAGGACCCAGCGGCCGCCATGCAGGCCGCCGGTGCCGCAGCCCCCGACATGTCCCGCGTCAGCTACGCCTTCGGCATGCAGTTCGCCCGCGAAATGGGTAACTTCGACGTCCAGCTCGACCCCGAGGCCTTCGCCAAGGCCATGAACGATGTCTATACAGGCGCGGAGTCCGAACTCAGCGAAGAGCAGATGATGACAACCCTGCGGGAGTTCCAGACCTTCCTGCAGCGCAAGCGCGCCGAGCAGCAGGCCGCCGCCCAGACGCAGAACCTCGCCCAGGCCCGCGCCTTCCTCGAGGAAAATGCCCAGCGCGACGGCGTCACCACCACCGGGTCCGGCCTCCAGTACGAGGTCATGACGGAGGGTGACGGCACCTCTCCCGCCGCTACCGACACCGTCCGCGTCCATTATCGCGGCACGCTCCTCGACGGCACCCAGTTCGACAGTTCCTACGACCGCGGCGAGCCCGCCGAGTTCCCCCTCAATGGTGTCATCCCCGGATGGACGGAGGGGCTGCAGCTTATGAAGGAAGGCGCCAAGTACAAGTTTTACATCCCGCCGGACCTCGCCTATGGCGAGGCCGGCCGCCCCGGCATCCCGCCCAACAGCCTCCTCACCTTCGAGGTCGAACTCCTCGAAGTCGTTCAGTAAGCCATCCCCCCCTTTCGCAGCGCACGGGCCGCCTTCCGGGGCGGCCCGTCCCTTTTTCAGTCACCCTTCCACCGGTCGCGAAAGGCCCGCCGCGCGGCGACCGCCTCCTCGCGGATGCGTGCGTCTTCCCCCTCGTCCTCGGTCCACGGCTCGAGCCGGAACGGCGGATCCGTATAGACGCCGTCGATGCCGGCGCCAGCCTCGCTCGGCAGGTCCGCGTCCGGATACTTCCGCGGCCATGCCCATACCGCGTCATTCGCCGGACCCCCGCGGCGAACCGTATAGACATCCTCTCCGCCCAGGTCGAAGAAGAGCCCGAGCGATGCGGACGACTCCCGCGTCGTCCCCCACTTGGTGATCTTTCCCGCGCCCAGGCCGAACGCCTCCCCCGCCTCCAGCTGGTACCGGTCGTCCCCAACGAAGTCCGCCAGGATACCCACTCCATTGTCGTTGGCAGCCCCCATGCCGAAGGAGCGCACCGTGTAGTGGTCGTTGCCGGCGGCATCCACCAGGAGCGCCACGGTGTCGTCGTGGGCGGCGCCCTGGGCAACGTAGGTGCGGGCCGCGTACCTATCGTTTCCGGCGCGGTCGATGAGCACCCCCGCGGCCCCGTGGGCACCGGCACCCTGGGCGTACCAATGGGCCGTGTAGGCGTCGTCTCCCCCCTCGTCCACGAGCAACCCGGTGCCCTGCAGGTAGCCGGTCCCCTGGGCAAAGACCTCCGCTGTATAGACATCGTTGCCCGCACCGTCCAGCAACAGGGCCACCCCGCCCGGGAGCGAGCGCCCATCCCCAAGGTCCGCCCGCACCCCCGTTGCCATCCCCTGCCCCATGGACGCGTTGCGGTCCGGCGCCTGGGGGGAGGGCTCCAGCAGGGGATCGTTCGCGAGCGTATAGACGTCCGCGCCCGCCACGTTCAGCAGCACCGCGGCGGCAAAGGGCCCCGCGCTCGCCTGCGAGGTGATGACCGACTCGAAGACGTCCCCGTCGTCCTCGCCGAGGTCCGCCAGCAGCGCCACGCCCCCCAGCGCGTAGGCCTGCGAGTAGGCGGTGGACTCGTAGCGGTCGTTTCCACCGAGATCCACCAGGGCGGCGACCCCGAACAGGGCCCCCGCGGCGGAAAGGTACGCGCCCCCGTGGACATCATCGCCGCCGCCGTCGAACGTCAGACCGTAGCCAAAGAACGCGCCGTTCCCCCGCCCCGGCTCGCTCCAGTGCCGGTCGTCCCCCGAACGGTCGTAGATCACCGATAGCCCCGTGCGCGCGCGGCCCCGGTCCTCCTCAAAATAGGTGTCGTCGCCCCCATGTCCACAAGCAGGAGCGGCGCGAGCATTTCGTGCCGGTCGTCACGGCCCGGACCCGTATAGACGACCGTGCCCAGGGGCGTGTCGACGGACCAACTCCCCCCGGGGGTGTTCTCCTCCTCCCCGGCGAACGCATGAAAGTCTTCCACGGCGGCGATGATATCGAGGAAGCCGCCAACGAGTGCCTCGAGTTCGAGGTCGTGGATATACACGCGGTAATCGGCGGCGTCGAAATCAAGGAAGCGACCGCGGGCCACCTGTTCGAAGAGGGCGTCGGGATCAACATCCTCGGGAAGGTTACGAAAGGCGCGCTTGCGGAAGCGCTCGGCGCGGGCCAAAACGGCAACCATCCGGCCGATCTCCACGCGCCAGCGCAGGGGGAAGTCCTCCGCCGCCGGGAGGGTGGAAAGGTCCGCCCCGGCATACTCCGGCTGGTCGAAGGCCCACGCGAGGGGATCGGAAGCATCGAGGAGCGCGCGGTCGATCTCGCGAAGGGGGTTGCCGATATAGCCCCGGGCGATGCGGGCTCCTGCGAGTCCGCCGGCGGTCATCAGCAGTCGGTGGGGCGAGGAAACTTCGTCGCGAAAACGGTCGGCGGTCATGGCCACGCGGTAGGGCGCCCGGAGGGGATCGGCGCTCAGCGCCCGCAGGAGCATGGAGCTTTCCGCGTCCAGGCCCGCCAGGATCCGGATCGGGTCCGGCCGAAGGGCCTCCCGGGTGGTGCGCGCCTCTGCCAGCACCTGTTCCAGAACGAGCGTCTTGGACGTTGCCCCGTCGCCAAACGCACTCGCCGCCAGGGAAGTCAGCCACAGAAAGCAAAAAACCGATTTCCAGCACCACGGCGCCATGTCTATTATCCCTTCATTCTCTTTTGCCGTTCCTTCATCATTGGTGATCCATGCCTGACCCGCGGCCGGAAAGCCCCCGATCCAGCAGCACGGCCCTCTTTGGGTCGATGGAGAATCTGAACCCGGCGCGGCTGACGCTCGTCACCTTTCTCGGCCTGAGCGCCGTGGCGATCCTCCTCGGGACCCTGGCCTTTGTCATCCTTTTCGAGGCCGTCGAGAAGTCCAATCGCAAGCTCCAGATTCGTAACGACCAAGTGTACGGGCGCCAGTTGGCGGCGGCACTAGAGGCCCAGCTCCAGCGCGGTGTCGACCCGGACATGATCCTCGAATCCCTTCAGCAGTCGTTCGAACTGAAGCCGGGAGACGAGAACCGCTATGTCTGTTTGCTGGGCACTGTGGACGCGAAGGTGCTTTGTCATCCCAACACTGGCTACCTCGGCCACAGTGGGGAGGGCATGCTGATCCTCCCGCCTGAAGTCCAGCGCCCGCTGCCTTATCTCGAATGGGCTTCCGCCGGCGGGAGCGAGGGTCTCCTGGTTCGCCGCGACGGCACCCCCATCGAAATCGTCCATCGCTTTCCCGTCCCCTCCGGCGGCTGGGATGTCCTCGTCCACACGGAACTCGACGCATTCACCGAGGCGATGGCCTCGCTCCAGCGGACCGTCCTCCTGGTGATGATTCCCATGCTGGTGCTGTTGGTGCTGTTGGGAACGCTGGTGGTGCGGTCCCTCGGCCGGCGCTACGAGGCGGCCATCGAGACGACCAACCGGGCGCTCGAGCAACGCGTGGAGGAACGCACCGCGGAACTCCGCCGCACCGTGGCGGAACTCCGCCAGGCCCGCGACGCCCTCGTCATCAACGAGAAGATGGCGCTCCTTGGCCAGCTCCTCGCCGGCATTGCCCACGAGATCCGCTCCCCCCTCGCCGCGATCAACTTGCTCGCCCAGAACCTCGAGGAGGAAGCCCCCACCCCCGAGGACGCCACCACCGCGCGGCACCTCATCGCGTCCGCCCATCGTGCCAACACAGTCGTCCAAAGCCTCCTCGCCTACGCCCGCAACGAGCCTCCACAGCTCCGACGGACACCCCTCCGGCCCCTCGTCGAAAACGCCCTGACCTTCTGTCGCAAGGAGGCTCACAACGCCAACGTGAAGCTCGAGACCCGGCTCCCCGACGAGGAGGCGACCGCAGAGGTCGACCCCATCCAGGTCGAGCAAGTGCTGATCAACCTCGTTGCCAACGCCATTCAGGCGATCGAGCCGACGGACCTCGAAGACCGCCGCGTCCGCGTCACCCTCACCTCCGGCAACGAGGCGCTCATCCTCACTGTCGAGGACTGCGGTCCTGGCCTTCCTGCGGAAATCCTCGAAAACCTCTTCGAGCCCTTTCACACATTGAGGCCCGGCGGCACGGGACTCGGCCTGTCGCTCTGTCGCCGCTTTGTCGAGCACCACCAGGGCAACATCGTCCACGCCGCTTCCCGTGATCTCGGCGGTGCGTCTTTCCGAATTCGCCTCCCCACCCATGCCCGCCGCGACGGATCATCCCGCGCCTCCGCGCCGCCTGCGGTCGTCGGCTAGGTCTCTTCCACCCTTGCCACCGGACCCACAAGCGCACCCCCTCCCCCCACCGCCACCCTCCATCGGTTGGGGCTTCCTTGTCCTCTGTCCGCTGACCTTCGCGGTGGTGCTCTACGGTCATACGCTGATGCTGCCCTGGTCGCTCATCGATGATGGACTCTTTTTCGAACGAAGCCTCGCCCTCGAACAGGCCTTCCGCTCCGGCGATCTGGACGGGTGGTGGGGCCTCGTCTGGACGCCGGAGGACAACCGCTTCGGCCCCGGGCTGATTTTCCACCTGTTTGTCTTTCAGATTCTTTTCGGTCAGTACGCCGCCCTCTGGCATTTGGGAAAGCTGCTGCTGTTTGCCGCGACCTGCAGCGGGATGCTAGTGGCCCTGCGCACGGCGGGCTTCGGGCGAACGCATGGAATCGTGGCGCTGCTGCTTTTCGCGCTCCTCGGCCGCCCTACCGTCTTCCCGGACTTCCAGACCCATTTCAGCAACTGGCAACGACTCCATACCACCGACTCGTACTATGTTCCGTTTGCCGTGTGGTCGTGCGCAGGGGTGCTGATGGCCTTGCAGGCGCGCGGAGGCGCCCGGTGGGCCTGGGGCGCGCTGGCACTTGTCGCCCTTGGATTCGCCGCCCTCATCAAGGTCAACGTCCTTGCCTACGCCGGAGGTCTGGCGGTGGCCCTCGGGTGGATCGCCTTTCTCCGCCGCCAGGGCGACTGGCGCTTCCCCCTTTGGCTCGCGGGAATCATGCTGGTGGCGGTCCTGCCTGGGCTGTTCTTCTTTCGGCCGTGGTCCGCCTCGCCCATCCTTGGATATACGGAACGCCCCTCCTTCTCCCTCGGGCAGGTCGCCGCGGCTCTGGAGTACTACGGGTGGACCTTTCTGGAAGGGTGGGGCGTCGCGCTGGCGCTCGCGATTCCCTGGGGAACGGCGCGGCTCATCGCCTTGCTCCGCCGCGACGCGGCATCCCCGGAAACCGCCTTCTGGATTGTCGTCCCTGGTTTCGGCCTCGCGATGGCGCTGGCCCAGGCGCTCTGGCCCATCATGTTGCCCCGCTACCTGGTTAACTTCACGCCGTTTGTGGCGCTGCTCGTTGCCGTTCCCATCGTCGATTTGTGGCGCTGGCATTGCGCCGGCTTACGGGGAAGCCAGACAACCGCCTCGGGAAATTGGGCACTTCCTGTGGCCACTGGCGTCGCTGCGGTCGCGATCCTGGCCGCCTCTGCGTTCGTCACGCTATGGGGCGCCTATACGCTCTGGCGATTTGCCCCGTTCGCCGCCTTGGCAGGTATGTTCTTCCTGAGCGTGGCCGTCTGGGGCGGAGTCTGGGCCATCCGCCGCCGGCAATCACCGTGGGTGCTGCTTCCGGCATCGGCACTCTTCTTCGGATCCCTATACGTCCAACTGCTGACCATGGGCCTCTATGCATGGGCGACGGTGGCGAACAACCTGGCGTGGCACCGGGCCAACTGGGCGCCCATGGAGGCCCTCGCCCAACGGGTCGCGACGCTTTCACCTGATGAACCACGGCCCGAGTACCAGATGCTGCTGGGGGGGGAACCGGCCATCCAGTTCGAGGCCTTCGTGCGTGCCTTCGGAATCGACCGCCGCGTCACCGTCCGCCAGAGGGACCAGCCCGAACCGCGTCCTCGGGCAATGACATCAGCCATCCGGGGCGAAAACTATTACGGCCTCCGGTCCGTGCCCCAACTGGCCGACGGATATCGCAACCGACCGCTAGCCGCGGAGGGAATACCCGGCCCGTTGGCCGTTCTGCGGCCCGGGGGGGTCCTACGCCGCCGCTGGCCTCTTGCAGAAGGCACCGTCGTCACCGGTCTGATGTTCCGTGCCAGCACCCCCACCTGGCCGCCCCACGTCAGCCTAGAGGCCCGTTTCCGCGACACCACCGGCCTGCGCGTCACCGCACTCTACCAAGGGAGCCACGTCCCCTATGGCAATGAGGACCGATTGTATATCACCCTCGAGCAACCGTTCCTGCTCGAGGGTGACTACCTCGAGGTGGAACTGCGCCTCGTCCCTCCGCACCTGGCCGGGTCACCCCTCGAGCGCTACATGGTGCGGTCCGCAGGGGTTCTCTTTGCCGGCGCCACGGATCCCCTCCACGGCACCTCGTTTCTCGGACGGCCCATGGGCGACGATTCGGGGGAACCGGCTCGCTGGATCCTCGTCCACGAGGAGGTCTTCCGCCAGCCCGCCTACCTGATCCTGCCACCCGGGTCCCTTCTTTCGGCCTATTACCAGGGCGCGTGGCCGTACAACCGGCACTCGCTGGGCTGGCGCCCGATCGAGTTCCGCTACGACGTCAGCATCTACAAGACGGCCTCTGCTCCGCCTCTCTCGACGGTGTCCTCTCCGCCGTGAGGCTTGTTATTGACGGCCTGACACATCTCAAGGCTTGGAAATTGCACCAGTCGCGTCAGAACAACTCTCCGGGAGTAATCCGCCCCATGCCCCGCTCTCTGAATCTTCTGCCCCTCCTCGCCTGCCTGATGTTCCTCGCCGCCTGTGTCAGTACGGTGCCCGATGGTCAGGGATCGATCAGCGAGGAAGGGGAGGAACGCGATCCGGGCGAGATGCTCACCTTGGGAACTGTCGCTCCCGATTTCTCCGTCCCCGACGAAAACGGCACCGTTCACTCGCTCGAGGACTATGTCGGCGAAAAGTACGTCGTGCTCATCTTCTACCCGGGCAACGACACCCCCGGCTGCACCCAGCAACTCTGCGCGGTGCGCGACGACTGGAACCAGTTCCAGCGCGGCGACACCATGGTCTTCGGCGTCAACCCCGCCGATGGGCAGTCCCACGCCTCCTTCTCCGAAAAGTATGGATTTCCGTTTCCCCTCCTGTCTGACCAGTCCGGCGACATGACCCGCGCCTACGGCGCCCGCGGCGCCATGGGCATCGTCAAGCGCACCGTCTATATCATCGGCAAGGACGGCCGGATCATCTACGCCGAGCGCGGCATGCCCAGCAACGACCGCATCCTCTCCTCACTCCCCGCCCTCGACAATCCTGCCTCGGACCCCTCCTAGTCCGCCTTCCACTCCCCCCACTTCCAATCGCCTTCCACCATCGTCCCCAGCACCTGCGTCTTCAGCAGGTCGTTGGGGTCGATGGCGAAGATGTCGCGGTCGAGCACGGTGAGGTCCGCGAGGTATCCCTCGCTTAATTGCCCGAGTCGGTCCTCCTGGTGGGCGACCCAGGCTGGCTCGACGGTGTAGCACCGCACGGCCTCCTCCACCGTGATGCGGGCCTCGGGCCACCAGCCCTCCGCCCCGGGGCTCCCGTCGGGCCGCCGCCGCGTCACCGCCGCATGAATCGTCTTGATCGGCTCGAACGGCTCCACCGGCGAATCCGAGCCAAACACCACATGAACCCCCTGATCGATTTGGATGCGCGGATTATAGGCGTACCGGGCGCGCTCGCCGATGACCGCCTCCGCCAGTTCCATGTCCGCCGTGGCGTGGATCGGCTGGAGCGACGCCACGACATCCAGCTCGCGAAAGCGGGGGATGTCGTCCGGATGGAGGATCTGGGCGTGTTCGATGCGGTGCCGGCGCTCGTCCTGAATGATGCCAAGCTGGCGCTCGAGCGAGCGGGTTGACTCAAGCACATCGAGCGTGTGACGAACCGCCTCGTCGCCAATCGCGTGGATCGTTGAGGGAAAACCAAGCCTCGTGGCCTCCTGCGCCAGCTCCTCCATCCGCTCCCGGGTGGTTACCACGATCCCCCTGTTTTCCGGCTGGCCGATATACGGCTCGAGCATCTGGGCCGTGACCGACCCCAGCGCCCCATCGGCAAACATCTTGAGCCCCCCCACATGCAGCCAGTCGTCGCCCAGCCCGCTGCGCATACCCAGCCGGTAGGCGTGGTCGATATACGGGTCGTTGATGTTCTTGCGAATCCGGACACCGAGGCGCTTTCGAAAGTGGAGGAGCTGATACGCATCGAAGGCATCGCGCTGGTCGTAGTCGTGCATCGAGGCGATGCCGGCAGCCCACGCCGCCGGTTGGGCGTCCTCCACCGCACGGGCAATCTCCTCGACTGTCGGCTGGGGAACCATCCGCGCCACGAGTTCCTTGGCCTCCTCGAACAAGATCCCCGTCGCATGGCCCGACCGGTCGCGCTGGATCTCGCCCCCGTGCGGATTGGCCGTCGAATCGGTGATGCCCGCGATCTTCATCGCGAGCGAGTTCACCCACGCCGCATGGCCGCTCCGCGCATCCATGAAGACCGGATTGTTGGGCGTGATCGCATCGAGATCCGCCGCCGTGGGAAACTCGTTGTTCCAGAGGCTCTGCGCCCAGCCGAACCCCACTATCCACTTGCCGTCGGGCATTTCCTCCGCCGCACGGGCGATGATCCCGAGCGCTTCCGCCTTGGATGGCACATCGTGCAGCGACAACTGCTTCATGTTGAGCGCCGTCCACGACCAGTGGATGTGCGCGTCGCAGAAGGCCGGCACCACCGTCGCCCCCGCCATGTTGTGGATGCGGGTCCGCGGGGTGGCGAGGAACCGCAACTCGTCTCCACCAACCGCCTCGATCCGGTCGTGGGTCACCACGATAACCGACGCGCGGGGCCGCGCCGGATCCATTGTATAGACGTTCGCGTTGATCAGAAGATGGTGCATGGGGAGGACCGTTGGGAATCCGGGCGATGGAGCTGCAATGGGCCAATCTAGCCCGCCGGCCGGGAGGTGCAACCCCCATCGGAACAGAGCAGATTCCCCAACAGATCCCAATGCTATTTGGAGACCCTGAAAGTATTTAACTGTTCACTTTTGCCGTTAAAGCCAACCCGCTCTCGCCCCCCCGGCCACCCGCGCGGCGTTCTATCGCCCTGCCGCCGGTGCGGAAGTTGACCTTCTGTTGGACCTCCCGAACCGAGGCCTTTGGGCGGTGGAAGTGAAGCACCGGATCGCGGGAAAGCTGGAAGAGTCCCCGGTAAACGACGTGGCCGACATCAATCCCGCCCGCGCCTTCCTTGCGCATGGGGGCAAGGACGCGTTCCCGCTCGCCGGCGGAATCGAGGCCGTCCCGCTCGGCTATCTCGCCGATGAGCTCGTCCGCGGATAAATCAAGGTTTCCAAGGCCAGCGATATGGCGGAAGCAGCCATAGCAGCCACACCGGCACGTTGATGAGCAGCGCAAGAACAAGCACCCCGAGCCCAATGTTGGGGTCACCGGTCGGGGGAAAGAGCGGGTCGCCCTCCACGACAACCGCGAAGGCAACCATGAGGAGCACCAGCGCGAGAGGGGCAGCGGCCATCACCGTCAGGGCTTGACGCGTCAGGTGAAACCCGTTGGCAACACGCAGCTGCCAGGAAAGGGCGGGCCCGGAAGCGTTGGGGACCATCACCCGACCCCGGCGATGGTGTTGGGTTCTTCGCGTGGGAGGCGCTCCACGACATTATTGTGCTCGTCGAGGACGACCACGTGAGGCTGGTGGGCGCGGGCCGCTTCCTCCGCCAGCCACGTGAAGTGGAGGACAATAATGCGGTCGCCGGGCACCGCCAGTCGCGCGGCTGCGCCGTTGAGGCAGATCTCCCCGCTGTCGCGCTCGCCTGGGATCACATAGGTCTCGAAGCGCGCCCCGTTGTTGATGTTCACCACCTGCACCTTCTCGTTGGGAAGAAGGTCCACCATGTCCATCAGGCGGGGATCGATGGTGATGCTGCCGACGTAATGCAGGTTCGCGCCGGTCACCGTTGCACGATGCAGCTTTCCCTTTAACATCTCGCGAAACATCGATGGCTCCATCCCGGCGCGAATTGGGGTTGTTCGTGTCCGTCGCCCCGATGAATCGGTCAACCCCTATGTCTCTGAGGGGTCGCATGGATCGTTCCCGAATGGAGTCCGCGGAGGAATCGGCGGCGGCGCCCTGGCGGATCCTGGCGTTGGCGCCCGGCACCTGGCGCGGGCCGGAGGTCTACGGTGCGGGCAGGTACCATCTGTGGACGCTCGCCGGGTGGGGGGCTCGCGTCCTCTATGTCGAGCCGCCGCTGCGTCTGGCCCTGGCCGCGCGGGAATGGCACGCTCACGATCGGGACTTCCGGGCGGTTTCGCTCGCCGGTGTGCCTCCATTCGCTCCACGATTCGCCCCGTCGGGATGGCCGGGCCGATCCTGGCGCGCGATGACGTCGGCGGCGACCGACCGGGCCCTCGCCCACTCCGCCGGCCTCCGTGACCTGCGGCCGAACCTGCTCTGGTTTTCCGCCCCCTGGCAGGGCGCCCTTGCCCGGCGCCTCCGCCGTCGCTTTCCTGGCGTCCCCGCCGCCTATCTCGCCTACGACGACCTTGCCGCGAGCCCCGCCCTCTCCCCCGCCCGC